>JBBSQZ010000064.1:0-13637 GCA_038243565.1 Rhodothermales bacterium | reverse complement strand
GGACGAGGCGACGAGTGGCGAGATCACGGTCGACAACGTCGACGAGGCGCTCGGCGCGCGCAAGTTCTACAACGACACCGCCGAGCGGACGGAGGTCCCGGGCGTGGCGACGGGCCTCGCGTGGACGCCCGTCGGCGGCGAAATCCTGTTCATCGAGGCGAGCCTGAACCGCGGCTCGGGGCGGATGACGATCACGGGCAAGCTCGGCGAGGTGATGCGCGAGAGCGCGCAGGCCGCGTCCTCGTGGGTCCGCGCACATGCCGAGGATCTGGGAATCCCGCAGGAGGCGTTCACGCACTTCGACCTGCACGTGCACGTCCCGGCCGGCGCGATCCCGAAGGACGGCCCGTCGGCGGGCGTCGCGATGACGGCCGCGCTGGTGTCCATCTACACGCGGCGCCGCGTGCGCCACGACGTGGCGATGACGGGCGAGATCACGCTCCGCGGGCTCGTGCTGCCGGTCGGCGGCATCAAGGAGAAGGTCCTCGCCGCGCGCCGCGCCGGCATCACGCTCGTCGTCCTGCCAGAGCGCAACCGCGCCGACGTCGAGGAGATCAAGGACGAGACGATGGAAGGGCTGGACGTGCAGTACGTCAAGCGCATCGACGAGGCGCTGGACCTGCTCCTCGAGCCGGAGCCGGTCGACGACCCGGCCGTCGTCTTCCACGTCCCGGACTCGGAGAAGCGCCCGGCCCCGGTCCCCGCCCCGATGGTCGAGGTCGTCTCGGACGGCGCCGCGAAGCCGGCGGTGCGGTAGAGGGCGGAGGGCGGAGGGCGGAGGGCGGAAGTTCTTCGCATTTGTCCGCCTTCTGCCTTCCGCCCTCCGCATTTTCCCGCTCCCCCACCGCCGCCTTCATGTCCCTCTTCGACGACCTCGCCCACGCCGACAAGCGCACCCGCGTCGGCGTGCTCACCAACGGCTCGCTCGGGGCCGGCGTCGAGATGAAGCTGGACCCGGCGCGCTCGGTCGAGACGGTCCGCGCCGGGACGTTCGTCGTGGTCGAGGGCGAGACGTTCGACTTCTTCTCGCTCATCACCGACGTCCGCATCGACGCCGCGAACGAGGGCATCCTCCTCAACCCGCCGGGCCGCGAGGACGAGCTGCTGCGCCGCGTGCTCCAGGGCTCGGGGACGTACGCGACGGTCTCGCTGAAGCCCCAGCTGATGGTCCCGCAGGGGATCTCGGGCGACGCGCCGCAGCCCGTCAAGACGGTCCCGGCGCACTTCTCGGCCGTCGGCGAGGCGACGGAGGACGACGTGGCGCGCGTCTTCGGCTCGGAGCACGCCGACGGCGGTGACCGCTTCTTCAACGTCGGGACGCCGCTCGGCATGGAGACGCCGGTCTGCCTGGACCTCCAGCGCTTCGTCGAGCGCTCCAACGCCGTCTTCGGCAAGACGGGCACGGGCAAGAGCTTCCTCACGCGCCTGCTCCTCGCCGGGACCGTCGCCACGGACCGCGCCGTGAGCCTCGTCTTCGACGTCCACGGCGAGTACGGCTTCGGCCGCCGCAGCGAGGAGGGCACAGCCACGCAGGGCCTGAAGGAGCTGTTCGGGCCGCGCGTGCAGGTCTTCTCCCTGGACCCCGCGTCGCTCCGCGCCCGCCGCCACGCCGCCGACGTCGAGATCACGCTCTACGCGGACCAGGTCGAGCCTGAGGACATCCTGCCGCTGCGCGAGACGCTCCGCCTCAACCCGACGGCCACGGAGAGCACCTTCCTGCTGCGCCGCAAGTACGGCGCCGCCTGGCTCCAGACGCTCCTCGACCTCGACGGCATGCCCACGGCGACGATCGCCGAGGAGACGGGCGCCAACGAGGCCTCGTTGGACGCGCTCCGGCGCAAGCTCGTCCAGCTCCAGCGCTTCGACTTCTTCTCGACCGCCCCCTCGCGCGGCCGCCTCGACGTGCTCGACGCCCTCATGACGGCCATCGACGCCGGGCGCTCGGTCGTGATCGACTTCGGGCGCTTCTCGTCGCAGCTCGCCCACCTGCTCGTCGCCAACATGATCACGCGGCGCCTCAGGCGCGTGTACGAGAAGAAGGTCGAGGTCTACGAGGCGTCGAACAACGCGGCGGACAAGCCGCGGCAGCTCATGATCACGGTCGAGGAGGCGCACAACTTCCTCGGGCCGGAGACGGCGCGCGAGACGCCGTTCGGGCTCATCGCCCGCGAGATGCGCAAGTTCTACGTCTCGCTCCTCATCGTGGACCAGCGCCCGTCGGGCATCGACGAGGAGGTGCTGAGCCAGATCGGGACCAAGATCGTCGCGCAGCTCAACGACGAGAAGGACATCGCGGCGGCGCTCGTCGGCTCGCCCGGCGCCGCGGGCCTGCGGCAGATCCTGGCGAGCCTGGACTCGAAGCAGCAGGCGCTGATGCTAGGCCACGCGGTCCCGATGCCGATCACGATCCGGCCGCGCGACTACGGCCCGGAGCTGTTCGCGGCCGTCAAGGCGCAGGCGGGCGTCTCGGAGCCGATGTCGGCGAAGGAGCGCATGTCTGAGGCGAAGACGCTCTTTTAGCTCGGGTGGGTTACTCGCGCGATGCTCTCTCACATCTTCCCCTCCCTACACCGTCATCCCGCGCCGAAGGCCGGCGCAGCCCACAGGGAGCCTCCAGGCGAGCGTCGTTGAGGGATCTCGACGCGGTGACTCTGACCGCAGCGGCGCCAGTCGTGCCCATTCCGCTTCGCTCAGGGCAGGCTGTCGAGATCCCTCGACAAGCTCGGGATGACGTTGATTTCGGCGATGCAGTATCGACTGCTGCGAGGACAGGACGGGGACGTCGCCCACGGTCAGACCGAGACGAGCTGCGTCCCGACGAACTCGCCCTCGAGCGTCGGCTCGCCGTCCTCGAGGAGCATCGCGATGACCTCGCGCATGTTGGCGTGGAGCTCGTCGAGCGACGCGGCCTGCGAGTGGGCGCCGGGGAAGCCCGGCACGCTCCCGATCAGGAGCGCCGTCTCGGGGTCTCGCTCGACGACGACGGTGAAGGTCCGCATAACGCTGGATACGTGGTGAGTGACACGCGTCTGAACGACTGAACCGAGCAGACGCCGCGCTGCACCAGATTACGCACCGTCCGCAGTCTCGATGCAGGCACAGTCTGACTCTGCTGCGTCAGTAGGTTTCCACCTCCGCCTGCCGCCGCCGCGATGCGCTCGCTCCTCCTCGCCCTGCTGATGCTCCCCCTCCCCGCTCTGGCCCAGACAGACGACCCGTTCCTCTGGCTCGAAGACGTCACCGGCGACCGCGCGATGGCGTGGGTCGAGGCGCACAATGCCGAGACGCTCACCGCCCTCGAGGCGCGCCCCGAGTTCGCGGGCCACGTCGCCCGCGCCCTCGCCGTGCTCACGTCCGACGACCGCATCGCGATGCCCGCCCTCCGCGGCCAGTACGTCTACAACTTCTGGACCGACGCCGAGCACCCGCGCGGCCTCTGGCGCCGCACCTCGGTGGCCGCCTACCTCGCGGACGCGCCCGACTGGGAGACCGTCCTCGACATCGGTGCGCTCGGCGCGGCCGAGGGCGTGAACTGGTCGTGGGGCGGCTCGACGTGCCTCGAGCCCGACTACACGCGCTGCCTCGTCCAGCTGTCGCGCGGCGGGTCCGACGCCGGCGAGGTCCGCGAGTTCGACACCGAGGCGCTCCGCTTCGTGGACGGCGGCTTCCGGCTGCCCGAGGCCAAGAGCGCGGCCGAGTGGATCTCGCCGGACGAGGTGCTCGTCGCGACCGACTTCGGGCCGGACGCTGGGGGCGTCCCAACGATGACCGACTCGGGCTACCCGCGCGTCGTGAAGCGCTGGCGCCGCGGGACGCCGCTCGCGTCCGCAGAAACCGTCTTCGAGGCGACGACGGCCGACATGGGCGTCTGGCCGATGGCCTTCGTCTCGGGCGGCCGCCGCATCCCCGGGGTCTCGTTCCGCCCAAGCTTCTTCGAGGGCACGACGAGCATCCTGAAAGACGGAGCGCTCGTCCCGCTCGATCTGCCGCTCGACGCCGACCCGAGCCTCGCCGGCGACCGCCTCGTCGTCTACCTCCGCTCCGAGTGGACGGTCGGCGGTCAGTCGTTCCCCGCCGGCGCCGTCGTCTCCACCGGCTTCGATGCCTTCGTCGCCGGCGGCCGAGATTTCCGGTCCGCCTTCGTCCCCACCGATCGGCAGACCGTCCAGGGCATCGCGACGCTCGGGCCGGACGTCCTCGTGAGCGTCCTGGATAACGTCCGTGGCCGACTGGTGCGCCTCGCGCCCTCCGGCGAGGGCTGGCAGGCGACGCCCATCGAGACGCCCGACATCGCGTCGGTCGCGGTCGTCACGACCGACGACGCCACGGGCCGCTTCTTCTTCACGACGAGCACCACCGTTCAGCCGACGACGCTGCGCGTCTCGGACCCCGGCTCGGGGGCCGGGGCAGGCTCTGCGGGCGTCCGCGTGGTGAAGTCGCTGCCGGCGCAGTTCGACGCGTCAGGCCTCGTCGTGGAGCAGCACGAGGCGGTCTCCAGAGACGGGACGCGCGTGCCGTACTTCCTCGTCCGCCAGGAAGGCCTCGCGACGGACGGCACGGCGCCGACGGTGCTCTACGGCTACGGCGGCTTCGAGGTCTCGCTCGAGCCCGGCTACGACGCGATGACCGGGACCGAGTGGCTCGCCCGAGGCGGCGTCTACGCCGTCGCCAACATCCGCGGCGGCGGCGAGTTCGGCCCCACGTGGCACCGCTCCGCGATGCGCGAGAACCGGCAACGCGCCTACGACGACTTCATCGCCGTCGCCGAGGCGCTCGTCGAGACGGGCGTCACGAGCCCGCGGCACTTGGGCATCCGCGGCGGCTCCAACGGCGGCCTGCTGATGGGCGTGATGCTCACGCAGCGGCCGGACCTCTTCAACGCCGTCGTGGTCCAGGTCCCGCTGCTCGACATGCTGCGCTACCACCGCCTCCTCGCCGGCGCCTCGTGGATGGCCGAGTACGGCGACCCGGACGTGCCCGCCGACCGCGCGTTCATCGAGCGCTACTCGCCCTACCAGAACCTCCGCGACGGCGCGGCCTATCCCGTCCCGCTCTTCACCACGACGACGCGCGACGACCGCGTCCACCCCGGCCACGCGCGCAAGATGGCGGCGCGGATGGAGGCGATGGGCCTGCCGGTCTACTACTTCGAGAACACCGAGGGCGGCCACGGCGCCGGCGTCACGCCCGAGCAGCAGGCCCGCACGTGGGCGACGGTCTACACCTACCTCGACATGCGCCTGCGGTGAGCAACGAAAGCGGCCCAGACTCGGCGTTTCCGCTGAATCTGGGCCGCTAGGTACGCCCGAGAGGATTCGAACCTCTGACCTTCGCATCCGTAGTGCGACGCTCTATCCAGCTGAGCTACGGGCGCATCGCAGCGAGAAACCGTCTCTCGCGGCGGGCCCCGAAGATAGGCAGGCCCGAGGCGGCGGACCAAGTGAAGATGCGTCGGAGCGCGACCGGCGGACGTACGTTGAGGCACCCCCCGAACCCATGCCGCTCGCCAACCGAACCCCCGCTCTGCTCCGACTCGCGCAGCGCCTCGAGGCCCGCGCCGACGCGGATCCAGAGTTTCGCGCCCTCCTGCTGGACCTCTCGGACGCTCTCGCTGAGATCGCCGGGCCCGGCCTGTTCGAAGGCGACCCAGCCGCCCTGGACCCAGCTGACGACGAGGCGCCGCGCACCGCTCGGCCACCCGACCGGCCAGACACCCACGACCCGGACGCAGACGCCCTGCTCGACCTCGCCGCCCACTTCCGCGATGGCGACCATATCGGCCGGGTGGAGAACCACACGGCACTTAACGAGGCGGCGAGTGCCCCGGAGCCCGACCCGAGGCTGGCCGACCGCCTCGACCTCAAGGCCGCCGCGGCGCGCCACGTCGCCGACCGGTTGCGCGATGCCGGCGCCCCCCGAGGCGATGGCGCGCCGTTCGACCTGGACCGCAACCTGCTGCTCGCCCGCGCCGAGCGCTTCCGCCACTGCTCGCTCTGGATGCTGTCGGAGCCGCTCCGGTCTCCGGACGCCGCGGAGACGCTCGCTCACGCCTACTCGAGCGCGGCGGACGCGGCGCGCCTGATCGCCGCCTTCGGCACGGCCGCGCCGACGCCCGGCTCGTCCCACAACGCCGCGCTCATGGCGGCCGCCGAGGCTCAGTCCGCGCTGCGGTCGGCCGTCCGCGCGGCGCGTGCAGACGGCGGCCCGGCCGAGGACCCGGACCAGTTCGCGCTGTTCCGAGCCATCCGCGACGCGATCCACGGCACCGACGTCTACATCGCCCGCCACCTCCGCCTCGACGACCCGGCCGACCCGAGCGGCCTCGACGTGCTCGACGCGCGCCTCGCCCACCTCTCGACGAGCGCGCCGGTACCGGAGGAGCAAAGCCCCGCCGCAGCGGCGGACCGACCAGCGCCGGCCGGGCGCCGGGACAAGCTGCTCAAGGCAGTTGCCGACCGCGCCGGGCGCATCGAGCGCGGCGACGGGTCGCCCGAGGCCAACTGGCCCCGCCTGCTCTCCGACCTCACGAAGGCCGTCCGGGCCGGCCTGCCCGAGAGCGCCGTCGAGCTGCGCGACGCCCTGCTGCCCATCCTCGACACGTGGCCGACGGACGCTGCGGCGCCCGCCGAGGCGGCGCGCGTCCGCCGCGAGATCGAGCGCTACGTCGCCTCGCGGCCCGAGGAGGAGGAGGACGGGGACGACCCGTTCACGGACGAGGTCGCGGCCGTCGCGGCGCAGCTCGACGGACGCACGATCGCCCTGTTCGGCGGTGTCTCGAAGCCACACGTCGCCGAGCGGATCGCGCGGGCGTTCGGGGTCCAGGTCCGATGGGAGGAGACGCGGCCGCACCAGTCCACGGAGCCGTTCCGCGCGGCTGTGGCGCAGCCGGACGTGGCGCTCGCCGTGCTGTTCATCCGCTGGTGCAGCCACTCGTTTGAGGACCTCAAGGCGTACTGCGAGGCCGCGGGCGTGCCGTACGTGCGCGTCAAGGCGGGCAACCACCCGAACCGGCTGGCGCGCGCGATCCTGGCGCAGGTCGGCCAGCGGATCGCCAGCTAGACGGCGGCCTCGTCGCCCGAGAGGAACCAGAAGTGGCGCGTCGGGCCGTGGCCGTGGCCCAGTCCCGGCGCGTGGCGGATGGCCTGCTGGAGGTAGCGCCGCGCCCGCCCGACGGACTCGGGCACCGCGTGGCCGCGTGCGAGGTTCGCCGCGATGGCGCTCGCGAGCGTGCAGCCCGTCCCGTGCGTGTGCCGCGTCTCGAGGCGCTCGTTGCGGAAGAGCGTCTCCGTGCCGTCCACCTCGAGGAGCAGGTCGACCGCCTCAGCCTCATCCGAGAGGTGCCCGCCTTTGACGAGGACGGCGCGCGGGCCGAGCGCGAGGATCGCGTGCGCGGCGCGGCGCGCGTCGTCCAGGGTCTCGACGGGGAAGCCTGCGAGGACGGCCGCCTCCTGCGCGTTGGGCGTCACCACGTCGGCGAGCGGCAGCAGGCGCTGGCGGATCGTCTCGACGGCGCTCGCCTCCAGCAGCAGGTCGCCCGACGTCGCGACCATCACCGGGTCCACGACGGCCGGCGCGAGGCGCCACCGCTGGATGCCGTCCGCCACGGCGGCGACGACCTCGGCCGAGGCGAGCATCCCCGTCTTGACCGCGCCGACCGGGAGGTCCGACGCGACGGCGTCGATCTGGGCCGTGACGAACGCAGCCGGCACGGCGTGCACCGCCTCGACGCCGCGCGTGTTCTGCGCCGTCAGCGCGGTGACGACGCTCATGCCGAAGACGCCGTTGGCCTCGAATGTCTTGAGGTCGGCCTGGATGCCGGCGCCGCCGCCGGAGTCCGAGCCGGCGATGGTGAGGGCGGTCGGGAACGGCTGGGTCATGTGAGGGCGGCGGTGAAGGCGGCGACGGTGCGCGGCGGGCCCCACGCGAACAGCAGGCCCGAGAGGACGGCGGCGCCGTGCGCGCCGGCGTCGCGGACGAGGCGCGCCCGCGGCGCGGTGATGCCGCCGAGGCCGAAGATCGGGATGCCCGCCGTGCGGGCGGCGAGGCGCAGCGGACCGAGGCCGAGCGGCGGCGTCTCGGGGTGCGTCGCCGTCTCGAAGACGGGCGAGAGCGTGGCGTAATCGGCCCCGGCGAGGGCCGCCGCACGCACCTGTGTCGCCGAGTGCGCCGAGTAGCCGACGAACCCGGCGCCCGCCGCGACCGCCTCGGAAACGAACGGGCCGCGCACGCCGACGTGGACGCCCGCCCCGATCCCGAGCGCCACGTCGAGGCGCGTGTTGACGACGAGGCGGACGTCGGGACGCGCCGCGCGCAGGTCGGCCGCGAGCGCCTCGGCGGCCGCTGCGAACGTCTCGGCATCGGCCACGTGGTCGCGGAGCATCACGAACGCGACGCCGGCCTCGACGAGCGCGACGGTGCGGGCGCGGATCGCGGCCGCGTCCATCTCGCGGCGCCCCGCGGCGAAGCCGTCGGCGACGAGCAGCAGGCGCGGGAGGGCGCTCACGTGCCGATCCGCCCGACGTCGGGCGTCGAGGCGGTGGCGAAGGTGCGCGTCGGGATGCGGCCGGCACCGTGGGCGAGGCGGCCGGCTTCGGTCGCGAGGCCGAAGGCGCGCGCCATCGCGGCCGGGTGCTGCGCGCCCGAGACGGCCGTGTTCAGGAGCACGCCGTCGAAGCCAAGCTCCATCGCCCGCGCGGCGTCCGACGCCGTCCCTAGCCCGGCGTCGACGACGAGCGGTACGTCGGGCAGCAGGTCGCGGATGAGCGACAGCGCGTACGGGTTGACGAGGCCCATGCCCGAGCCGATCGGCGCGGCGAGCGGCATCACGGCGGCGCAGCCGGCGTCGCGGAGCTTGCGCGCCGTCACCGGGTCGTCGCTGCAGTAGGCGAAGACCTCGAAGCCGTCGGCGACGAGCTCACCCGCCGCGCGGAGGAGCTCGACAGAGTCCGGGTAGAGCGTCTCGTCGTCGCCGATGACTTCCAGTTTGACGCGGTTCGTCTCGAGCGCCTCGCGGCCGAGCTGTGCCGTGAGGACGGCCTCGCGGGCGGTGAGGCAGCCGGCCGTGTTGGGCAGCAGGTGTAGCGGCCGCGCGGCGGTCGACAGCCGGCTGAGCGCCCCGAGCAGGCTCTCACCGTCGCCCGAGCCGTACAGGTCCACGCGCCGCACGGCGACCGTCACCATCTCGGTGCCGGACGCCTCGACGCTGTCCAGGAGCGACTGGAGGCTCGGGTAGCGGCTCGTGCCGAGCAGGACGCGGCTCTGGAGCGTCACGCCGCCGACGGTCCACGGATCGGGAGACATCAGAGTTGGAAGTTTGAAGTTTGGAGAGGGCGTAGGAAAGAGCTAGAGAATGAGGGATTGCTCGGTCGGGCGGTACCGTTCGATCCCTTCAAACTCCAAACTGCATGTCATCCCCCCTGAGCCGCCGTGATGACCTCGATGCGGTCGCCATCCGAGACGCGCGTCTCGGCCCACTCGGACCGGCGCACGACGCGGTCGCCGACGGCGATGGCGACGCCCGGCAGGCCCGGGTCGCGGCCGACGTGGGCGAGGAGCGCCTCGACCGAGAGGCCGTCGGGAACGTCGCGGCGCTCCCCGTTGAGCGTGATGGTCTGCATCTCGGGGCGGGTCAGTTAGAAGCGGAGAGGCGAGAACGGGCGCAGCAAGGGGCGTGTTTCGGGAGATCCGGCGAGCATCGCGCGGACGTCGGCCGCGACCTCGTCCGCGGTGACGGGCGTGAGCAGGATGCCGTGCCGGAAGTGGCCCGTCGCGACGGCGATGCCCGGCGCAGCCGTCCGCCCGAGGACGGGCGCGTGGTCGCGGCTCGCCGGCCGCAGGCCCGCCCACGTCTCGATCACGTCGAGCTCCTCGATGCCGGGCACGACGGCGACGGCGCCCTCGAGGATGCGGTACAGGCCGCCGGCCGTGACGGCCGTGTCGTACCCGCGCTCCTCGCTCGTCGCGCCGACGACGAGGCGGCCGTCGGGCTTGGGCACGAGGTAGGCGTCCGGCCCGCGGACCGTCACGCTCAGCCGCACAGAATCTGTCTGGCGCAGCGACAGCATCTGGCCCTTCACGGGCCGGACGGGCGCGGGCACGACACCTGCGATGCTGGCCGTCCACGCACCGGCGGCGATCACGACGGCGCGCGCCTCGAGGCGCTCTCCTGTGTCGAGCACGACTGCGGGCCGCGCCGCGTCGGGCCGGACCGCTGCGACGGGCGCGCCGTGGCGGATCGTCCCGCCGGCTGCTTCGACGGCCGCGACGAGCGCCTCGGCGAGGCGCCGGTTGTCGACCTGGTGGTCCGTGGGCGACCACACGGCGGCCGGGATGCGGGGCGAGAGCAGCGGCTCGCGCTCGCGCGCGGCCTCGCCCGAGATCCACTCGACCGGCGCGCCGTGCGCCTGCTGGAAGTCGAACAGGCGGCGCAGGCGCAGCAGGCTGTCGCGGTCGTCGGCGACGACGAGCGTGCCGTCGGTGCGGAGACCGACGCTCAGGCCGGTCGCCGTCTCGAGCTCCGCGGCGAAGGCGGGCCAGCGGGCGAGGCTCTCGCGGCTGAGGGCGTAGAGGTCGAGTTCTTCGAAGCCGAGCTCCACAGTCGGCGCGAGCATGCCGGCGGCCGCCCACGTCGCGCCGCGGCCGGGCGCGCCGCGGTCCAGCACGGTCACGGCGAGGCCGCTCTGCGCGAGGCGCCACGCCACGCCGAGGCCGGCCACGCCGGCGCCGACGACGAGAACGTCGGGGGTCATCGTCTTTTGTCAGCGGTCAGTTTGCATCTGGTGTCAGGGTACGACCTTCCGGGACCTCTCCCCCGCCCCGGAATGCGTCCTGTCGTCGTCGTCGGTGCCGGCCTCGCGGGCGCCTGCGCGGCGCTCGAGCTCGCCCGAACCCGGCCGGTCGTCGTGCTCGACGCGCGCGAGCCGGCGAGCGGCGCCAGCGGCGCCGCGGCGGGGCTCGTCAACCCGTTCGCCGGGCGCCGCGGTGCACGGGCATGGCGCGCCGATGAGGCGCGCGCGGCACTCGACGCCGTCGCCGACGCGGCAGGCGTCCCGGTCGAGTCGAGCGGCGTGCTCCGCCCGGCCGCAGCCCCGAAGCAGGCCGACGCCTTCGCGCGCTCGGCGGAGGCGTGGCCCGACGAGGCGACGTTTCTCTTTGACACGCGCGACCGCTGGCCGGCCGTCGAGGCGCCGCTCGGCGCGCTGTGGATCCCGGGCGGCGGGCACGTCGATGTAGCGCGCCTCGTGCGCGGGGTCCTCGTGGCGGCGGAGCGGCTCGGCGCCGAGGTGCGGAGCGGCGCGCGGCTCACGGACTGGACGGAGCGCTCTGGTTTTGTCTGTGCGATAACGGAGCACGAGACCATCGAGGCCGAGGCGCTCGTCCTCTGCCCCGGCGACGGCGTGGCCGCACTTCCGGCCCTGGCGCACCTCGCGTGGGGCCGCGTCAAGGGCCAGACGGTCACGCTCGAGGCGCAGCTGCCGGACGGATTCCCGGCCGTCGCCGGCGGCGTCTACGTCGTTCCCGGCGCTGCGGGCGTAGTTGTCGGGGCGACGTTCGAGCACGTCTTCGAGACGCTCGATCCCGACCCGGCAGCGAGCGTGCTGCTGCGCGGCCGCGCCGCGCGCCTCGTCCCGGCCCTCGCCGATGCGCCCATCATCAGCGCCCGCGCCGGCGTGCGCCTGACGGTCCCGACGAGCGTCTCGCCCGAGCGCCTGCCGCGCCTCGAGGCGGTGTCGGAGCGTGTGTGGCTCTTCGCCGGGCTCGGGTCCCGCGGCCTGCTCACGGCGCCGCTGCTCGCGCGCGCGTTTGTGCGGCCGCCGTGGACCCCCGGCGAGATCGTGTAGTTTGCCACGCCGCAGCCGCTCGCTCCGATGGCCACGACCCTCGCCGAGGTCACCCACTTCCTCGACCAGCGCGACCTGACGTACAGCGTCCGCGACGACCACACGATCGTGACCGGGTTCGGCGGGCTCACGGCGTACCGCGACGACGACGGCGACCCGCACCTGCGCGTGGTGATCCAGGTCCAGGAGGACGGCCGCTACCTCCAGATCTTCGCGCCCGAGGCGTACCGCGTGCCCGCTGAGAGTGCCGGCCCGTTCCTCCAGGCCTGCGCGATGGTCCAGTGGCGAACGAAGCTCATCCAGTTCGAGTACGACGCCGAGGACGGCGAAATCCGCCCCGTCGTCGAGTTCCCGCTGATGGACGCGGCGCTCACCGGCAACCAGCTCATGCGCGCCGTCCACGGCCTCGTCGAGCTCGTCGATATGTACCACCCGGTCCTCGAGCGCGCCGCGCGCGAGGGCGTCGTCCAGTTCGAGACCGACGACGGCGAGGCCGAGATGCTCTCGTCGCTGCTCTCCGGCTACTCGCCCGAGACGCTCGCCGAGGCCTTGCGTCTCGCCGACGCCCGACGGCGGGGTTGACATGCAGTGTGGAGTTTGACGTTTGGAGAGGCCGATCCGTGCGCCCTTCCACACGCTCGCCTCCAACCTGCCACCCCTCCAAACTCCAAACGTCAAACTCTCCCTCCCTCCCCCGATGGACCTCACCACCGCCCGCATCGAAGAGCTCCTCGGCGACGACGCCGACTCGCTGCTCGCCTTCTCCGACGCCAAGATCTCGAAGGACCGCCTGCACCTGCCCGGCGCCGACTTCGTGGACCGCATCTTCGCCATGTCTGACCGCTCCATTCCCGTGATGCGGTCGCTCCAGCAGACGTTCGACGCCGGCCGCCTCGGCGGCACAGGCTACCTGTCGATCCTGCCTGTGGACCAGGGCATCGAGCACTCCGCCGGCGCCTCGTTCGCTAAGAACCCGGACTTCTTCGACCCCGAGAACATCGTCCGCCTCGCCATCGAGGGCGGCTGCAACGCCGTCGCGAGCACGTACGGCGTGCTCGGGATGGTCGCGCGGAAGTATGCGCACAAGATCCCGTTCATCCTCAAGCTGAACCACAACGAGACGCTCACGTACCCCAACATCTACATCCAGACGATGTTCGCGCGCGTCGAGGAGGCGTGGAACATGGGCTGCGTCGGCGTCGGGGCGACGATCTACTTCGGCTCGCCGGAGTCGCGGCAGCAGATCGAGGAGGTCACGCAGGCCTTCGCGCAGGCCCACGAGCTCGGCATGATGACCGTCCTCTGGTGCTACCTCCGCAACGAGGGTTTTACGGTCGACGGCACCAACTACGAGACCTCGGCCGACCTCACGGGCCAGGCCAACCACCTCGGCGCGACGCTCGAGGCGGACATCCTGAAGCAGAAGCAGCCGGAGACCAACGGCGGCTACAAAGCCCTCAACTCGGGCGGCTCGTCGTACGGCAAGCTCGACCCGCGCATCTACACTGAGCTCACGTCGGACCACCCGATCGACCTCACGCGCTACCAGGTCGCCAACGGCTACATGGGCCGCGCCGGGCTCATCAACTCGGGCGGCGGCTCGGGCAAGACGGACACGGCGGACGTCATCCGGACGGCCGTCATCAACAAGCGCGCCGGCGGGATGGGCCTCATCTCGGGCCGCAAGGTTTTCCAGCGCCCGTTCGCCGACGGCGTCGCGCTGCTGAACGCGATCCAGGACGTCTACCTCAACGACGACGTGACCGTCGCCTGAGGGGCTGAACCGTTTGAGAGGGG
>JBBSQZ010000063.1:0-13845 GCA_038243565.1 Rhodothermales bacterium | reverse complement strand
CCAGCCACGGCGCCCCGAGTCTCCGCTGTTCACCGAGAGCCGCAAGGCCGTCGCGGACTACGAGGCGCGCACGGCCGCGGCCACCGCCTTCCGGACGGTTGACGCTGGCCGCGGCTTCGATGCAGAGGCGCGCGGCTTCGATCACGAGCGCCACGGCTTCGGCCCGCAGAACCCGCTCTCGGAGCTCGCCTTCCAGGCCGCCCGCAACGCCGACCGCCGAGTGGCCAACGCGAACAGCCAGGCCTACGACCCGCACGGCCTCCGGACCGCCCCGCGGAGCGTACCTGGTCCGAGCATCGCCGCGCGGCTCGCGGAGCCCGGCGCCCTCCGCGACGCGTTCGTGCTCCAGACGATCCTCGCCCGCCGGCCCGCGCCGCGGCGCCCGCGCTAGATCGCGCGAGCCGGGCGCGGTAGGTTCCGGCCCCACGACTTCCCGCCGACGATGCCGGACAAACCGCCCCAACGGACCGAACCCGCGCCGTTCCCCGTCTCCACCGCCGACAGCGCGTGGCTGCGCATGGAGGACCCGACCAACCCGATGACCATCACCGGGCTGCTGAGCTTCCGCGGCGACGTCTCGCGCGCCGCCCTCGAGCGGTTCTTCGACGAGCGGATCGTCCCGTTCGACCGGTTCCGGATGTGCATCGCCAAGCCGGCGAGCTCGAGCCCGATGTGGGAGCCGGAGCCGGGCTTCTCGACGGCCGGCCACTTCTACGACGCACCCCTCCCCGCGCCCGCCGGCCGCGCCGAGATCGAGGCGCTCGTGAGCCGCCTCATGTCGGCGCCGCTGCACTTCGACCGCGCACCGTGGACCGTCCACGTCGTGCCGAGCGTGACGTACGACGACGGCACGACGGGCACGGCCGCGGTCGTCCGCCTGCACCACTGCATCGGCGACGGCATCGGCCTGATGCACGTCGTGCTGAGCGCCGCCGACGAGTCGTTCGACGGCGCCGACCTGCCTGACGCGGCGCGGCCCAGGCGCGCCTCGAAGCCGGCCACCGAGCGGGCGTTCGCGACGCTCTCGGGCGCCCTCGCCGAGACGCGCGACCTGATCATCCACCCGGCGCACCTCGGGCATCGCCTCGGCGCCGTCGGCGCCGCGGCGAAGGCCACCGTCGGGCTGCTCGCGATGCGCGCCGACTCCGACACCGTCTTCAAGGGCGACGCCTCGGCCGACAAGCGCGCCGCGTGGACGCGCGCGTTCCCGCTCGACCGCGTCCGCGCCGTCTCCGAGGCGTCGGGCACCAAGATCAACGACGTCCTGATGGCTGCCGCCGCGGGCGGGTTGCGCGCCTACCTCGAGTCTGTCGGCGAGCCCGTCGCGGGCGTCGAGATCCGCGCGGCCGTGCCCGTCAACGTCCGCGACCTCTCGCGCGCGGCCGAGCTCGGCAACTCGTTCGGCCTCGCCTTCCTGCTGCTGCCGACGGCCCTCGCGACGCCCGCCGCGCGCCTCGCCGAGACGAAGCGCCGCATGGACGCGCTGAAGGGATCCGCCCAGCCGGGCCTCGTCTTCCTCATCCTGCAGTCCATCGGCCGCGCGCCGCGGTGGCTCCACACGCAGGTCGTGGACATGTTCAGCGAGAAGGCGTCGATCGTGCTCACAAACGTGCCCGGCCCGACGCGCGAGGTCCACTTTGGCGGCGCAGCCATCCGCTCGCTGATGTTCTGGGTGCCGCAGGCCGGAGACATCGGCCTCGGCCTGAGCATCCTGAGCTACGCCGGCGAGGTCCGCGTCGGGCTCTGCGCGGACGCGGCCTACGTCGAGCACCCGCGGCGCCTCGCCGAGGCGTTCGAGGCCGAGTTCGAGGCGCTCGCCGACGCCTTCCCGGGCACGCCAGCCTGAGCGAGAACCGCGCTCGTCAAAGTTTGAAGTTTGGAGTTTGAAGAGAAAGGCAGATGTGGCCCATCCTTTCTGCTCTCCAAACTCTCTCGCCCCGATGCCCGATTCAGAGCGCATCTGCCCCACCCTACGCTACCGGCTGCTCGTCGAGTACGACGGGACCGACTTCCGCGGGTGGCAGGCACAGGCGGCCGGCCCGACCGTCCAGCAGACGCTCGAGGCGGCGCTCGCCGTCATCCTCCGCGCGCCCGTCGGCGTCGTCGGCTCGGGGCGGACCGACACGGGCGTCCACGCCCGCGGGCAGGTGGCGCACTTTTCCGCGGGCCAGGAAGTCGACACGTACCGCCTGATCGCGTCGCTCGGCGGGCTCCTGGTGCCGGCCATCGCCGTCCGCTGCGCCGAGCGGGCGCCGGACGCCTTCCACGCGCGCTTCGACGCCCGCCGCCGCCTCTACCACTACCACGCCGCGACCGGACCGCGCGCGCTCGACCGCCGCACGCGCCTCGTGCTGCGCCACCCGGCCGATTTCGACGCGATGAACCGCGCTGCCGAGGCGATCCTCGGGCGCCACGAGTTCTCGTCGTTCTGCCGGACGAAGTCGGAGACCACCAACCGCACATGCACCGTTGAGACGGCCCAATGGGTGCCGGACGGCCGCCCGGGCGACTGGCGCTTCGAGATCGCGGCGGACCGCTTCCTGCACGGGATGGTCCGGACGGTCGTCGGGACGCTGCTCGACGTCGGCCGCGGGGCGCTGCCCGAGACGGCCCTCGCCGACGCCCTCGCCGCCCACGACCGCCGCGCCGCCGGCACGGCCGCCCCGCCGCACGGCCTCGTCCTGCACCACGTGACCTACCCCGAGCCTCTCTTTTCCGGATGCGCCTGACCGCTGCCCTCCTGCTCCTGCTCGTCGCCGCGTCTGGCTGCGAGCGCCCGCTCGTGGACCCGCTCCAGAGCCCGATCGAGACGGTCGGCGTGGACCTCGGCGAGGTGCTCACCGAGGCCGCGCTGCCGCTGCGCCTGCGCGTGAGCGGCGCGACCGCGCTGACGGTCAATGGCGCGACGGCCACGCTCGACACCGGGACGGGCGTCTTCTCCCAGGACCTCACGCTCTCGCCCGGCCTCAACGCCCTCGCCGTGCAGGCGACGGACCCGTCGGGCGTCATCGCGGCGGACACGCTCTACGCCGTCTTCCTGACCGTCGCTGCCGACGCCTCAGCCGTCTCCGCGCTGCCGTCGGCGCGCAGCGCCGCGGCGATGGCCGTCTCGGGCGACCGCGTGTTCGTGACCGGCGGCGCCCGCGACGGCCCGGCCGCGCTCGCGACGATGGCCGTGCTCGCGCCCGCAGGCCGCCGCTTCTCGGGCACGGACGTGCCGCTGCTCACGGCCCGCGCCGGCCACACGGCGTCCGCCGTGCCCGGCGGCGGCGTGCTGCTCGTCGGCGGCGCGCGCCTCGAGACGCCGAACGCCGCGGCGGACTTCGTGACGACGGCCGAGTGGATTCCGCGGGGCGAGACGCAGCCGCGGGCGGTGACGATCACCGGCGGCCTGCCGCGCCGCGCCGGCCACACGGCGCGCGTGCTCACGCAGGGCGGCCAGACGACGCTCTATCTCTACGGCGGCCTCGTCCCCGACGGACCGGGCGTCGCCGCGAGCGGCACCATCGACGTCTATCGGTGGACCGCCGCGGCCGAGACGCTCGAGCGCCTCTCGCCCGACGGCGGCGCCGGCGCCTTCGCGGCGGTCTCCGGCCACATCCAGGTCCCCGTTCTCGGCGGCGACGGCGGGGCCGGCCGCGCGACGGACCTCGTCTTCGGCGGCGCCCTCGCCGCGCGCCTCGACTTCACCACGCCCGGCACCAGCTACCCGTTCAGCCTCGACGCCCGGACCATCGCGCCGCTCGCCGTGCCGCGGACGGACGCCGCCGGGGCGCCGCTCCCGCGCGCCGGCCTCGCGCTCGTCGCCGGCGGCCGCGACGCGCAGGGGACCCTTCTCGCCACGCTCGAGGTTTACTCGGTCCAGGCCGAGCAGGCGTTCCGCGTGCCGGCGGGCATCCGCCTCGCGGCCGCCCGCGCCGGCGCCACTGCAACCTTGCTCGCCGACGGCCGAATCCTCGTCGCCGGCGGCCGCACCGCCACCGGCTCCGCCTCGGCCTTCCTCGACGTCCTCACGTTCTGATGCTCATCCAGCGCCTCCTCCAGCTCGTCGTCATCGCGATCGTCATCATCGCGGCGCTCGGGCTGCTCGTGTTCGTGCTCCAGCTCGCCGGCGCGCTGATCGGGCTCGCGGTTCAGGTGCTCGTCGTGCTCGTCGTCGCGGCCGCCGTGCTGCGCTTCATCGAGGTGCTGCGGGAGAAGCAGAGGCGGCGGTGAGGTCGTAGGAGCGGCGTGCTCGGTAGAGTTTGAAGTTTGAAGAGAACAGGAGCCACCGCTCTGGGGCCTGATCTGAGCGCGACGTACGCACCTCCAAACTTCAAACTCTCGGGCCGCTGGGGTTGGACCCGGGCACGGTCGTTCCCCTCCCTGCTAGCTTGCAGGCCGCAACCGCCCCGCCCCGTGCCCGAAACGCTCGTCGCCCCGCCGCCCGCCGCCCCAGCCACCTCGCCGATCCGCGTCACCTCCGAGACCGCCCCGCTGCGGCAGGTCGTCGTCCACACGCCGGGCGAGGAGATGGCGCTCGTGACGCCCGCCAGCAAGGACGCGCTCCTCTTCGACGACCTCCTCTTCGTCGAGGACGCCCGCGCCGAGCACGCGACGCTCTGCGCGCTCTTCGAGCGCATCGTCGGGCAGCCGGACGCCGTGCTGCAGATCGGCGACCTCCTCCGCGAGACGTTCGACCACGAGGACGCGCGCGCCGACTTCGTCGAGACGCTCGTGCGGCTCATGCCCGAGCGCAACCTCGAGGCGTGGCGCACCGACCTCGAGGCGCTCGACCCGGGCGCGCTCTACCGCTTCGCCGTCACCGGCCAGGCGCCGTTCGCCGTCTCCGCGGACCCCGTCCCGAACCTGCTGTTCACCCGCGACCCGGCCGCCGTCGTCGGCGAGTTCGCCATCCTGAGCCACGCCGCGACGGCCGCGCGGATGCCCGAGTCCGTCATCATCAACACGGTCGCGCGGCACCACCCGCGCTTCGCCGGCGCCCGCGACCGCCTGATCTCCGTCCCGAGCGACGTCTTCTTTGAGGGCGGCGACCTGCTCGTGGTCTCCGACAAGATCGTGATGATCGGGCAGTCCGAGCGGACGAGCCTCGGCGGCGTGATGCACGTCGCGCAGCAGCTCCTCGAGCACACGCCCGTCGAGCACGTGCTGATGGTGAACCTGCCGAAGGAGCGCTACTGCATGCACCTCGACACCGTGTTCACGTTCGCCGACGACGACGTCTGCGTCGCCTTCCCGCCGATCATCGAGGCCGCGCGCAACCAGACGTTCCACCTCGAGGCCGGCGACGAGCCGGGCCGGTTCCGGATGCGCGTGCTGCCGTCCGTCCAGGTCGCGCTGGACGAGCTCACGGGCCGGACGCACACGTTCATCCCGTGCGGCGGGGCCGACGAGGTCCACCAGCGCCGCGAGCAGTGGACGGACGGCGCCAACCTCTTCGCCGTCCGCCCGGGCCTCGTCGTCGGCTACGACCGCAACCGCCGGACCTACGCCGCGATGGAGGAGCACGGCTTCGAGACGGTCGACGCCGCGGACTTCCTGGACCGCTACCCCGACGCCGCCTCGGTCCCGACGGACCGCCGCATCGCCGTCCGCCTGACGGGCCACGAGCTCTCGCGCGGCCGCGGCGGCCCGCGCTGCATGACGATGCCGCTCGTGCGGGATGGAAAGGTGGAAGGGTGACAGGGTGGAAGGGGAAATGCGGGGTGAGCGCGCGTGCACGGCGGATCTTGCATTCCCCTTCAACCTTTTAACCCTTCTCAACCCTTCAACCTCCCCCGATGTCGCTTGCCTCTCTCCTCGACCCGGACCGCCGCTGGATGCGCCTCGCGCTCGCCGAGGCGGAGCGCGCGGCCGAGGCTGGCGAGGTGCCCGTCGGCGCCGTCGTGGTGAAGGGCGGGCAGATCGTCGGGCGCGGGCACAACCAGGTCGAGCGCCTCCAGGACCCGACGGCGCACGCCGAGATGATCGCGATCTCGGCCGCCTGCGAGACGCTCGGCACGAAGAACCTCGCCGGCTGCACGCTCTACGTCACCCTCGAGCCGTGCCCGATGTGCTCCGGCGCGACGGTCCTTGCGCGCCTCACGCGCCTCGTCTACGGCGCCTTCGACGAGAAGGCCGGAGCCGCGTCCACGCTGTACCACATCCCGCAGGACGCGCGCCTGAACCACCAGGTCGAGACGCTCTCGGGCGTCGAGGCGGACGCCGCGGCGCACCTGCTGCGCGACTTCGTCCGCGCCCGCCGCGCCGCGGGCCTCCCCGGCGGCGACGGCGCGCCATCCGCCTGAGCCCGGACCGAGCGGCGGACGGCTCGGCGAGCCGGCCCTACCAGCGCCGCGCTCGTCATCGGGCGCAGAGCCAGGTAGGGCGCGCTCGCCGCGCGCGCCGCGTCCAGGCGCGGCGCTGGAGCCGGCGCCCGGCGCCGATCCCGCCGTCTCTTGACGCAGCGCCGGGACCTGCCGCCGCGCCGATCCCGTTCAGATCCTGAACATGCAACAGGACTGATTTGGAACTGAACACGACCGACACGCTGGATCTGCTCGTCGTCGGCGGCGGCCCGATCGGGCTGGCCTGCGCCGTCGAGGCGCGCCGCGCCGGGCTCACGGCGCGCGTCGTCGAGAAGGGCGCCATCGTCAACTCGATCCTCGGCTACCCCGCCCAGATGGAGTTCTTCTCGACGCCGGAGCTGCTCGAGATCGGCAACCACCCGCTCGCGACGCGCCGCTACAAGCCGCTCCGCGAGGAGGCCATCGACTACTACCGCGGTGTCGCCTTTCACGAGGCCCTCGACCTGCGCCTCGGCGAGCGCGTGATCGGCATCCAGGGCGAGGCCGGCGCCTTCCGCGTCGTCACGGACCGCGGCGTGCACTACGCCCGCGCCGTCGCGCTGGCGACGGGCTTCTTCGACCAGGCGAACCTGCTCGGCGTGCCCGGCGAGGCGCTGCCGCACGTCTCGCACTACTACCGCGAGCCGTACCCGTACTCCGGCCGCGACGTCGTGGTCATCGGCGCCAAGAACTCCGCCGCCCGCGCCGCCCTCGACATCAACCGCCACGGCGGCCGCGTGACGCTCGTCGTCCGAGCCCCGGACGTCGCGGAGAGCGTCAAGTACTGGCAGCGGCCGGACCTCCTCAACCGGATCAAGGAGGGCGCGATCACCGCCTACTTCGGTACGACGGTCGACGAGATCACGCCGACGCACGTCTACGTCACCACGCCGGCCGGCACGCAGAAGATTGCGGCGGACTTCGTGCTGCCGCTCGTCGGCTACCACCCGGACTTCGCCTTCCTCGAGGCGGTCGGCATCGACCTCGACGGCCCGGCGCGCGTGCCCGCCCACGACGCCGGGACGATGGAGACGAACCGGCCGGGCCTGTACGTCGCCGGGACGCTCTGCGGCGGGCTCAACACGAGCCGCTGGTTCATCGAGAACGGGCGCATCCACGCGGCGCAGATCGCGGCGCACCTCGTGGGCCTGCCGGTGCCCGCCCTCGTCGCCCAGGGCCAGCCGTAGCGGAGGGCGGAGGACGGAATTTGATGCGTGCCTTTCTCCACCGTCATCCTGAGTGGAGCGAGCCCGCCGCGAGCACAGTCGAAAGATCTCGACGCGTTGGCTCTGACCTCGACGTCTTCGGTTGGGCGTCGAGATCCCTCGACAAGCTCGGGATGACGTTGGGTAGAGAATGGTGATGGATGGAGCCGCAGCGCTACGTACCGAGTGCGAGGCGCATCCCGAGGCCGTCCGTGACGGCGCGGCGGAGCGCCTCGGGGACGGCGCCTCGGACGGTGAACGCGGCGTTCTCGCGGCGCCTCGGGTACGTCCGCCGAAGCTCGGCGAAGGCGGCGGCGCGGCGCGCGGCGTCTGGTTCCGAGCCGACTGTAGCGCGGAAGCGAGCGTCGTCCGCACGCACGTCGTAGGCCTGCCGGGCGAGGGCGGCGAGGAACGCTGTCCGCGCCTCGGACGAATCGTCTGGCAGCGGCGGAGCCGTGACGACGAGCGGCTCGGGCTCCGTGAGAATCGCGTCGGGCGACCACGGCGGCGGGAGCGGGGTGCCCTGCTCCAAGAGCCACGCGCGAAGCGCGGCGTCGAGCATCGTCGTCCCGGCGACCTTTCCGTCGAAGGCGTAGCCGGCGATGTGCGGCGTCGCGAGGTCGGCCGCGGCGATGAGCTCGAGGTACGGCGAGGGTTCATCGGGCCAGCAGTCTAGGACGAGCGCGCCGAGGCGCGAGCGCGCCGCGAGGAGCGCCTGGCCGTCCACGACGGGTCCGCGCGCCGCGTTGATCAGCCACGTGAACGGACGCATCGCCGCGAGCGCCTCGGCGCCGATCATGCCGCGCGTCGGCCACGACCCGCCGTCCGTCAGCGGCGTGTGGAGCGTCACGACGTCCGACGCCTCGAGAAGCTCCGAGAGCGGGCGGTAGTCGTGATCGGTGAAGCCGGCCGCGCCGCGCGGCGGGTCGCACACGACGACGGTCATCCCGAGCGCGCGGGCGCGCGGCACGAGGCGCCCGCCGACCTGCCCCGCCCCGACGACGCCGAGCGTCGCGCCCATCAGATCGAACCCGTCGTTCTCGGACAGCTCGAGGAGCGCCGCGATCACGTACTCGACGACCGAGGTCGCGTTGGAACCCGGCGCCGAGGCGAAGGCGATGCCGAGGCGCGCGAGCGCGTCCTGGTCCACGTGGTCCACGCCCGCCGTCGCCGTGCCGACGAAGCGGACGGGTGTCCCGCCGACGAGCGCCTCCGTGACGGGCGTCACGCTGCGGACGAGCAGCACGTCGGCCTCCTGCGCAGCGGCGCGGTCGATGGCGCGGCCGGGCAGCAGGTGGACGCGCCCGAACCGCCCGAAAGCGGCCTCGGCGGCCGGAATGTTGGCATCACAGACGATTTGCAGGCTCTCCACGTGAAGCGGCACGCGGCCGGTGTGTGCTCTCGTGGGCACTGTTACGGATAGGTGCGGACGTTCGCCGGGTCCTCATGCAACATGGGCCGCCCCTCGCCCCGTTAGAGGGGAGTTGCTGGCGGCCGGCACACCGCTTGCACGCCTTCAAGCCTACCTGCCTCTACCGCATCGAGCAACCGCTACCGATTTCGGCCTTCCGCTTCCACCACGTGCGGGCGTTCCCGCGGCGGCAGGCCACTCACAAACCGGCACCGGCCAGTCTATGCTAAACCTCCCCAAAAAGGCCGCGGCGTCCGTCGCCGTCGTCCTGTCCACGCTCCTCCCCGTCCTCGCCATCTTCTTCACCTCGCACTCGGCCGACGAGCTCGCTGCCAGCGGTCTCCCGACCCACGTCGTTTCAGACGCGGTCCCCGCCTTCGACGCGGGCCACGTCTCACCCGACGTCCTCTGGCTTGCCCGGTGTGCCTACTCCGAGACGAAGAAGCCGCGCGAGCAGGAGCTCGTCGCCTGGGTGATCCGGAACCGCGTCGAGACTGGCTACCGCGGGCAGCGCACCTATGTCGGTGCCGTGCTCGACCCGTACCAGTTCAGCGCGTTCAACCCCGGCTCGGCCAAGCGCACGCTGTACACGCACCTCACGTCGACGTCCGAGTCGGCGGGATGGCAGCGCGCCCTCGAGGTGGCGCACGCCGTGTACTACGCGCCCGCCGCGGCGCGCCCGTTCGACACCACGACGCGTCACTTTTACAGTGAGCGCTCGATGGTCGGCGGAGCTGCTCCGGCATGGGCCGTTGGACACAGCCCGGTTCGGCCGGTCGCCTCGCGGATCGACCCGCGCCGCTTCCGGTTCTACTCGGGCGTCGCAGCCGTTATCCGGCTCTAGCCGGACCCTGCCGGGCATCACGCTCGGCTGGACACGCTTACCGCCCGGCCGTCCGGGCGATCTTGGGGGCACGCCTGCGTCGGGCGTGCCCCCTCCTTTTTGCTCCCGATCGTGATGCCCGCTCGTTTCGTCGTCCTGCTGCTCGTCGTCCTTACCGGGTGCGCCGGCCCGCCGCGCGTCGCCGCGCCCGTCGCCGGAGCGCCCACCGTTACGGCGCCTGCCGCACCGCAGGCGCCCGCCCCGTTTACGATCGAGGCGCCGCCCGTGTGGACCGTCCCGGGCATCCGCATCGCGGCGTTCAACGGCGAGTTCCTGTTCGACGGCGAGGGTGACGAGGGGCAGGCGAGCTTCCCGTGGAAGGGCGATCCCGAGAAGTCGCGCGCGCACCGCGACGCCGTCGGCGCCGTCGTCCGGATGCTGGACGCCGAGGTCGTCGTCATGCCCGAGATCGAGAACCTCCACGCGCTCGAGCTGATGAACGCCGAGTCGCTCCAGGGCATGGGCTACACGGCCTACCTCATCGACGGGCAGGACGCGTTCACGGGCCAGGACGTCGGCCTGCTCAGCCGCGTCCCCGTGGACACGCTCGGGCGGACGAACGAGCGCGTGCCGGTCGGCCTTACGGACGCGCAGTACGGCGTCTCGAAGAACCTCTTCGCCCGGATGACGCTCGCCGGGATGCCCGTGACGATCGTCGGGATCCACTTCCTCGCGCAGCCGGACAACCCCGAGCGCGCGCCGAAGCGCGAGGCGCAGGCCGAGGTCATCCGCCGCCTCGTCGTCCGCGAGCAGGCCCTCGGCCGCCAGATCATCGTCTTGGGCGACTACAACGACGTCGACGACGCGATCCCGGACCGCCGCGGCTCGCGCGCCATCACGAACGTCCTCGCGACGATCAAGCGCGCCGGCGACGGCCCCGAGGACGACCTCATGAGCGTCATGAGCGACGTGCCGCAGGCGCAGCGCTTCACGAGCCTCTACGACCGCAACTCGGACGGCCAGATCGGCCCGGACGACCTCTCGGCGATCGACCACATCCTGCTCTCGCCCGCGCTCTACGCGCGCGTCCGCGACGTCCGCTACGTCCACGCCCACGACCCGTTCACGGTGACGGACCACTTCCCCATCGTCGTGACGCTGGGCAACTGAGGGCGGGAGGCCACACCGCATTCGTAGGGACGCGCCCGTGGCGCGTCTCGACGGGATTGGCTCTCCGGCGGCGGATCCTGTGCCGGGCCGGGCTCATTAGAGGCAGCCCTTCTCCCCAGACCCCATGCCCGACCCGTCCGACGCCTGGACACGCGCGCTCGCCGGCGACCGCGACGCCTTCACCGAGGCCACGGCCCCCTATCAGGACACGCTGCTCGACGCCGCCCGCCGGCAGGTCGAGGTCCAGCGCCAGAACGGCGGGATGTCCGCCGACAGCCTCACGCCCGAGGAGCTCGTCGGCGAGACGCTCGTCCGCGCCTACGACCGCCGCGAGACGTTCGACGCCGACCGGATGCCAATGCGCGCGTGGCTGCTCGGCCTCCAGACGCGCACGCTGATGCGCCTCGCCCGCGCCGAGGCGCAGTACGACGACCGCACGCCGATCTCGCTCGACGCGCCCGTCCCGACCGGCGCCGACACCGACGCCGTCGAGGAGGCCTTCTACGAGTTCCGAGAGCCCTTCGACGTGCTCACCTACGGCGACATCGTCCCGGGCACCATCGCCGCCGACGCCGACCCCGTCGAGCAGGGCACGTCGGACCTCACGAACGACGACGACAACCCGTACGGCCCGACCGACGGCGAAGGCCCCAACGCGCTCACCGAGGACCCGCTCGCGGACCGGATCGGCCGCGTGCACCAGGCCCTCCTGCTCCACGACGAGTTCGAGCTGTCGCTCCAGGAGGTCGCCAGCATCTTCGACGAGTCGATCAAGAGCGTCGCCGAGAACGTGAACGCCGCCCGCGCGGGCCTCCTCGAGCGCATGGGCTCCGAGCCCGACGCCTCGGGCGACGACCCCGCCGTGGACTCGTACACCGGCGACCCGCTTCCGGACGCGTAGCGCGCGGCCGGCCAGGAGCCGAAGGCGCCGAGGCGCTAGCTCCTGCCGCCCCCGCGCGCTGCCAGTCCCCATTTCCCATTTCCCCGCCCCTCATGAGCACGACCCTCGCCCCCGACACCCGCGACGCCCTCCTCGCCGAGCTCCGCCGCCGCACGACGACGCCGGGCTTCCACTTCCTCACGCCGGACCACCTCACGCGGCTCAACGAGACCACCTCGGACGGCGCGCCCGTCGTGAGCCTCTACCTCTCGCTCTCGCCCGAGATGCGCCGCGGCAACGCGTGGGAGAAGGCCCTCCGCGAGATCACGGACCAGGCCCTCGCCGAGGCAGGTGATCGGCGCGAGGCCGTCCAGGCCGAGGTCGAGCGCATCCGCGAGACGCTCGACGCGGGCCTCCCGCGGACCGGCCGCGGCGTCGCCTTCTTCGCGTGCGAGTCCATCGGCCTGTTCGAGCGCCTCGGCACGGCCATCGACCTCCCGACGTCCGTCCACGTCGAGCAGAACCCGTACGTCCGGCCGCTCGCGCGCGTCCGCGACGAGAACGACCGCTTCGTGATTGCCCTCCTCTCGGCGCACAAGAGCCGCTTCTTCTTCTCGCAGATCGGCCTCGTCGAGGAGGTCTACACGCTCGAGGGGCAGCCCGTCGCCGTGACGGACACCGTCTCGAAGGACCAGCGCCAGGACATCAAGGCGGACCTCCGGCGCGCGCAGGCGCAGAAGTCCGCACACGCCGCGACGCTCATCTGCAAGACGCTCGCCGCGCGCCACGTCGTCTACTCCGCCCCGGCGGACATGGACGCGGACTTCTGCGACGCGCTCGACCAGGCCACGCGCCAGCGCCTCGCGGGCACGTTCTCCTGCGAGATCCACGCCACGACGGCCGAGGTCGCGACCGCCGCCGAGGCCATCCAGCGCGACGCCGAGGCGCGCGAGGAAATGGACACGCTCGGCCGCATCGAGGCCGCCCTCGGCTCCAAGGCCGTCGTCGGCATCGCGGACACGCTGGACATGCTCAACCAGCAGCGCGTGATGATGCTCGTCGTGGACGACGAGGCGCGCATGCCCGGCGGCCTCGTCCCGATGGACGGCGCCGTGGACCTGCTCACGGACCAGACGACGGGCACCTACGCCGCGACCGGCGCCAGCGTCCGCGCCGTGCCGGACCTCGTGGAGCACATGCTGGACCGCGCGATGACGCAGGGCGCGCAGCTCGAGATCATCCGCTCGGACGCCGCCCGCGCCGCGCTCGCCAAGCACGGCCCCGCGGCCGCGATCCTGCGGTTCTAGGCGTCTCGACGAGCGCGCACCTCGCCCATAGGGGGCCGGCGGAGCGGTCCTGCCGGTCCCCTTTCCGTTTCCCGATGACCCGACTCCTCACCCGCCTCGGCGGGCTCGCCGCCATCCTCGCCGCGACGACCCTCCCCGCTGCGGCGCAGATGCACACCGAGCGCGTCCGGCTTCGCTCCGGCACGTCCGAGGTGACCCGGACGCGCGTGCTGCACCATGGCCAGTCCGCCCGCTACCTCGTCCGCCTGAGCGCCGGGCAGGTGCTTGTGGCACACGCCGGAAACGCCACCGCCGCCGACGCCGTGGACCCCGACGCTGCGGACTGCTTCGTGCAGGTCTTCATGCCGGGGAGCCCGCTCCGGGAGGGCTACGGGGCGCCGAACGACTCGGGACAGCGCGACCCAATCTCCGACTGGACCGCACGCATCTCGCGCGGCGGCGTGTACCAGGTGCTGCTCATCAACGCCGGGCCGCGCGGTACCTGCCTTATCCAGGTCGGAAGCCATCCCGACGTGTGACGGAGAGGGTGACGCTGGGCGCCTCCCTCCCACCCCGGGTTACAGCCCGACGCCGAGGCGCAGCTGGACGAGGCTCACCTTGTACGTGTGGTCCGTCGTGAGACCCACGACGTCCGCGACGCCGGTGACGTCCTGCGAGTAGCGGAGCTCGACGAAGGCCGCCGGGCCGACGAGCGGCGCCTTTAACGAGGCGCCGACGCCGATG
>JBBSQZ010000062.1:0-13863 GCA_038243565.1 Rhodothermales bacterium | reverse complement strand
TCTCGCCCGCGGTCGCGAGCGACGCCGAGACGGGCGTGCTGCTCAACGCCGCCGGCGCGCGCGCGCTCGGGTGGACGCCGGCCGAGGCCGTCGGGCAGGCCATCGAGACGCAGGGCCGCTCGCCCGGCGAGGTCGTCGGCGTCGTCGCGGACTACGCGCACCACGGGCTCACGCGTGCCGTCGGCCCGCAGGTCTTCTTCGAGGGCTCCGGCACCGCCTCGTGGGCCATCGTGCGGACGGCGCCCGGAGCCCGCGCCTCGGCCGGGCTCGCCGCGGCATGGCGCGCGCGTGCCCCCGAGGTGCCGTTCGCGCCCGAGGCGCTCGCGCTGGCCGTCGAGGCGCAGTACCGGCCCCAGGAGCGCCTGGCGCGAGCCTTCGGCCTCTTCTCCGGCCTCGCGCTCGTCGTGGCCGCGCTCGGCCTGTTCGGGCTCGCCGCGTACGCCGTGCAGCAGCGCCGCAAGGAGGTCGGCGTGCGCAAGGTGCTCGGCGCGACCGTCGGCCAGATCGTCGCGCGGCTCACGGCCGACTTCGCGCGGCCGGTCCTGGTCGGGTTCGTCCTTGCCGTCCCCGTTGCCGCGTGGGCGCTGTCGCGGTGGCTCGACGGGTTCGCGTCGCGCGTGGCGCTTGGCCCCGTCCCGTTCCTCGTCGCCGGCGTGATCGCCGTCGCCGTGGCCGTGGCGACCGTCAGCCGGCACACGCTCCGCGCCGCCTCGGCCGAGCCCGCCCGGTCGCTCCGCTCCGAGTAGAGCCTCGATCCGCCCCGACTGTCCCACCCGCGCCCTGTTTCGATGCTCCCGACCGCCCTCCGCCTCGCCCTCCGCCGCCTCGCCCGCCGCCCCGGCACGACGGCCGCCCACGTCGGCGGCCTCGCCGTCGGGCTCGCGTGCTGCTTTCTCGCGCTGCTGTTCGTCCGCGACGAGCTGAGCTACGACCGCTTCCACGCCGGTGCCGAGCGCATCGTCGAGATCCGGCAGCAGATGGAGTGGGGCAGCGAGACGATGAACTTCATGATGGCGCCGGAGGGCGCCGCCGAAGCGCTCGCCCACCCGGCCGGCGTCGAGGCCGTCGCCGCGACGGCCGACCAGCCCGGCCTCGTCCGCCGCACGCCGACGTCCGCGGGCGTCGTCGTGGACGAGGTCCGCTTTGCCGACCCGTCGTTCTTCCGCGTCTTCTCGTTCCCGCTGCTCGAGGGCGACGCGCGGACGGCCCTCGACGGGCCAGGCAAGACGATCCTCACCGCCTCGCTCGCGCAGGCCCTCTTCGGAGACGCGGACCCGGTGGGGGAGACGGTCTACGTCGAGAGGACCGGGTTCGGGCTCCGGGACCCCGCGCCGCTCGCGGCGACCGTGACGGGGGTCGCGGCCGACCCGCCGGGTGCGTCGTCGTTCCAGTTCGAGCTGCTCGTCTCGGGGCAGACGCCCGTCGCCACGAACGACGGCACGGCACCCGCTCTCGGCGAGGCCGTCCCGACGTACGTCCGCCTCGCCTCGCTCGCCGACACGGTGGCCGTGCAGGCGGCGCTCCGCCCGCTGATCCTCGCCGGGGGATCGTTCGGGCCCTACACGCCGGCCGGTGCGGGGACGCCCCAGTTCGTCCTGCAGCACTTCGACTCGCCGCAGGAGGGCATGACGGGGCGGCCGCTCTACCTCGTCCTCTTCTTGGCCATCGCCGGGCTCGTGTTGCTTCTGGCGTGCGTGAACTACGCCACCCTCGCGACGGCGCTCGCGCTGTCGCGCTCGACCGAGGTCGGCGTCCGCAAGACGCTCGGCGCGAGCCGGTGGCAGCTCGCGCGGCTGTTCCTCGCCGAGGCGCTCGTGCTGGCGCTCGTGGCCGGCGGGGTCGCGGTCGGGCTGGTGGCCGCCGGGCTGCCGGCGTTCAACGCCTTCTTCGCCAAGCGCGTCGTGCTGGGCGGGCTCGGCCCGGCCGAGTGGGCGGCCGTGCCGCTGCTCGCGCTCCTGGCGGGCCTGCTCGCCGGCGCGTACCCGGCGCTCGTGCTCGCCCGCTTCCGGCCCGTCGCGGCGCTGCGAGGCACCGCGACCGACGGGCGCGGCGGGACGCGCGTCCGCCAGGGCCTCGTCGTGTTCCAGTTTGCCGTCACGGCGGTGCTGCTCGCCTCGACGGCCGTCGTGTGGAGCCAGCTCGACGCGCTCCGCTCGCGCGACCTCGGCTTCGAGGGCGACCGCGTGGTGACGCTCGGCCTCCAGGCCGACCGCCTGACGCAGCTCCGCGACGTGATGAAGCAGCAGGCCGAGGCGATCCCCGGCGTCGCCCGGGCCAGCATCGCCTCGGTCGTCCCTGGCGGCTTCAACATGATGATGTCCCTCTCGCCGTCCCAGACGCCCGCCGACCCGTCGGACGACGTCGGCGTGCGCACCCTCAGCGCGGACGCCGATTATCCCGCCACGCTGGGCCTCGAGATGGCGGCGGGCGCGTGGTTTACGCCGGACAGTCCGCCCGGCGGGGTGGTGGTCCTGAACGAGACGGCCGCGCGGAAGCTCGGTCTGATGACGACGGACGCGGCCACGGCCATCGGCGAGACGGTCGTGACGGGAGGCGGCGAGACGCCGAGCGAGATCGTGGGCGTCGTGCGCGACTTCCACGTCGAGGGGCCGCGCAACGCCATCGAGCCTGTCGTGGTGGCACCGCTGGCCGAGTTCGAGAGCACGACGCTGCTCGCCGTCCAGCTCCGCTCGTCGGACGCGCGCACGCTCGCGGCGCTGCGGGCGATGTGGGAGCGCCTGGCACCGGAGTACCCGTTCGATCCCCGCTTCGTAAGCGACGCCTTCGCGGACCAGATGCGGCAGGACCGGCAGCTCGGGCAGCTCTTCGGCGCGGTCGGTCTCGTGGCCGTCGTGCTGGCATGCCTCGGCGTGTTCGGGCTGGCCGCGCACGCGGCCGAGCGACGCCGCAAGGAGATCGGCATCCGCAAGGTGCTCGGCGCGACGGTGGCCGGGCTTGTCGCCCGTCTCTCGGGCGAGTTCGCGCGCCTCGTCGCCGTCGCGCTCGCCGTGGCGGCACCCGTCGCGTGGTGGCTCGCGCGGCGCTGGCTCGAGGGCTTCGCCTACCCCGCGCCGCTGAGCGCCGGCCCGTTCGTGGGGGTCGCCGTGGGCGTGCTCGCGCTGGCGCTTCTGGCCGCGGGCGTCCACGCCGTCCGCGCGGCCACGGCCGACCCTGTCCGCTCCCTCCGCTCCGATTAACCTCGACCGCCATGTGGACCACCGACTTTCGCATCGCCACGCGCCAGATCCGGCAGCGCCCCGGCCTCGCCGCGCTCAACGTGGCCGGGCTGGCCGTCGGCCTTGCGTGCTGCCTGCTGCTGGGGCTGTTCGTCCGCGACGAGCTGTCGTTCGACCGCTCGCACCCGCACGCCGAGCGCCTCTTCCGCCTCGAGCAGGACCTGAAGTCGGGCGGGTCCGCGGGCACCGAGATGCAGCGGTGGGCGAACGTCGAGACGCCCCTCGCCGACGACGTGCTGCCGCAGGTCGCGGGTATCGAGGCGACGCTGCGCCTCGCCGACGAGCCGTCGCCGCTCGTCGTGCACGGCCAGGACCGCGTCTACGAGGACCGCTTCCTCTACGCCGAGCCCGCGTTCTTCGCCGTGTTCGACGCGCACCTCGTGCGCGGGAGGGCATCGGACCTCGCGCGGCCCTTCACCGTCGTCCTCTCCGAGCCCACGGCCCGGCGCTACTTCGGCGACGCGGACCCTCTCGGGCAGACGCTCGACGTGCGCAGCCGCTACGGCACGGCCGTCGAGACGTACGAGGTCGTCGGGGTGATGCGCGCGACGCCCGCAAACGCCCACGTGCACGCCGACTTCGTGGCGTCGTTCGTCTCGCAGCTCTCCACCGACCCGGCCCAGCGCTGGTCGCAGCTGGCGTACACCTACGTCCGCCTTACGCCCGGCACCGACGCGGCGGCCGTGGGCGCGCGTATCCAGGCCGCCCGGACGGCGCTCCGCGAGACGGACCAGGTCGGGATTCCGTCCACGGTCGTGCTCACGCCCGTCACCGACCTCCACCTGCGCGGGCGGGCGGACCAGGACATCGAGCCGCAGGGCGACATCCGCTACGTGGGCCTGTTCTTGGCCATCGCGGTCGTGATCCTGCTCATCGCCGGCGTCAACTACACCAACCTCGCGACGGCGCGCGGGGCGCAGCGCACCAAGGAGGTCGGCGTGCGGAAGGCGCTCGGGGCGGGGCGCGGCAGCCTCGTGCGCCTCTTCATCGCCGAGTCGCTCGCGACGACGGCCGTCGCGTTCGCGGTCGCCCTCGCGCTCGTCGCGCTCGCGCTGCCGGCGTTCGAGGGGTGGACCGGGCGTCCGCTGAGCCGTCCATGGGCTGAGCCGTGGCTGTGGGCGGGCGTGGTCGCGGGCGTCGCGGCGCTGGGCGTGGGTGCCGGGGCGTATCCGGCGTTCGTGCTGTCGCTCGTCCGCCCGACGTCGGCGCTGCGCGGGACGGGCGCGGTACCCTCGCGCGCGCTCCTGCGGAAGGTGCTCGTCGCGGGGCAGCTCACGGCGACGATCGCGCTCGTCGCGTGCACGATCGGCATCCAGCGGCAACTCGCCTTCGTGCAGCACGCGCGGCTTGGCTTCGACCCCGAGCAGGCCCTCGTCGTCCGCACGCGCGGCGCGCTCGACGGCCGCGGCGACGCGTTCCGGCAGGCCGCCGAGCAGATCCCGGGCGTGCGCAGCGTCGCCTTCGGGTCGGGCGTCCCCAGCGACCCCTCGGCCATCGCGTTCTACTCGGCGAGCGACATCGAGGGCCAGACGGGCGACGGGGAGTTCATCTTCGACCTCTTCGAGGTCGGGGCCGCGTTCGTCCCGACGCTGGGCATCGAGATGGCGCAGGGCCACGCGTTTGCGGCCGAGGGCCCGTCCGGCGATCCGAACGCCGTCCTGATCAACGAGGCCGCGGTGCGGAAGCTGGGGTGGGACGCGCCGCTCGGGCGGACCATCGGCACGGGTGAGCACCGACGCACGGTCGTCGGCGTCGTCCGCGACATGCACCTCCAGGACATGCGGCAGCAGGTCGGCCCGGCGATGTTCGCCTACGACCCCGACAACACGGCCTACGCCGTGCTCCGCCTCGGCGCGGACGACCTGCCGGCCACGCTGGCCGCGGTCGAGCGCGCGTGGGACGCCGCGGCGCCGGACCAGCTCTTCGACGCGTTCTTCCTCGACGACGCTTTCGCCGCGATGTACCGCTCCGAGCACCTCGTGGGGCAGGTGTTCCTGGCGTTCACGCTGCTCGCGGTGTGCGTCGCCTGCCTGGGCCTGTTTGGCCTGGCGATGCTGACGGCCGAGGGGCGGACGAAGGAGATCGGCGTGCGGAAGGTGCTCGGCGCGAGCGTCGGCAGCCTCGTGGCGCTGCTCTCGCGCGAGGTCGTGGCGCTCGTCGCCGTGGCGTTCGCGGCCGCCGTCCCGGTCGCGTACCTGTTCCTGCGCGCGTGGCTGTCGGGCTTCGCCTACCGCGCCGACCCGACGGTCGGCCTCTTCCTTGGTGCCGGGGCGGCGACGCTGGCCGTGGCCGTGCTCGCTGTGGGCCTCCAGGCGCTCCGCGCAGCGACGGCCGACCCCGTCCGTGCCCTCCGCTCCGAATAATCCGATGCTCACACTCTACGTCACCACCGCCCTCCGGCACCTCCGCCGGCAGCCGGGCTACGCCGGGCTCACCATCGCCGGGCTCGCCATCGGGCTCGCCGCGTGCGTTCTCGTCTTCCAGTACGTCGCCCACGAGAAGAGCTTCGACGCCTTCAACGTGCACGCGGACCAGATCTTCCGCGTCGTCGAGACGGCGACGCACGGCGGCGACGCGCCAGAGGCCAGTGCCGGTTCAGGCTTCGCGCTCGCGCCGACGCTCGCCGAGGCGCTCCCCGAGGCCGCCGCCGTGGCACGCGTCCACCCGGTCCCGACCGCCATCGTCTCCGTCCCGGACCGCCCCGAGGCGGCCTTCGAGGAGACGGACGTCCTCTTCGCGGACCCGTCGCTGCTGTCTGTGTTCACGTTCCCGCTCCTCTCCGGAAGCGCCGCGGCGCTCGGCGAGCCGGGTACCGTGATGGTCTCCGCCTCCGCGGCGACGCGCTACTTCGGCACCACGGACGCCGTCGGGAAGACGCTCGACGTGTCGGCTTTCGGCCACCGCGACCTGCGCCGCGTCGCCGCCGTCTTCGCCGACGTGCCGGCCACGTCGCACCTGCGGGCCGAAGTCCTGCTGCCGCTCGCGGACCTTCTCACGGACCCGATGTACGCCGGCGACGGGGCGGGCTGGGACTGGGGCAACTTCTACACCTATATCCAGCTACAGCCCGGCACCGACGCGGCCGCGGCGCAGCAGACGGCCACGGCCGCGTTCCTGCGGCAGACCGGCGCGCGCCTCGCCGAGAGCGACCAGACCGCGACGCTCGGCCTCCAGCCGCTCCGCGAGATCCACCTCGACGACCGCGTGCAGGCGCGGCAGACGGTCACGGGCAGCCGCACGGCCGTCCAGTTCCTGACGCTGGTCGGGCTCGTGACGCTGCTCATCGCGCTCGTCAACTACGTCAATCTCGCCACGGCGCGGGCGGCGGGGCGGGCGCGCGAGGTCGGCGTGCGGAAGGCCATCGGGGCGGGCCGCGGGCAGCTCGTCACGCAGTTCCTCGCCGAGGCGGTGCTCACGAACGGCATCGCGCTCGTGCTCGCGCTGGGCCTCGCGGGGGCCTGCCAGCCGCTCCTGGCGCGCCTTGCCGGCGGCGACCTCTCGGCATCGTTCGGGACGAGCTGGGGCTTCTGGGGCGCCGTCTTGGCGGCGTTCGTCGGCGGGACGCTCGTTGCGGGGCTCTATCCGGCCGCCGTGCTCTCGGGCTTCCGGCCCGCGCCGGCGCTCAAAGGGATGGCCGTGAGTGGACACGGCGGATTGCGCCGCGGGCTCGTCGTGTTCCAGTTCGCCGCCTCGGTCGTGCTCGTCGCCGGGATGTTCGTCGTGAGCGGCCAGCTCCGGCACGTGCAGGCGCTGGCCCTCGGGCTCGACGCGGAGCAGGTCCTGACCGTCCCAGGCCCGCGCGTCCGACCCGACGGCGCGGACCGCGTGGCCGACGTGCAGGCCTTCAAGGAGCGCCTCGCGGCCGTGCCCGGCGTCGTCCGCGTGGCCTCGTCGTTCACGACGCCCGGCACGACCTACAACCAGACGACAGGCAACGCGCGCCGCGCCGAGGCCGACGAGGCGTCGGGCGTCGAGGCCTCCATGACGCCCGTCGACGCCGACTTCGCGGCGCTCTACGGCATCGAGATCGTCGCCGGGCACGGCTTCACGGACGACATGGCGCAGCTGCCGGACGACGCCCATCAGCCCGTCCTCGCGAGCGAGGCGGCCGTCCGTGCACTCGGCTTCCCGTCGAACGCCGCGGCGCTGGACCAGGCGGTCGAGGTCTCGGGGCCGCAGCGCATCGTCGGCGTGTACCGCGACGTCCGGTGGGAGTCCGCGCACATGGCCATGCCGAACGCCTTCCTGAGCTACGCGCCGGCCGGGCACGTCTTCTCCGTCAAGGTCCGCCCCGAGGCGCTCCCGCAGACCCTTCAGGCCATCGAGGCGGCGTACACCGACCTCTTCCCCGGCAACCCCTACACCTACGCCTTCGCCGACGCGGACTACGCCGCGCAGTACGCCGGCGACCGCCGCTTCGGGACCCTCTTCGCCGTCTTCGCCGGGCTCGCGATCGTGATCGCGTGCCTCGGCCTGTTCGGGCTCGCCGCGTTCATGGCCGAGCAGCGCAGAAAGGAAGTCGGCGTGCGGAAGGTGCTCGGCGCGAGCGTGGCCGGCCTGACGCTGCTGCTCTCGCGCGACTTCGTGCGCCTCGTGCTCGTCGGCGCCGCCGTGGCCACGCCCGTCGCGTGGTGGGCGATGCGCCGCTGGCTCGACGGCTTCGCCGAGCACGTCGCGCTCGGCCCGCTGCCGTTCCTCGGCGCCGCGGCCGTCGCGGTCGCTATCGCCATCGCGACCGTCAGCGTGCACACCGTCCGCGCGGCGACGGCCGACCCCGTCCGCTCCCTCCGCTCCGAGTAGCGCGCCTCGAGGCGCCGCTGGGCGCCGCCGCCCGGCTGGTGTGCGCCAGCGCCCGCCGGGGCAGTCTGAACCGATCGGAATGCCGGCTGCGCGCTGCGGCACGCGCCTTGATGTCCCCACAGACGTATCTCCACGCTCGGCTATGCTGCTCAACGTCCTCCGCGTCGCCTTCCGAAACCTCCGCCGCAACCGCGGCTTCGCGGCACTCAACGTCGTCGGGCTCGCGCTCGGGATGGCGTGCGTGATCCTCATCGCGCTCTACGTCCAGGACGAGCGCGGCTTCGACCGCTTCAACACCCGCGCCGACCGGATCGCCCGCCTCGACGTCGACTACATCCGAGACGGCGAGGTGGACCCGCCGGGGACCACGCCGGGCATCCTCGCGCCAACGCTCGTGGCGTCGATGCCAGACGTCGCGGCGGCGACCCGGTTCGCGTACGCCGACCCGGTCCTCGAGACCCACGGCGAGGCGTTCGAGACCGACCACCTGCTGCTCTCTGATCCGCAGGTGTTCGACGTGTTCTCGTTCCCGCTCCGTTCGGGTGATTCGAAGACGGCGCTCGCGAGTCCGGGCAGCATCGTCCTCACCGAGACGCTCGCCCGCACGCTCTTCGGCGACACGCCGGCTCAGGGCCGGACCGTCGTATGGACGGACAAGGTGCTCACGGTCACGGGTGTGATGGCCGACGTGCCGCGGCAGTCGCATCTTCCGTTCGACGGCCTGATCTCGCTCTCGACCGTCCCAGACCCTGGCTGGTACTACGGAAGCTGGTTTACGAGCAGCTTCGCGACCTACGCGCTGCTCCGACCGGACGTCCGCATGGACGACTTCGCCTCCAGACTGCCTGCGTTCGCACAGGCCGCCGGCGGCGACGAGATGCGAGAGGTGGGCGCAGCCTTCGTCCTCCACGCGCGGCCTCTCCCCGACCTTTACCTCACCACCGAGCAGGGGATGGGCACGTTCGGGAGCGCGGTCACGCTCCGCATCCTGGCGCTCGTGGCCTTCTTCGTGCTCGCAGTCGCGGGCGTCAACTTCACCAACCTCGCCACGGCGCGGTCGCTTGACCGCGCCCGCGAGGTCGGCGTCCGTAAGTCGCTCGGGGCGCAGCGGGGTGGGTTGGCGGTCCAGTTCCTGGCCGAGGCCGTCGTGCTGAGTCTGGTCTCGACGGCGCTGGCGGTCGCGCTCGCGCAGCTCGCCCTGCCCGTCTTCAGGGAGATCTCGGGCAAGCCGCTGTCGCTGCTCGGCCTCGGGCCGTGGTGGGCCGGAGTTCTCGCCCTCGCGGCCGCGACCGGGCTCGCCGCCGGTGCCTACCCGGCGGTCGTGCTGAGCGGGTTCCACCCGGCCGAAGTGCTCAAAGGGCGGTTTGCGACCGGGCATCGGGGGCAGGCGCTGCGGCAGGGGCTCGTCGTCCTCCAGTTCGGGATCTCGGTCGCGCTCATCGCGGCGACGGTCATCGTGTTCTCGCAGCTCCGCTACATGCAGTCGCAGGACCTCGGGCTGGACCCTGGAGGCGACTCCACGCAGCTCGTCGTCCTTCCGTTCAAGGCCGACTCCGTCTCGGTGGCGCGGCTCCCCCAGATCCAGGCCCGCCTCAACGAGATGCCGGGCGTCTCCGGCACGTCGGCGTCGCTGATGGCCGTGGCCTCCACCGTCGGGCTGTCCGCAGGCGTCGGCGAGATCGAAGGGCCGGACGGCGTGAAGCGGGAAGTCAAGTTGACGGTGAACGTCGCGGACTCGTCCTATGCGAGCGTCTACGGGCTCACCTTTCTCGCCGGCCACTCGGTGCGGTCGCGGCCGTCGGACGGCCCGCGCGATTATGTGCTCAACGAGACCGCCGCCCGCGCAGCGGGATACCCCGACGTTGCTGCCGCGATCGGCAAGCCGGTGTCCATCTGGGGCCTGGATGGCGAGATTGTCGGCGTGGTGAAGGACTTCCATGTCGAAGGGCTCCAAGCTCCTGTCGAGCCGCTTATTCTGGCTGGCAATGATGGACTGGAGACGTTCGTCAACGTGGTGACGCTCCGCGTGCGCACCGCCGAGCTGCCGGCGACGCTCGCCGGCGTCGAGGCGCTCTGGGCGGACCTCGTGCCGTCGCGGCCGTTTACGTACACGTTCCTCGACGAGGACTTCGCCAGGCAGTACGTCGCCGAGCGGCGCTTCGGGCGGCTCTTCGGCGTCTTCGCCGGCCTCGCGATCGCCATCGCGTGCCTCGGCCTGTTCGGGCTCGCCGCGCACACGGCGGCCTCGCGGACGAAGGAGATCGGCGTCCGCAAGGTGCTTGGCGCGACGGTCGGTCAGATCGTCGTGCTGCTGAGCCGCAACGTGGTCGCTCTGGTCGCCGGCGGCGTCGCGCTGGCGGTGCCCCTCGTCCTCGTCGGGATGTCGCAGTGGCTCGATGGGTTCGCGACGCGCATCTCGGTCGGCTGGCTCCCGCTGACGGTCGCGGGTGGCGTGGTGCTCGTCGTGGCGCTTGTCACGGTCGGCACCCAGGCGCTCCGCGCGGCGACGGCCGACCCCGTCCGCGCGCTCCGCTCGGAGTAGCGCCTCTGTACGTGGGTGTGCGCCGCCGCCCGGCCGGTGTGCGCCAGCGCCCGGTCGGCCGGTATCAGCCCCTCGTGCGGCCAGCTCGGCACCGAGGCACATGTTTTGACATCCCGTCGACTCGCAACAGCGTCGTCGTCATCTCGGCGCTGCATCCGGGCGGCGCGTGTTTGTCCGGACCACGTCTGCCCAGTATCTGTCATGCAGTATGCCCGAACGGATGCTGCACTCAACGTCTCTGCTGCAATGCACTCTTGCCGAACTATTCTGTATCTGGCCCTGGTCACGCTCACGGCAGCCCCGGCGTCGTTCGGCCAGGCCGCCGACTCGCTCGTCGTCGGGCAAGCGGCCCCGGAGATCACCATCACCCGCTACGTCTCCGCCCCGGTCGGCGCACCGTCGACGCTGAGCGACCTCCGCGGGCAATGGGTCGTGGTCGACTTCTGGGCCGCCTGGTGCTCGTTCTGCGTGGCTGGCGTCCCGCACGCCAACGCGCTCGCGGACTCGCTCGAAGGCGAGCCCGTTGCCTTCGTGACGCTCAGCTCGGACGCAGAGCAGACGTTGCGTTCGGTGTTAGGTCCGCGGCCATCGCGGACGTGGGTGGCGTTCGATTCGACAGGTGCCACGGCGGCCCGGTACCAGATCGGCGGGTACCCGCAGGCCGTCGTGATCGACCCCGCCGGTCAGATTGCTGCGTTCGCAAACCCGAGCGACCTCACTCCCGAGACCGTCCGGGCGCTCATACGTGGAGAGCGACCCGCAATCCCGTACCAGTATTTCCGGGTCACGGGCAGCCCGGCCGACATCGCGTGGGACGAGACAACACTCGTAGACGAGGACGATCCGGATCTCTATGCCCAGGCCATCATTCGGCGTTCGTATGTCGCCCAGACGTTCCTCCGCTGGCGGCAGACGCCAGGTCGCATCCTCGGCGACGGCGTCTCGCTCGACGCCCTCGTTCAGCACGCATACGGCGCGTCGTCCTTCACGTTCGACAACCGCCTGCAGCCCTCACCCGCAAAATTTCGCGTCTCGGTTGTCGCGCCCGACCTGGCACATTCGGCCGCTCGTGCCATGCTCCGAGACGCTCTGGCAAACGCGTTCGCCTTCACCGCGCGGTGGGAGCCGCGCCCGATGGACGTCGTCGTCCTGAGGCGTCGCTCAGGTGGCGACGCGGCCGACTTCCGGCCAGCGGACCCCGCACGCCCTGCGTTCGGTGGCATGGCCAGCTGGACGGGGATTCACGCCTCTGGTGTAGGGATGGACTTCATCGTCGAGTCGCTCGAGAGCTTTGCCTTCGAGACGGTCATCATCGACGAGACCGGGTTGGAAGGGAGCTACGATTTAGACGTGAACTGGACCCCTCGCGATGAGCCGTCTGCCGTAGCTGCATTAGAGCGTGCCGGATTCGATGTCGTACGGGAGCGGCGGGACGTCCCCGTGCTTGTGGTGGAGCCGAACCGATCAGAGTGACCGGGGGCAGTCGCTGTCTCCGACGTGTGCTGACCGCCGGTAGCGGCGCGGACCCGGCGCGCGCCCGGTACCGGCCGAGCCCTTCCGCGAGTCTGAGCGCTGCCAGCGCAACGCCGCATGGCCCGATGCTAACGCGCGGGCGCTCGCGTCACCCCGTGTGGACATTGCTCCGCGCTGCGACGGCCGATCCCCTCCGCGCCCTTTGATCCGAGTAGCCACTCCGCCCCATGTCCGCCCTCGTTTCAGTTCACGACGTCTCGTACACTTACCGCACGCGCCGCCGCGACCCGCCCGTGCTCCACGGAGTGAGCCTGGACGTCCAGCCCGGCGAGTTCGTGACGCTCGTCGGGCCGTCCGGCTCGGGCAAGAGCACCCTGCTGACGCTGATGGGCCTGCTGGACCGGCCGACGTCCGGCGCGGTCTGGTTCGACGGGCAGGACACGACGGCCATGAAAGACCGCGCGCGGGCGGCACTCGCTCGCGAGGCCATCGCGCACGTCTTCCAGGCCTACCACCTCCTGGACGACCTGACGGTCGCCGAGAACGTCGGTGAGCCGCTCCGCTACCAGGGCGTCGCCTCGGCCGAGCGCGACGACCGCGTGGCGGCCGTGCTCGAGCGGTTCGGCCTGGCAGGGAAAGCGGATCGTTTCCCGACTGAGCTGTCGGGTGGGCAGCAGCAGCTCGTCGGCGTCGCCCGCGCGCTCGCCGGCCGCCCGCGCCTCGTGCTCGCCGACGAGCCGACGGGCAACCTGCACGCGGCGCAGGGCGACGCCGTCGTAGAGGCGCTACGGGAGATGACGGCGCGCGACGGCGTGACGGTCGTCCACGTGACGCACTCGGAGCGGTGGGCCGCGGCTGGGACACGGACGGTCGAGGTGCTCGATGGCCGCATCGTGTCCGATGTGCCGCGATGAGCACGTCGCGACGCGCGCGCCGGCGTGCGAAAGCGCACACCGTGCGGGCGCTGTCGCACGTCTCGGTCCGCCTGATGCAGCCGTTCGAGCGCCTTCCGTACACCGGCACGGCGCTTGACGGGAGATGAGGCGAACTGACCTCATTCCGATGCGCGCCGCCGCTTTCCTCTTCGCCCTCGTCACCGCCGTCCCGGTCGCGGCGCAGCCCCGCGTCGTTCCGCTTGCCGAGGCGCTTGCGCTCGCCCGCACGCGCACGACGGACGTGCTCCGCGCCGACGCGCAGATCCAGTCCGCCCGTGTCGCGGTCGAGGCAGTCGACGGCCGGCGGTGGCCGAGCCTGGGCATCTACGTCGGCGGCGGGCAGCGCTACGGGCTGTCGTTCGACCAGACGAGCGGCGGGCTCACGCAGGCGACCGTCGAGACGATCGACGTCGGCGTGAGCGCCGAGTACGTCGTCTTCGACGGGTTCGCGCGGCGCGCCGAGGCGCGCGCGGCCGAGGCGGGCGTGCGGCAGGCCGAGCTGAGCCGGTCGCGGGCCGTCCAGGAGGCGACGGTCGTCGTGCTCCAGGGCTACCTCGCCGTGGCGCAGGCCGACGCCGCGCGCCGCGTGGCCGAGGAGGACGTGGCGGCGCAGCGCGACCTGCTCGCCGAGGTGACGGCGCAGGTCGAGCTGGGGGAGCGGGCAGCGTACGAGCGGGCACAGCAGCAGGAGCGCGTCGCGACGGCGCAGGCCGCCGTCCTCGCGGCCGCTCGCGACCGCGCCCTCGCCGAGGCGCGCCGCGGCCGCCCAATGGGTCTAGACCCGGAGCAGGCAGCCACGTTCACGGCGCCCGACACGCTGTGGACCGCCGCACTGCCTGCGGGCGTAGCGGGCGAGACGGACGCCGCCCGCGTGGGC
>JBBSQZ010000061.1:0-13878 GCA_038243565.1 Rhodothermales bacterium | reverse complement strand
CGCCGCGCTCCTCCTGATCGCGCACGGCGCCGCGGCCCAAACGCCCGCCGACTCGTCCGCGACGCGCGCCGACTCGCTCGTGACGGCCACTGCGGAGACGGCGACGGAGGTCGCCGAGACAGTCGAGGGGCTCAAGATCCGGCCCATCTTTTCGGTCGGCGCGCTGTACTCGTCGTCGCGCGGCATCGGCGTCGGCGGCGGGTTCGCGGCGGACAACCTGGCGCGCCGGGGCGACCACCTCCAGGTCGAGGGCCGCGTCGGGCAGCGCATTCTGGGCGCCTTCGGGGCGTACCAGACGGGCGTCCCGGAGCGGTCGACGCTGTTCGGCCTCGTCGGCGCGTCCGTCCTCACGTCGTCGCGCTTCCCGTACGAGGGCACGAGCCCCGAGTCCAGCCCGGACGGCAAGCTGTACCTCGACCGCTACGAGGCCGAGGGCGAGGTGCGCGTGGCGTGGCAGCCGCTCGGCCTGCTCGGGCCGCTCGTCCAGCCCTTCGCGCGCTACCGCGTAGACCGCCTGCGCAGCTTCGAGCCGAAGCGGGACAGCAGCGCGCTCGCCTTCGTCTCGCCTGAGGACCTCGCCGAGCTCGAGCGCCTCAAGGGCGAGACACGGTCGGGCGCCGCGCTCGGCGTCGGAGCGCTGAGCGACAGCCGCGACAACGCGGGCCGCCCGACGCGCGGCGCCTTCGTCCAGGGCGAGGCCTTCCGCTTCTTCTCGACCGACGGCTCGGGGCTCCAGTTCACGCGTGGGCAGGCGCTGGGGTACCTCTTCCGCCCCGCCCCGTTCAAGCTGCCGCTGCAGCCCGAGCGCGGCGCCGTCTTCGTCCGCGTCGCCGCGGCGATCACGCGGCAGGACTCGGGCGAGCTTCCCTTCTTCTACCAGCCCGTCCTCGAGCGCGACCTGCTCGTCGGCTGGCCGACGCGGGCGTACGTCGGCCGCGACGCGCTGTCGGTCGGCGTCGGCGCGCGCGGCGTGGTCGTCCGCAACCTCATGGCGTTCCGCGTCGAGGGCACGGTCATCGGGATGCTCGGCACGGGCTACGACGACGTCTTCCGGCAGTTCACGCCGCGCGTCTCGGCGTCCAACACGGCCGTCGCGCCGGGCGCGGACGTGCCGCTGCAGCCGAGCCTCGGCATCGGCGTCAACCTGCACTACCGCGACCGCGAGCGGCCGCTCGTCGGCGGCCTCATCGGCATCGGGCCGGGCGGCATCACGTTCACCTCGTTCCGCCTCGTCGTCGGCCTGGACCGCTACCTCCCGACGGTCCGCTGATGCAGGGCCTTCCCGAGGCTCGCGTCTTCGAGAGCTGGCACGCGCCGGGCGACGCGGCGCGCGTGGCCGTGCTCCTGCGCGCGCAGTCGGACGCGCTGGCGTGGGCGTCGTTCGCAGTGATGACGGTGACGCTGGCGGCCGTCTTGCAGGGCTCGGCGGTGCTCGTGCCGTTCGCCGTCGGGATGGCGGCGGCGTTCGTCGGCTCGGCGCTCGTCGCGAGCGCGCGCCTGCGGCGGATGCCGGCGCGGGTCGAGGTGGTGGACGCCACGGCGTGCCTGTGGTCCGTGTGGGATGCCTCTGCCCCGGCGCACCGCCCGGACGCCGAGGCGGTGTGGGAGGCGCGGCTCGTCCGCGGCGAGCTGGTCGTGAGCCTCGGCGACGCCGTCGAGACGCTCGCGCGGGCGGACTGGCCGGACTTCGACGGGCTCGTCGAGGCGCTCCGCGAGGCGGCAGTGCATAACGGATGACGGATGACGGATGACGGATGACGGATGACGGATGACGGATGACGGAATGTGTTCACGATCCGTCCTCTGTCCTCCGTCCTCTGCCCTCCGCCCTCCGCCCTCCGTCCTCTGCCATTCCGTACGTTTCCGGCGCACCGACCCCCACTCCGATGCCCGCCCTCACGCCCGACTTCCTCCGCGCCCAGACCGTCGGCATCGACGCCGTCGTGGCGACGCCGTTCGGCGAGCGGGCGCTCGTCTACGCCGACTTCACTGCCTCGGGGCGGCAGCTCGCCTTCGTCGAGGACTACCTGCGGCAGGTGGCGCAGACGTACGCCAACGCGCACACCGAGGACAGCGTCACGGGCCGCACGGCGACGGCGCTCCTCCACCAGGCCGAGGCGTCGATCAAAGCGTCCGTCGGCGCGGGGCCGGGCGGCAAGGTCGTCTGCGTCGGCGCCGGCTCGACCGCCGCGATCCACAAGCTCCAGGAATTCCTCGGCATCGCCGTCCCGCCCGTGACGTGGAACGCCCTCGCCGGCTGGGCGCACGAGATGCTCGGCAACGACGCCTTCGAGGCGCTCGGCTGCGGCATCGCCGCGCGGCGGCCCGTCGTCTTCGTCGGCCCGTACGAGCACCACTCGAACGAGGTCACGTGGCGCGAGGGTGTCTGCGACGTCGTCGAGGTGGACCTCGATGTGGACGGCGGGCTGTGCCTGGACCATCTCGACCGGCTCTTGCAGGACCCGGCCTACGACGGACGCCTCAAGATCGGCTCGTTCTCGGCCGCCTCGAACGTGACGGGCGTCACGTGCGACGTCCACGCCGTGGCGCGCCTGCTGCACCGCCGCGGCGCCCTCGCCTTCGCCGACTACGCCGCCGGCGGGCCGTACCTGCCGCTCGACATGAGCGCGCAGGGCGACGCCGAGGCGGCCCTCGACGCCGTCTTCCTCTCGCCCCACAAGTTCCTCGGCGGGCCGGGCGCCTGCGGCCTGCTCGTGTTCCACGAGCGCCTCTACCGCTCAGACCTCGCGCCGTCCGTCGGCGGCGGCGGGACAGTGGACTACGTCGGCCCGGCCGGCCACGACTTCACGGCCGACATCGAGGCGCGCGAGACGGCGGGCACGCCGGGCTTCTTCCAGACGCTCCGCGCCGCGCTCGCGCTCCAGGTGAAGGACGCGCTCGGGCCGGTCGAGGCGCGCGAGCACGACCTCGTCACGCGCGCCTTCGCGCGGTGGGCCGAGACGGGCCGCGTCGAGATCCTCGGCCCCCGGGAGCCTGGCCGGCGCGTCGGCATCGTCTCGTTCAACCTCACGTGCGCCTCGGGGCGCGTGCTGCACCCGCGCTTCGTGACCGTCCTCCTGAACGACCTCTTCGGCGTGCAGAGCCGCGCCGGCTGCTCGTGCGCCGGGCCGTACGGCCACCGCCTGCTCGGCATCGGCGAGGCCGAGTCCGAGCGCTACCGCTCGGCCGTCCGAGGCGGCGCCCACGGCGTCAAGCCCGGCTGGTGCCGCGTCGGCTTCCACGTCACGATGGACGACGCCGAGGCCGCCTTCCTCACCGAGGCCGTCGCCTTCGTCGCGACGCACGGCGACCGCTTCCTGCCGCTCTACCGCTTCGCCGTCGAGACGGGCACGTGGCGCCACCGCGAGTCCACGGACGACACGCCACTCCTCGGCCTCGACGCCGCCCTCGCCGCGCCCGCTCCGGTCCAGATGGCCGTCCCGCTCGAGGAGCGCCGCGCCCGCTACGCCGCCGCCCTCGCCGACGCGCACCGCCTCGCCGAAGCGCTCGCCCCCGCATCCGGCAGCGGCTGCCTCGACGAGAGCCTCGCCGACCTCCAGTTCTTCGAGATGGCATAGCCGGGGGACTGGGGAATGGGGACTGCCAGAGGACGGAAGACCAACGACGGATCGTGACGACATTCCGCCTTCCGCTCTCCGCCCTCCGCCTTGGCCCGCATCAACCGCCGCCGGACTCGCGGCGCCTCAAGCTCTGCCCCGTCGCGACTGCCGCTCGCCCTCGGGGCCGTCGTCCTGCTCGCCCTCGCCGCCGCCGCCGTGTGGTGGTTCTCGCGCCCCGCGCCCGTGCCCGCCTTCGACCAGGACCGCGCCTACGCCGACGTCGTCCGGCAGGTCGCCTTCGGGCCGCGCGTGCCCGGCACGTCCGCCCACGACGCCGCCCGCCTGTGGCTCGTCGCCCGCCTCGACTCGCTCGCGCCCAGCGTCTCCGAGATGCCGGTGGAGTTCGCCGACCCCGGCGACTCGACGGTCGTCTTCCGCGGGACCAACATCGTCGCCTCGTTCGCGCCCGACGCGCGGCGCCGCGTGATGTACTCGGCGCACTGGGACAGCCGGCCGCACGCGGACCAGGACCCGGACCCGGCGAAGCGCGACCAGCCCGTCCCCGGCGCCAACGACGGCGCCTCGGGCGTCGCGGTCCTCCTCGAGATGGCGCGCCTCATGAACGAAACGCCCCTGCCCGACGGCGTCGGCGTGGACCTCGTCCTGTTCGACCTCGAGGACCTCGGCGAGAACATCGACGAGGAGGAGGAGGAAGAGGGGCGCGTAGACACGCTCCGGATCCCGTTCGCGATCGGCAGCCGCGAGTTCGTCCGCACCAACCCGGGCTACCGCCCGGCGTGGGGCCTGCTGCTGGACATGGTCGGCGACCCCGGCCTGTCGATGCCGCGCGAGGGCTTCTCGACGCGCTACGCCGGCCCGACCGTGGACCGCATCTGGGCCGCGGCGCGGCGCGTGAATGCGCCGGCCTTCGCCGACGGCCTCGGCGGCGCCATCGAGGACGACCACGTGCCGTTCCTCGGCGCCGGCATCCCCGTCGCGGACCTCATCCACTCGCCCTTCCCGGCGACGTGGCACACGACATCCGACACGCCGGAGCACGTCTCGGCGGCGAGCCTCGGGCAGGTCGGCCGCGTCCTCGCAGAGCTCCTCTGGGGCGAGGTCGCGCCGTAGCGGGCGCTGCCCCCCGCCCGGCCGACTCAGCAGGGCCGTTAAGTTCTGACTTGGCCACGCGGCACCTAACCGTTAGACGTGACAAAAAATTTGTGTCATCCTGAGCTTGCGAAGGATCTCAACGCAGACCGAATCGCCGGTTACTGCCGGCTGAGGCGGATCAGACGCCAGCGTTGAGATCCCTCGACAAGCTCGGGATGACGTTGTTTTTTGTATCGAAGCAATACGAAACTTCAGAACTTACCGGCCCTGCCCTCGAACGAGGGGGACAGCCAGAGCGCCCCGGAGCGGCGGCGCAAGGAGCGTCACAGCGTGCGGACCTCGTCCGACGCGATGGGCGCTCGGACGGGGGGTTCGCCTACTCGACGCTGATCCGGAGCGTGTACGGCCCCGTCTGGCCCGCCTCGTAGCTCGTCGCGATGGCGCGCCACGTGCCGGACGTGTCGGCCTCAACTTCGACACGCGAGTGGCTCGACTCGCCGGCGTCGTCGTTCTCGTGCTGGACGCCGGCGGGCGAGCGCAGGATGAGGTACGTGTCCAGGTCCAGCTTCGACGTCAGGTCTACGACGACGCGCTGGCCGCGGCGAGCCGTGAAGCGGACCTCGTCGGCGAACTCGCCCGAGGCGAGCGTCGAGTCGCCGGCGGCGAGCTCGCCGCGGTGCGCCGTGCCGCTCGTCGGTACGGTCGCCGCCGTCGTGTCCACCTCGACCGCGTCCACCCGCGGCGGGGCGTCCTCGCAGGCCGCCAGCGCGAGGAGCGCCACCAGGAGCGCGGCGCGCGTCATCCGCCGAAGGCGCTGATGCCCGTTGCCTCCTGCCCGAGGATGAGCGTGTGCACCTCGTCCGTACCCTCGTAGGTCACGACCGACTCGAGGTTCGCCATGTGGCGCATCACCGGGTAGATGCCCAAGACGCCGTTGCCGCCGAGCAGCTGCCGCGACGTCCGCGCCACGTCGAGCGCCATGCGGACGTTGTCGCGCTTGGCGAGCGAGACGTGGGCGGGGCGCATCGTGCCGGCGTCCTTCATCCGCCCGAGGCGCCAGCCGATGAGCTGCGCCTTCGTGATCTCCGCCAGCATGTCCGCGATCTTGTTCTGGACGAGCTGGAAGCCGGCGACCGGGCGGCCGAACTGCTCGCGCGAGGTCGTGTGCTGGATCGCCGCGTCGTAGCACGCCATCGCCGCGCCGAGGACGCCCCACGCGATGCCAAAGCGCGCCTGGGTGAGGCACGAGAGCGGTCCTTTGAGGCCCGTCACGTTCGGCAGCATCGCGTCGAGGGGGACGCGCACGTCGTCCAGCACGATCTCGGAGGTGACCGCGGCGCGGAGGCTCCACTTGTCGCCGATGCGCGGCGCCGAGAAGCCCGGCCGGTCCGTCTCGACGAGGAAGCCGCGGATCTCGCCCGCGTCATCCTTCGCCCACACGACGGCCACGTCGGCGATGGACGCGTTCGTGGACCAGCGCTTGTGGCCGGTGATGACGAAGGAGTCGCCCTGTCGGCGGGCGCGCGTCGTCATCGCGCCGGGGTCCGAGCCGACGTTGGGCTCGGTGAGCGCGAAGCAGCCGATCGCCTCGGCCGTCGCCAGCTTCGGCAGCCAGCGGCGCTTCTGCTCCTCGGACCCGTACGTGAAGATCGGGTACATCACGAGCGAGCCCATCACGGAGCAGAACGAGCGCAGCCCCGAGTCGGCCCGCTCGACCTCCTGCATCGCGAGCCCGTAGGCGACGCTCGACATGCCGCGGCCGCCGTACTCGACCGGGATCGTCGTCCCGATGGCGCCGGCGCGGGCGAGCGAGCGCGCCGCCTCGACCGGGAAGACGAGCGCCTGCGCGTGCTGCTCGATGACCGGCAGCACCTCGCGGTCGACGAGGTTGCGAATGCTCTGGCGGAACGCCTTCTCGTCGTCCGTGAGGAGGTCGTCCACGCGGTAGAAGTCGAGCGCCGTGAAGGCGAGCGGATCATAGTCGCCGTTCGAGACGCCGTTCGGCGCCGCGGCGAGCGGCTGGTACGCGTCCACGTCGCCGGACTGCGCGGACGGGTCGAACACCGGCTGGGGCTCCCCCGCTACTGATGCGGGCGCGGAGCCTGCCCCGTCCCCCGAGACGGGGTCGCCCGAGGCGTGCGGGTCGAGCGTCTGGGAGTCCATCGGAGGCGCGGTATGTTCTGGGCGGATGTGACGAACCGGGCACGACGCTCGGCCTTCAAGCTCCTCCTGCCACCCGCCCCGCCCGGCCATGTTTCCTGCCCTCCCGCGTCTCGCCGCCGTCCTGCTCGTCGTGATCCTCGCCGCGTCTACGCGCGCGCAGGCGCAAGTGTCGCCGCCGCGCATCGGCGTCGGCTTCGACGCCGTCGGCGCGTTCCCCGGCCAGAGCCTGCTGCCCGCGGGCATCGCGCTCGGCATCCGCGGGCGCGCGGCGCTGCCGGTCAACGCGGACCTCTCGGTGGCGGCGGACCTCGGCCTGCTCGCCAACCTCTTCAACGGCTCGTCGGGCGCGCGCTACCTGCTCAACCCGCAGACGTCCGTCATCGTGACGCTGCCCGGCGGGCGCAACCTGCGCTACGTCCTCGGCGGCATCGGCGGCTTCATCCCGCTCGATGGCGGCGGCGGCGGTCCGACGCTGCACCTCGGCGTCGGCACGGCGATCCCGCTGCGCGACACGAGCCTCTACGCCGAGCTCGACCCGAGCCTGCTCGTCGGCACGAATGCGACGACGGTGGCGATCGCGGCCCGCGTCGGCGTCATTTTCTAGCGGGCCGCGCGTCACGCCGCATCGACGACGGCCGTGTGGTCGCGCACGACGGCCTCGAGGAAGGCCTCCGTGTCGAGGTCGGCCGGCGTCATCTCGAGGCGCGCCTCGACGGCGGCGCGGGCGCGGTCGGCGAGCGCGAGGCCGCGGCGGTCGCGCCTGGCGAGGCGCAGGCGGACGAGCACGGCCCGGATCGTCCGCACGTCGGCGTCCGTCAGCGCCCCTGCCTCGGGGAAGCGCGGCACGTAGCCCGGCCCCGTCGCCGGGTAGAGGACCTCGTCGAGCGCGACGCGCCGGCGCAGGCGCACGACGGTCGTCCCGGCGGCGACGTCGCCGAGGCGCTGCTGGCGCTTGGACACCGAGACGGCGATGACAGCCACCGTCCCCGACGACAGCGTCACGTCGACGAAGCGCAGCAGCCACCGCAGCGCGTACTGCCCGAGCGTCGGCTGGGCGCCGTCGAGGCGCGCGACGCGGATCTTGAGCAGCATCTTGCCCGGCGACTGGCCCTCGGCGAGCGTCTCGAAGGCGAGGTGGTACAGCAGGACCGGCAGCACGACGAGCACGATCATCGTCGTCTGGCCGTCGAGGCCGAGCTCGCCGAGCACGGCCGACACGGCGAGGGCGTAGAGGCCCCACACCACCACGTCGGCGAGCCACGCGAGGATGCGGTCGCCGACGCCGGCCGGCGCGAGCGCGAGCTCGACGTTCTGGGCCGTCTGGATGAGGACGCGGTCGTCCATGCGGGGGGACTGGGGAATGGCGACTGGGAAATGGGCCGGTTCATCCGCAGACCGTCGCCGCGGCCTCAAAAAGTACGGAGCGGATGGGGCGCCCGACCATGCCAGTCCCCATTCCCCAGTCCCCAGTCCCTATTTTCCGCCATGCGCGAGTCCGTGTTCGTCCGCCGCCACGCCCCCGACTGGGAGGCCTTCGAGGAGCCCCTCGCCGAGGCCGGCGAGGCCGACGCCGACGCGCTGGCCGACGGCTACGTCCGCCTCGGCGACGACCTCGCGTTCGCGCAGACGTTCTACCCCGGCTCCGTCACCGCGGCGTACCTCAACGACCTCCAGGCCGAGGCGCACCGGCGGCTGTACCGCAACCGCCGCGAGGAGCGCGGCCGGCTGGTGCGGTTCTGGACGCACGAGGTGCCGCTGGCGGCGTACGCCTCGCGGCGCGCGCTCGGGCTGGCGCTGCTGCTGTTCCTCGGCGCCGCCGCCTTCGGCGCCGTCTCGGCCGCCGGCGACGCCCGCTTCGCGCGCCTCGTCCTCGGCGACGGCTACGTCTCGATGACCGAGGCCAACATCGAGGCCGGCGACCCGCTGGCGGTCTACAAGGACGCGCAGCCGCTCGACATGAGCGCGGGCATCGCGCTCAACAACGTGGTGGTGTCGTTCCTGGCGTTCGTCGGGCTGCTCCGCATCGGCGGGACGGTTCTGCCGGGGTTCGCGCTGGGGACGGCGCAGGCGCTCGTGCAGAACGGCGTCATGGTCGGCGTGTTCACGCACCTCTTCGCCTCGCGCGGGCTCGCCGGGCCGTTCACGCGCGTCGTGTTCATCCACGGCGCGCTCGAGCTGTCGGCCATCGTCGTAGCCGGCGGGGCGGGCTTCGCGATGGGCGGCGCGCTGTTATTTCCCGGCACCTACCCGCGGCTCGTGAGCTTCCGCGAGGGCGCGCTGCGCGGCGCCAAGCTCATCCTCGGGCTCGTCCCGATCTTCCTCGCCGCGGCCGCGCTCGAGGGCTTCGTGACGCGCCACACCGAGATGCCGCTGGCGCTCGCCGTGGCGATCATCGGCGCCTCGTTCTCCTTCATGGCGTTCTACTACGTGTGGTGGCCGAGCCGCGTCGCCCGCAGCCTCGCCCCACCGAAGGCCCCAGTTCCTCCGCCCGCCGCTTCGTCCGCCTCCGTCCCGTCCGCCGCTCTGCCTGCCGATGCCTGACCTCCTGCCGCTGTCCGACCCGAGCTTCCGCGAGGCGGGCGCGATCCGCGTCCGCGAGGAGCGCGAGCCCGGCGCGATCCTCGCCGCCGCGCTGAACCTCACGACGTCCGAGGCGCGGCCGCTGTTCACGGCCGTCTTCGCCATCGCCGGCCCGATGGTGCTGCTCGCGGCGCTCGCGCGGATCGTCGGCGGCGAGATCGCCGGCGGCATCGCCGGCTCGGTCCTCGACGTCGTGGCGAGCCTGCTGTCGTCGGCCGCCGTCTTCGGGTTCGTGCGCCTGTACGCGGCGGGCCTGCCGGTCGAGGTCGGGGACGTGTGGGACGAGGCCAGGGCGCTCATCGGTCCCCTGGCCAGCTACCTGCTCGTGGTCGCGGCCGGCCTCATCGCGGTGATGATCCCCGTCGTGCTGGTCGGCGCCGGCCTCGCCGGGCTGGGCGTCGGCGTCGCGGTCGTCGCCGGGCTGGCGCTGTTCGTGCTGCTGTTCGTGTACGTCATCCCGCCGCTGAGCCTCGGGAGCGTCGCGGTGGCGCTGGACGGGCTGGGCGTCGGCGCGGCGCTCGCGCACGTTCAGGACCTCATCCGCGGCCGCCGCAAGCTCGTCGTGCTGACGCTCCTGCTGGTGTTTGCCATCGCCGTGTTCGCCATCGGCATCCTCTCGGCCGTCGTCGGGGGGCTCGTCGTGGCCGGCTTCGCCTCGGGCGACCCGACCGGCGGGCCGGCCACGGCGCTGACCTCGGCCGTGCTGACGCTCGTCACGATCCCTGTCGGCGTCGTGTCGTCGCTCGTGTGGGTCTTCCTCTACGGCAGCCTCGTCGACGTCGTCGAGGGCGCCTCGCTGGGGTCGGATCTGGACCGCCTCGCCGGGACGGATCTGCTCGGCGTCGGCCGCCGCCCAGAGGCGCCGCGCGCCGACGCGCCGCACACAGATTCGATGCGCGACGCCGCGCCGCGGGCCGAGGCGCCGCCCGAGGACTTCCGCCCGACCGCCGACCGCCCGAGCGACGACCTCGGGACGATCCTCGACGACGACGAGGCGCCGCCGAACGACGACCGGAGCGGCGGCTTCCGCGGCGGCGGCTTCCAGAATCCGTGACGCTCCGCCTCGCCCTGCTCCTGCTGCTCGCGCAGCCACTCGCCGCGCAGCCGACGATCCCGCTGCCCGACGCCGCGCCGGCGCTGCCGCCCGAAGCGACGCTCGCGCCTCGCCTGCAGCCCACGCCACCGGCTGCCCGCGCCCCCCGGCCAGCCGCCGAGCGGCCCGTGCCCGACGCGCTCGCCGAGATGCGGCAGGACCCGCGCTACCGCTACGACAGGCCCGTCGCCGAGCGGCCGTCGCTGTGGGCGCGGTTCTGGACGTGGGTCGTCGAGAAGGTCTTGATGCCGCTGTTCCAGGCCTCGGGCACGCGCGGCGGGCAAGGATTCTGGCTCGTCGTGGCCGTGCTCGTACTCGCCGCCGTCGCGTTCCGCCTCACGCAGACCGGCCTCGGCGGCATCTTCGGCCGACGCTCTCGCACGACCGGCGACGGCGTGGACCCACTGCTCGGCGTGGATGACATCGCGACCGTGGACCTGCCTGCGCTTCTCGATGCGGCGCTCGCCCGGCGCGAGTGGCGCGCGGCCGTCCGCCTGCGCTACCTCGTTGCCCTGCAACGCCTCGACGCCCGCGGCCTCGTGCAGTGGACGCGCGACAAGACCAACCGGACGTTTGTCCGCGAGGCGCAGTCGAGGGGCGGCGCCGACATCGGGCGCGCCTTCTCGGACGTCACGCGCGCCTTCGAGACCGTCTGGTACGGCGGCGCCACGGTCGACGCTGCGCGGTGGGCACGCATCGACGCCCGCTTCGAGCGCTTCGACGCCGCCCTCGCCGAGGCGCCGCGCCCCGCTCGCGGACCCGCCGAGGTGCCCGCATGAAGCGCGCCCTGCCCTTCCTCGTCATCGGCGGCGTGGTGCTGCTGCTCGTCGCGATCTCGCTCGCGACGCCGCGCCCGTACGACCCGCGCCTGCGCGCCGAGCGCGAGGGCACCGAGCCGTTCGACTCCGAGGTCCTCTACCGCCTGCTGCCCCAGTGGCTCGGCGCGCCCGTCGAGCCGGTCGACGTGACGCCGTTCGAGCGCCTCGAGGACTCGACGATCACGGGCGCCGCCTACGTCTTCGTGACCAAGGACTTCGCGCCGGACCCTGCCGAGGCGGACCGCCTGCTGCGCTTCATTCGCCGCGGCAACACCGTCGTCATCGCCGCGGATCAGCTCGAAGGGCCACTCTTCCTCGCCCTCGGCCGGCAGGCGAATCCGCCGCCGAAGAGTGATACGCTCGGTGCTGACGCGCCGCTGTCGAAGATCGAGAAGCAGGACTCGGGCTCGTCCACCCTCGCGCCCGGCCTCTTCACGCAGTGGCGCCCGACGCCGCCGCCCGCGCCCCTGATGGGCGACTTCTTCGAGAGCCAGATCGAGCCCGACGGAAGCGTTCTGGGGGCGGACACGCTGCGCGTCGGCCGGCGGACGCTCGCGTTCCCGGTCCCGATCGACGGCGCTGTCCTCGGCGGGCTCGACAGCACGCGCACCGCCATCCTCTCGACCGACCTCGAGAGCGGCGACGCGACGGCCGTCGCCATAACGGAGGGCCGCGGACGCGTCGTCGTCGCCTCGACGCCGCTCGCGTTCACCAACGCCGCGATCGCCACGCCGGGCGGCGGGGCGGACTACCTCGAGGCGCTCTTCGCCTACGTCCCGCCCGTGCGCCTCGTGCTGTGGGACGACACCTACAAACCGTTCCGGAGCCGCGCCTCGACGCTCGCCTATGCCTCCCGCACGCCCGCGCTGCGGTGGGTGCTGTGGCTCGTCGGCGTCGGCGTCGTGCTGTCGGTCCTCGTGTGGGGCCGTCGGCGGCAGCGCCCGATCCCCGTCGTCAGCCCGCCGCCGAACGCGCAGCGCGAGTTCGCGCGGACCGTCGGCCGCCTCTTCTTCGTCCGCGGCGACCGCGACTGGCTCGCCGCCCGCAAGGTCCGCCTCTTCGAGGACGCGCTCCGGACGCGCCTCGGCATCGCCGACGCCGACCTCTCGGACGCGACGGCCAAGCTCGCCGCTGCCCGCGCGGGCGTCCCCGAGGACGAGGCGCTCGCTCTCTTCGCGCGCCTGCGCGACCTTGCCTCGAACCCGACGCCGGCCGCGCTCCTCGCCGCCGACCGCGACGCCGACGCCTTCTTCGCCGCCCGACACCTCGCCCCCGCATGACGCCCGACGACCCACAGCCCGGCGCCCCCGAGGCGCCTGCCCTCTCCCCCGCCCCCGCCGTGGCGCCCGCCGACGCACCCGACGGCTTCGACGCGCCGGCCGTGCTCGCGCCCGTCGCCCGCGTCGTCGACGGTCTTCGCGACGCCGTCGGGGCGCTCATCGTCGGCCAGGAGGGCGTCATCGACGAGCTCATCGCGGCGCTCCTCGCCGGCGGGCACGTGCTCGTCGAGGGCGTGCCGGGCGTCGCGAAGACGCTCACGGCGAAGCTCATCGCGCGCGCCTCGGGCATGGACTACTCGCGCGTCCAGTTCACGCCGGACCTGATGCCCAGCGACGTGCTCGGGACGCAGGTCTTCAGCCCCAAGACCGGCGAGTTCTCGTTCCACCAGGGCCCCGTCTTCGCCCAGATCGTCCTCATCGACGAGATCAACCGCGCGCCGGCCAAGACGCAGGCCGCCCTCTTCGAGGTGATGGAGGAGCACCAGGCGACGATCGACGGGACGGCGTACCCGATGCCCGCGCCGTTCATGGTCCTCGCGACGCAGAACCCGGTCGAGCACGAGGGCACGTACCGCCTGCCCGAGGCGCAGCTGGACCGCTTCCTGTTCAAGACGCTCGTCGGCTACCCCGGTCTGGAGGACGAAACCGAGATGCTGCGGCGCTTCCAGGCCGCCGGCGGTCTCGTGCCCCTCAGCACCGTCACCGCCGTGCTGACGCCGGCCGAGATCGAGGCGGCGCAGGCCGCCGTCCGCACCATCCGCGTCGACGAGGCCGTGCTGCGCTACGCGGCACAGATCGTCGCCGCGACGCGGCGGCACCCGGCGCTGTCGCTCGGCGCGAGCCCGCGCGCGAGCCTCGCGCTCGTCGTCGGCGCGAAGGCCGTCGCCGCGATGTCGGGCCGCGCCTTCGCGACGCCGGACGACGTGCGGACCGTCGTCGCGCCCGCGCTGCGCCACCGCATCCAGCTCACGCCGGAGCGCGAGATCGAGGGCGTACGCCCGGGCGACGTCCTGAAGCGCATCGTCGAGGAGATCGACGTGCCGCGGTAAACGGGGCATGGGGAATGGGGCATGAGGCATGGGCGAAAGACGCCCCAGCTCACGCGGCCACCCCATGCCCCATCCCTTATGCCATTGCTCGAAAGTTAGAGGGGAGGCGATCCTAGCAAGGGCTACGTTCGGCTTCACCTGATCTGCTGATCCCCCGTGGCAGCCCGAAAGAAGTCCACCGTTCGCCACACCCGAGCCGTTCAGCGCGACCGCGCTATGCGG
>JBBSQZ010000060.1:0-13962 GCA_038243565.1 Rhodothermales bacterium | reverse complement strand
GGCGTGTAGTAGACGCCGCGCATCTCGCGCAGGACCGGGTTGTAGGCCTGGAGGAACGTCTCGTAGAAGTGGACGACGGCGTCGGTTCGGCGCGTGCGCTGGCCGAAGTCCTGGAGGATACGCGCGAGGTCGGTCCGCGCGAGGAGCACCGCGAGGTCGTCGACGAGCCACGCGATGCGGTCGTCGAGGTCGAGCCCGGCGACCTCGTTGAACAGCTTCCGCAGGAACGGGTTGGTGCGCGGGATGAGCGCCGCGGCGGACTCGCGCGAGAAGCCCGGTGCCTCGGGGCGCGCGGCGCGCGCCGAGAAGAGGCCGTAGGCGAGCGTCTGGGCGTACATGTCCGCGAAGCGCTCGGGCGTGAGGTCGTGGAGGAGGGCGTCGCGGAAGGCGTCGAACTGCTGGTGGAGCGCGCCGCGCTCGGCCTCGCCCGTGAAGGCGTCGGCGATGGCGCGGCGGAGCAGGCGCGTGGCGGCGGCCATGCGCGTGGCGAGGTCGCGGGCGGTGGAGACGGCGGGCGCCTCGAAGCGGAAGAAGGCCCCGAGGAGGTCCGCGAGGGCGGCCTCGCCGCCGTCGGCCGGGACGAGGCGGACGGTCGGGCCGTCGCCGTCGCGCGTCGCGAGCGTCACGCGGTCGCGCTCGGCGCCGTCGGTGAACCAGACGAAGGTGAGGCCGTCGGTGAAGAGGAGGTTCCGGAGGCCGTCGCGGTAGCGGCGCATCTGCTCCGTCTCGGCGTCGAGCGGCACGCCGACGTCCTTGTGCTCGGCGTAGCCGAGCGGCGCGCCGGCGAGGCGCACGATGAAGTCCGGCGCGCCGACGCGCGTGCGCCGCGGCTCGTTGACGACGCTCGGCGGGCGGCCGAGCGCGGCCAGCCCGGCGGCCTCGAGGAGCGCCTGGAGGGCGGGCCGGTGCGAGTGCTCGGTCGCGTCGCCGGTGCGGAGCGTCGCGGTGACGCGGGCGAGGTAGTCGGGGAAGGACATCGGGACGGCGTGGAGCGGGGGGCGTGAACGGGGTCGGAGGTGGCTACAGCTCGTCCAGGATGGAAGCGACGAGCCCGCTCGGCGCTGCGGGTCCGACCGGCAGGCCATCCGCGATCCACCGGGCGACGGCCTCCACGGTCTGCGCGAACGGCTCGAGGTACGCCTCGCCGGGATGGTCGCGCGGCGCGGCGACGGGATAGCGCGCCGGCAGCGGATGCTCGGCCCAGAACGCCTCGAAGAGTCCGGCGAGGTCGCGCGCACGCGAGGCGAGCGCATACGCCGAGGCGCCGGGCGGCAGCCCACCGCCCCACCGCGCTGTGTGGAGGAGAAACGCCGCGATCTGCGGCCAGTAGCGCCACGGCGGCACGTTGCCCAGGTCGAGAACTCCAGGTTGGAAGGCGTACCGAACCGCTCCGCGTCCCGCCGGCGCCTCGGCGCAGGCAATCCCGGCCGCGACGAGGTCGTCGGCCGCGCGGCGGAGCGGGACGTACGAGTAGCCCAGCGCCTTCTGGAGCGTCTTCGCGGACGACGACCGGTCGCTGGTCGCGGCGAGGAACGCGATCACGTCGGCCTTGGCACCGACGCCGGCGAGGGCGCGGACGCGGAGCATCGCCGCCTCGGGCCGGGTCAATGCGGGCCGCTCGACCAGCGTGAGGCCGGTCCCCGTGTCCGAGACGCCCTTGAGACGCTCCGGTGGGGGCACCCGCTCGCCACGAGCGAGGCGCTTCCACGCTGTCGACGTCGCCCCAGCGCCAACGGCGCACGCGGCGAACCCGACGATCGGTCCGTCGAGGTCGCCAGGCACTGAGGCCCGGATGGCGCTCAGGCGCGGGATGCTCATCAGGTCGGCCCCGACGACGGCCCACCAGCTCAGCGCCGCGTCGAGGCGCGGCTCGGCGCGGACCGCGTCGAGCGTCATCAGGAGGAGCGCCTCGGGGTCGATGAAGGCGTCGCCGGCGCCGCTGCGCACGTCGCCGGTCATGAAGCCGAGGCGGCCCCACTGCTGCCAGCACACGTCGACCAGCGCGTCCGTTGCGGACTGGCGCGCTCGTGCGACGAGAACGGTGGGGCTATCGGACAGAGCGGACATGGGCGAGAACAGCGTGGAGGAGCGGGTCGATGTCGCCGGCGTCCTGGTCCTGAACCCATGCGGCCGCCGCCTCGAGCTCCGCGTCGGTCGGGGCGAGAGCCACGAGGTCGGCGAGGTGCCGGCGGTCGTAGCCGGTGAGCGAGACGGTCGCGCCGGTGTTCCTGCCGGACGCGTCGAATGTCGGCGAGGCGCCGAGGTCCAGCACGGCGTGGAGCTTCATCGGGATGAGCGTCTCGCGGCCGGCGATTCCGACCGCGAGCGGCCCGTAGTCTCGCCACTCAGCAGCGTCCAGGCCGGGCGGAAGCCGGGCAGGCCAGTGCGACTGCCAGACGCTCGCGACGGCAGCGTTCATCCATCCAGGCTCCAGGTCCGCCGGGAAGCTCGCCGCAACCCGAGCGATGGCCTGGCCGAGCGCCTCGCTGAACGGACGCGGAATCAGCAGCGTATCGCCCTGGATCTCCGCGAGCACGTCGACGTCCACCGTCGAGCGATCAACGGTGCCGCGAAGGACGAGGGCGGCTCCGCCGACGACGAGGATCCGGGCGTCGGCGCCGGTGAGCGACAACTCGTCGCCGAGCGCGCGGAGGTAGCGATCGAGGGCTGAGGCAGAGAACGGCACGTGACCATGGCGAGCTTCGATTACCCAATCTACTCCTTTCTATTATCGAAGTTCACCGAGTCGAGGCCGTACCGCATCACGCGCTTCTCGATGGACTCGGCGTCGTCGCGCGCGCGGAACTCCTCGAGGCGCGCCGCGACGCGCGCCTCGTAGCCCTGGTCCGACGGCTCGTAGAAGAACGTGCCCTGCATGCCGCCCGGCAGGTACTGCTCCGGGACGTAGTGGTCGCGGTAGGCGTGCGGGTACTTGTAGCCCTCGCCGTGGCCGAGGCCCTTCTTGTCCCGCGCGGCGTCCTTGAGCGGGTTCGGGACGTCGCCCGTCGGCTCCTTCTCGACGTGCTCGAGGGCGGCGAAGAAGGCGAAGGCCGAGTTCGACTTGGGCGCCGTCGCGAGGTAGAGGCAGCACGTGGCGAGCATGAACCGGCCCTCCGGCATCCCGACGACGTCGAAGGCCTGCTGGCAGGCCACGGCCGTGCGGACGGCGTTGGGATCCGCCATGCCGATGTCCTCACAGGCGAAGATGAGCATCCGCCGCATGACGAAGCGCGGGTCCTCGCCGGCGTAGATCATGCGCGCCATCCAGTAGAGCGCCGCGTCGGGGTCGCTCCCGCGGAGCGACTTGATGAAGGCCGAGACGGCGTCGTAGTGCGAGTCGCCGTCCTTGTCGTAGAGCACGGCCCGCTTCTGGATCGAGTCCTCGGCGACGGCGAGGTCGATGTGGACGGCCCCGTCCGAACCGGGGGGCGTCGTCTCGACGGCGAGCTCGAGCGCGCCGAGGAGCGAGCGCGCGTCGCCGTTGGCCGTGTTCACGAGGTGGTCCAGCGCGTCGTCGTCGAGTCGGACCGCCCGGGTGCCGTAGCCGCGGTCCGGGTCTGCAAGGGCCTGGCGGACGACGGCGCGCAGGTCGTCCTGCGTCAGCGGCTGGAGCTCGAAGATGCGGCTCCGCGAGACGAGCGCCTTGTTGACCTCGAAGTACGGGTTCTCGGTCGTCGCCCCGATGAAGACGACGGTCCCGTTCTCGACGTGCGGCAGGAGGGCGTCCTGCTGCGCCTTGTTGAAGCGGTGGACCTCGTCGACGAACAGGATGGTGCCCTGGCCGTGGAGGCGCAGGCGCTCGCGGGCGGCCTCGACCTGCTCGCGGATGTCCTTGACGCCCGCGAGGACGGCGTTGAGGCTCGCGAAGTGCTTGCGCGTGGTGTTGGCGACGATCCGCGCGAGCGTCGTCTTGCCCGTGCCCGGCGGGCCGAAGAGGAGCAGGCTCGTCACGCGGTCCGCCTCGACGGCGCGGCGCAGCAGCGTGCCCGGCCCGAGGATGTGGCCCTGGCCGACGAACTCGTCCAGCGTGCGCGGGCGGAGGCGGTCGGCGAGGGGCGCCGAGCGGGCGCGGCGGGCCTCGGCCGCGGCGTCGAACAGATCAGACATGCCGCAAGCTACCGGCGGCGGGTGGCGCGCCGGCGCTCACCGCACGACCGTCAGGCGCTGCGCCTGCCGGACCGTCTCGCCCTGCGCCCGGACGACGTACACGCCCGGCGAGAGCGCCGCGGGGACGGCCAGCGCCGTCTCGCCGGCTGGGAGCGGACCGTCGTGGAGCAGCGCCACGCGCCGCCCGAGCGCGTCGACGACCTCGACGCGGACGCGCTCGGCGCGCGCGAGGCGCAGCGTGAGCGCGGCCGCCCCGGCCGTCGGGTTCGGGCGGGGCGCCGAGAGCGCCGTGGTGCCGGCCGGGCCGTCGTCGGCGGCCGTCGTCTGGCCGAACGCTACCGTCGCCGGGCCGAGCGCCTCGACGGTGTACGGACCGGCGTCGTCGTCGTCGTAGCCCGAGGCGACGAGCACGTAGTCCGTCCCCGGTGCCAGCGTGACCGGCGCGGCCATCGCGACGGTCGGCGCGCCGGCCGAGCCGTAGCCGTGGGCGATGATCGCGTCGCAGTCCCAGGCCGCGGCGTCGAACGGCGCCCGGAACACGAAGACGGCGCCGCTGTGGCCCTCGAAGCGCCCGGTGAACGAGTAGTAGCCGGCCGTCGGGACCGTGAAGGGCGTTGCCCCGTAGGCGGGGTCCGAGAACGACCGGCGGCAGACATGCCCGTAGAGCGAGGGCCGCGTCCACTCCGGCCCGCCGGCCGTGGAGCCGCTGGCGATGGTCGAGACGGTCGCCGGCGGGAGCAGCTGGAGTGCGAGGCGCACGTCGCCGGTGCTCGAGTTGCCGCCGCCGACGGTGTTGCCGCTCACGCGGATGAGCACGCGCTGCCCCGCCTCGACGGGCACGTTGGCGAGCTTCGACGTCACGTCGAACGTCGTGTCGTCGTCGGGGTCATCGTTGTTGCACGCGAGAACGGCGAGCGCCTCGTCGTGGACCGAGAGGATCGTGTCGAACTCCGACCCGTCGAGGTCGATCAGCAGCGTCCCGTCGGCCGGGGCCGTGTAGCTCCACCACGCCGACTCGTTGGTGTCGGCGGCGTAGTAGCCGCTCGTGAAGCACGTCGGCGGGAGGACCGGCTCGCCGGGCTCGGCCGTCGCCGTATCCGTCGTGCCGAGGAGCGTGCCCGGCGTGTCGATCACGGTTGCGTCGGCGACGTCGTCGTTGGTGAGCGCGGTCGTGACGTCGAAGGTGAAGTAGACCTGGCTGCCGGCGGGGGGCGAAGTCGCGAGGTTGGAGACGCGGATGTACAGCCGGCCCGCAGGCAACACGACGTGGTCGAAGCTCGTCTGCGCGGCGCCGCGGGCGGCGCAGGCCAGCTCGGCGCCCTGCTCGTCGACGACGGTGATGATGTCGGCGTAGCCCAGCGCCGAGGTCAGCATGACGCTGCTCGGCGCGTCGAAATACCACCAGACGGACCGCCCGGCGTCGCCGGTCGGAGCGCACGAGGCGGGCGCCTCGCCGGGCTCGGTCGTCGCGCCGGCCGTGGTGCCGTTGTAGCTCGTCTCGAGCACGAGCGGGCCGGCCTCGGCGCGGTCGTCGTTGGGCGGCCGCCCGGCGGCGCCGCTCCACACGGCGAGCGTCGCGAGCCCGGTGAAGTAGCTGTCGCTCGAGACGCGCAGCAGGACCGTCTGCCCCGCCGCGACCGGGAGGTCCTCGATGCGCCCCGGCGCGCAGGCCAGTTCGGCGCCCGCGGCGTCGTAGGCCGACAGCAGCGGCGAGTAGCCGTGGTGGAGGTCGAACGTCATCAGCGTATCGACCGGGGCCGTGTACGACCACCACAGCGAGTTCCCACGGTCGTTGCGGGCGCACGAGGCCACCGGCTCGTCCGGCTCGCTCGTCGCGTCGTAGGTGAGCTCGTAGTAGGTCCCTTGGGCCGTGATCGGCGTCGCCGCGGCGCGGTCGTCGTTGGGCGCCGGCGTCTCGGGGTCGCGCGTGACCGTGACGACGGCGGTGCCGGTGGCGGCGCCCACGCCCGAGACGCGGATGAGGTAGCTGCGCCAGTCCTGCATCGGGATGCCCTCGACGCGGGCGTTCGGCCCCGTCGCGCAGGCGATGAGCGTGCCGTTGCCTTGCTCGATCCAGAGCACAGCGTCGAAGTCGGTGCCGGCGAGGCCGACCGAGAGGCGCCCGTCGCCGTCCGCCGTCGTTTGCACCTCCCACCAGACCGACTTCAGGTTGTCCGCCGGCGGGCCACCGGGCGCGCACGGCGCGCCGAATTCGTCGTGCCCGCGCGTCGCACCGACGTTCGTGCCGGAGACCGTCGTCGAGGTGCCGCGGGCCGGCGGGCGGATGGGTGTCGCCAGGTACACGTGGTCGTTCGCCGGGGCCTGAGCGGCAGCCGACGGGGCGAGCGAGCCCGTCATCAGGACGACGAGGCAGACGAAAGCAGAAGAGCGCATCGGGGCGGCCAGGAAGACTGGCCTCCAACATAGGACGATATGTGCGTTCGCCGCTCGCCGGTCCTCATCTTTCGGAGACGCGGCGGCCTTCGTCTGCCCGTGCGGACGAGGCGCGAGCCGGCGCCCTCCCCCTCGGCGGCCTCGGGAATGGCCGTGAGCGTGGCGCGGTCGCCGTCGAGGTCGTACTCGAGCGCGGCGGCGTCGGTGGCGAGCGCGAAGCGGTGGGCGCCGGCGTCGTGGCGGACGGGCATCGGAGTCGCGAAAGAATGGCTGCCTCGGCCGCACGCCGGTGCGCGTATGCCCCGAACGCGCGTCGGCCCCGGCATCACAGGGATGCCGGGGCCGACGATGGTGCCGAAGGCAGCCGTAGGATCAGCGGACGATCGTCAGCTGCTGCTGCGAGCGGAACGTCTCGCCCGTCGCGCGGACGAAGTAGACGCCCGGCGCGAGGCCGGCCGACGAGAGCGTCAGCGCGCGCTCACCGGCGACGGTGCCCGTGAACAGGTTCGCGACGAGCTGGCCGCGCACGTTGAACACGTCGACGCGGACGGCCTCCGCGCTCTCGGTGTAGACGTGCAGCGCCGTCGAGACCGAGAACGGGTTGGCGCCGCGGACCTCGAGGCCCGAGACGGTCGTCGCCGGACCCTGCTCCGCCGCAACGGCCCGCCTGTCGAAGAGCTGGAGCGTGACCGTCCCGCCGAAGGTGAGCTCGTCGACGATCGGCTGGCCGATCCCGTTCGGAACGAGGGCGCCGGGGATGCCGATCTTGGGCTGCCCCGGGGCCGGCCCACCGCCGAGAAGGCTGGTGACGTTGTCGGCGGTGCCCTCGCGGTCGTCGCCGTTGAAGACGACGAAGCCGACGGCGCCGCCGGCCTCGGCCCGCTGGGCCTTGAGCGAGAAGGGGCACTCGCCGCGCCGGATCATCACCATCTTGCCCGCGAACGCAGCGGCGTTGGCGATGTCCGACGTCAGGTCGGCGGCAGTGATGCAGCCGAGCGCCTGCGACCCGTCGGCCCGGCGGGCCACGACGGCCTGACCCGTCACGCCTGCACCAACGACCGGCGTGCCGCCCGAGGTCGTGTCCGCCTGCGGCGTGCCCGGGTTGGTGATGGTGGTGAACGCGCTGTAGGTGATGTAGAACGTCCCCGAGGAGTCCTGCGGGAAGTAGTTCGGCGGGAGCGGGTTCGTGTAGTTGAAGATCGTCGTCGCGATGTCCGGGTTGCCCGTGACGCGAAGGGCGACGTTATCGAGTCCCGGCTGCTCCGGCTGGAACTGAGCGAGCGCCGGCGTGGCGGAGAAGATGGCGAGGGCCACCAGTGCGTAGATAAAGCGCATGTGGGTAGAGAAAGGAGGTGGGGGTACGCCCGGAGTGGGCTGTCGGCCTAGAATACGGTTTTGACGAGAACATGCAAGTCACAACGGCCTGTTTCGGCATCCCGGCTTCGCACCGGCCCGCACGGCGCAGATCGGGACGCCGACGCGGCGTGCACCGCAGGCCGCCTACTCCGCGACGATGCCCGTGCCGGCGTCCGGGTGCCGCTTGATGTACGACGCCACGAACGGGCACTGCGGGACGACGGTCCAGCCCTCGTCGCGCGCCGCGTCGAGCGCGCCGCGGACGAGGCGCGAGCCGACGCCCTCCCCCTCGGCGGCCTCGGGCACGGCCGTGTGCGTGAACGTGGCGCGGTCGCCGTCGAGGTCGTACTCGAGCGCGGCGTCGCCGGCGTCGGTGGCGAGCGTGAAGCGGTGGGCGTCGGCGTCGTGCTGGACGGAGGCAGGCATCGGAGCGGAGGCGAGTGGCTGTCTCGGACGCGGAGCCAGGTGCCCCCGGTTCCGGCGCCCCCGTTATACCAATTCTCCGAAGTGGTTGGGCGAGAGGGATGGGGCATGGAGACTGACGCCGGCCGCCCAGAATCGAGGTTTCCTATGCCTCATGCCCCAGTCCCCATGCCCCTCCGTTTCTCGGAAACGGTACTACACGTCGCCGCCGTCCGGCCGAATCAAAATCTCTTCGACGACCGAGCGGGGCGACAGGCCGGCGACCTCGACCGCGACGCGCGCGATGTCCTCGGCCGGCATGAGGCGCGCGGAGTCGACGCCGGATCCGTGCCACGACGGCGTCTCGGTGGCGCCCGGCAGCAGCGTCGTGATGCCGACGCCCGATCCCTTCGTCTCCTCGCGGAGCGCGCGCGCGAGGCCGAGCAGGCCGTGCTTCGCCGCGCCGTACGCGAGCCCGCCGGGGTAGCCGCGGACCGACGCGACGGAGCCCATCATGAGCACGCGCCCCGAGCCGCGCGCGAGCATCTGGGGCAGGAAGGCACGCGTGACGAGGAAGGCGCTCGTGAGGTTGACGTCCACCATCTCGCGGAAGACGGCGGGCGTCGTCTCGGCGAGGCCGCCCGGCGTGAAGCGCCCGGCGTTGTTGACGAGCACGTCCGGCACGCCGAGACGCTCGGTGACGGCGGCGGCGAGCGCCTCGACGGCCGCGTCGTCCGTGACGTCGCACGGGAACGCCTCGGCGACGGCCGAGCGTTGCCGGCATACCGCGGCGACCGCCTCGAGCGCCTCGGCAGTGCGCGAAACGAGCGCGAGGCGCGCCGTCCGGCCGTACTCGGCGGCGAAGGCGCGGGCGATGGCGGCCCCGAGCCCCTGGCTCGCTCCGGTGATGACGACGGTCATGGAACTGCGGTGTAAGACGGGGCGACGGCGGCAGGCGGCGAACGACGGCGACGGGACGAGGACGCCGATCAACCACCTCCCTCTCTACTTGTCATCCTGATCCGCATGACGAAATGGGTAGGCTCTGAACATTCCAGGGCGATCACCCAAACCCCGAACCCTATCCCCGGATGAGGCGCATGAACTCGGCGCGGGTGTTGTCGTTCTCGAGGAAGGCGCCGCTCATCGCGCTCGTCGTCGTGTGCGAGTTCTGCTTCTCGGCGCCGCGCATCATCATGCACAGGTGCTGGGCCTCGATGACGACGGCGACGCCCTCCGGCTGGAGGACGCGCTCGATGGCGTCGCGGATCTGGATCGTCATCCGCTCCTGGACCTGCAGCCGCCGCGCGAACACGTCCACGACGCGCGGGATCTTGCTCAGCCCGACGATGCGGCCGTTCGGGATGTAGGCGACGTGCGCCCGCCCGAAGAAGGGGAGCATGTGGTGTTCACATAACGAGTAGATCTGGATGTCGCGCACCAGAACCATCTCGGAGTACGACTCCGAGAAGAGCGCCGAGCGGAGGATCGCGTCCGGGTCGAGGCCGTAGCCGTGCGTGAGGAACTGCATGGCCTTGGCGACGCGCTCGGGCGTCTTCTGGAGGCCCTCGCGCTCCGGGTCCTCGCCCAGGAGACTGAGCTGCTCGCGCGTGAGCGCGGCGAGGCGCTCGGACGTCTCGGGGTGGTACACGTCGCGGCGCTCGTAGAGGAGCGGGCTCGCGAGGTCGTCGGCGAGCTCGGACGCGCCGCCGTCGCGCACGCCGCCGTCGGGGTTGGAATCACTCGCCACGGTATACGACGCTGTTGTTGGGGGTCTCGCGGAGCACGATCTCGTGGAGCCGGCCCGCGCCCGGGATGTGCCCCGCGAGCTGCTCCCACACGGCGACGGCGAGCGACTCGGTGGAGGTCAGCTTGCCGGCGAGGAAGGGCACGTCGAGGTTCAGGTTGCGGTGGTCCAGCGCGTCCACGACGCGGTCCGTGACGACGCGCTTGAGCTCGGCGAGGTCCACGACGAAGCCCGTGTCGGGGTCCGGCTCGCCGGCGACGGTCACGTCGAGCTCGTAGTTGTGGCCGTGCCAGTGCGGGCTGTTGCACTTCCCGAAGGTCGCCTCATTCCAGGCGTCGCTCTTCTGGGGGTTGTGGAGGCGGTGGGCCGCGTTGAAGTGGGCCTTGCGGGTGACGTAGACGGTGGGCATCGCAGGAGTCTCGGGGTGGAGTCCCTACCCGCCGCGGCGCCTCCCGTTCCGCCTGCCGGTCGCGGGCGGCCTGCGCGCCGGTCAGTCTTTCAAGCCGTCGGCCAGGTCGAAGTCGACGCGGACCCGCCCGCTGCCTGTGACCCGCACCGTCAGGGCCTTCGAGCCCAGCGTGGGGTGCAGCGCCTCGATCCGGTGCTCGCCGACGGCGAGCGTGGTGCGGTACAGGACGTCGGTCTCCTGCGTGCGCGGGACCCCGTCGATGACGATCCGGCCCCACGGGTGGACCATCACCTCGACGGTGCCCATCCCGGCAGGCGTGGCAGGCATGGCGGGCGTGGCGGGCGTGGCAGGGGCTGATCGAGCCGGACCGTCCGGGCCTGTCGCCGCCTGAGCCGGCCGAAGGCTCACGGCCACGTTGCTGTCGTCCCCCGCGACGACCTCGACCTGCAGCGTCGTGGGCTCGTAGCCCGCCCGCGCCACCACGACGTCGTGCGACCCGGGATGGAGGTTGCCGAACCGGAGAGGCGTTCGTCCCACCGGGCGGCCGTCGATCCGAACCGTGGCCCCGGCCGGCGAGGACGTCACGCGGACCCATCCGGTCGTCTGGACCGTCGCCGCGGTCTGCAGCTCGCCTGGAGCCGGCGGCTCGCCCCGGGCGGGCGTTGCCGCACGCATGTTCGGCGGCCCCACGTCGAACGCCGTTTGCGTCCCCGCCCGGACGAGGACGAGCGTGTCGGCCACGACCCTCCCCGCCGGCGTGACGATGCGCACCCAGCGCTCGCCCTCCGCGACGGCGCCCTGCCAGTCCGGGCCCGTCCCCACCGAGTCGCCGTCGAGGTGGATCGTGGCGCCGGCCGGGGCTGCCCGCACCAGAAGCTCCGTCGGCCCGTCGCCGTCATCCGGCGCGTCAGCGGAGACGCCGCCTCCGAAACCCGTGCGGTTCTGCACGAGCGGCTCCGGCCCGGCACCTGCCTGGCGGTTCCCATAGACCAGGAGCCCCGCGATGACAGCCACGAGGAGGAGCCCGCCGCCGGCCAGCCGGCCCACAGCGGAGCCAGCGCTGCCCAACGCAGACACATGAGGCGGGATGTTCTGGAAATGTGGATCGGCCATCAGTCAGCACTCAGGGCAGTTCGAAACGTACCGCCTCGTCGTGAAATCACCTAGTCCCTTTCGGCAAGAGAATACCCGACCTTACACTCAGGTTAGGCAGCACATAGAATTTCTGCTCCGTCCATACGGAGCGCGTACCCAGTGTTGTTCTCCCGCGTTCCGTCTGCCGCCAGACCCTCTTCACCTGCGCTGCCGCAGCACCATGTCTCCGACCCGCCTGCTCCACGCCAGCACATTCGCCGCTGTCCTCCTGTCCTGGGCCTTGCCGTCTGCCGGCCAGCCGTCTCGCGCGGCCTCCTGCGAGACGCTCCTCGCCGCGGCCGACGCGCACTACCGCCAGCAGGAGTACGAGGCGCTCGAGCCCCTCGTGCTGAGCTGCATCTACGACGCGACCGCCACGCCCGCCGAGGCGGCCACGGCCTACCGGCTGCTCGCTCTGTCGTTCGTCAACCGCGGGTCGATCGCCGACGCCCGGGCGACGGTCGCCCGCCTTCTGACGAGCGTGCCCGAGTATCGCACCGACCCCACGCTGGACGTGCCGGTTTACGTGTCGCTCGTCGAGTCGGTCCGCGGGCAGATGCAGCCGCTGCCCGTCCGCCCCGCACCTCTGGCCAGCGCGCCCCCGGCTCCCGCCCCGGCCACGACGCTCATCGACGTCAACGCGGCGACGGCCGAGGAGCTAGACCTCGTGCCGGGCATCGGGCCCGCGCTCGCCGGCCGGATCATCGACTACCGCACGGCTCACGGCCGGTTCGAGTCCGTCGCGGCCCTCGAGGCCGTCCGCGGGATCGGCCCGCAGTCGCTGGCCAACATGGCTCCGTTCCTCATCGCCGGGTCGGGCCGCCCCGTGCCGCTGGCGGCCCCGGTGGCCCCGGCGGCCTCGGTGGCCTCGGTGGCCCCGGCGGCCGCGCGGCCGCAGATCAACCTCAACACGGCGACGGCCGAGGAGCTGACGGCGCTCGACGGCATCGGCCCGGCGCTGGCTCAGCGCATCGTCGAGTACCGCGAGGCCTACGGCCTGTTTCGCACGGTCGAGGACGTGACGAACGTCCGCGGCATCGGCCCGGTGAAGCTCGAAGCGCTCGCGGGCCAGGCGACGGTCGAGTAGGGGCCGGACGCGCCGGCGCCCGTAGCTTGCCGGCCGTCCCTCCCGCGCCGCCGTGCCCGACCAAACGCTGTTCGAGAAGATCGCCGCCGGCGAGATCCCAGCCGACATCGTCTACCAGGACGACCGCGCCGTCGCCTTCCGCGACCTGCACCCGCAGGCGCCGACGCACGTCCTCGTCGTCCCGCGCAAACCGATCCCGCGCGCCGACGCCGTCGAGCCCGAGGACGAGGCGCTCGTCGGGCACCTGTTCACGGTCGCGCGCCGCGTCGCCGAGCAGGAGGGGCTGTCGGATTACCGCCTCGTCGTCAACAACGGCGAGGGCGCGGGGCAGACGGTCTTCCACCTGCACGTGCACCTGCTCGGCGGGCGCGACCTCAGCTGGCCGCCGGGCTGATCGGGCGGAGGCGCCCTCTCCTTACTTTGTCATCCTGAAACGAGTTCAGGATGACATGTTTTATTGATGAGGCATCCGGACTACTCTGAGCACGTGCAGAGCGCCGCGTGGTGCCGCTTGTCAGCCCCAGCCCCCCGCCCGCATGGTCCTCGTCGAGCACGTCAGCGTCGCCCTCGACGGCACGCCGGTCCTCCACGACGTCTCGTTCTCGATCGAGCGCGGGACCGTCGCCGGCTACGTCGGCCCCAACGGGGCGGGCAAGACGACCACGATGCGCCTGCTCACCGGCGCGCTCGCGCCCGACGCGGGCCGCGTCGTCGTCGGCGGCATCGACGTGGCCGTGGACCCGCTCGGCGCGAAGCGGCGCTTCGGCTTCGTCCCGGAGCACGGCAACCTCTACGAGAGCTTCACGCCGACCGAGTACCTCACCTTCATCGGCCGGATGCACAGCCTCGACGAGGCGACGCTCGCCGCCCGCGCCGCGGCGCACCTGCGCTTCTGGGAGCTCGAGGGCGCCGCGCAGCAGTCCATGACGGGCTTCTCGAAGGGCATGAAGCAGAAGGTGCTCCTCTCGGCCGCGATGCTCCACGACCCCGCCGTGCTGCTCCTCGACGAGCCGCTCTCGGGCCTCGACGCGCACGCCGTGCTCCAGACGCGCGCGCTGCTGCGGACGCTCGTCGCCCGCGGCACGACGGTCTTCTACTCGTCGCACCTCCTCGACGCGGTCGAGAAGGTGGCGGACCTCGTCGTCGTCATCCGCGACGGCCGCATCCTGCAGACGGGCACGCCGGCCGAGATCACCGCGGGCGCAGGCGGCGCGTCGCTCGAGGACGCCTTCGGCCGCCTCACCGCCGCCGCCGACGCCTACGACGAGGCGGAGGTGCTGGTGGCGGAAGCCTTCGGCTGAATGCAGTTTGGAGTTTGAAGTTTGG
>JBBSQZ010000059.1:0-14230 GCA_038243565.1 Rhodothermales bacterium | reverse complement strand
CGGCGCGCGTCGTCGCGGAGAGCACCGAGCAGCGGAGCCAGCTCCAGAACCGCGAGCGCTCGATGCAGATGCTCAAAAGCCGCATCTATGCCCTCGAGCAGGCCATCCGCGAGGCGTTCAAGGACGCCGAGGAGGCGGGCAAGAAGAAGATCGAGTGGGGCTCGCAGATCCGCTCCTACGTCTTCCAGCCGTACACGCTCGTCAACGACCACCGCACCGAGGTCAAGATCACGGACGTCCAGAGCGTGATGGACGGCGACCTCGACGTGCTCATCAAGGCGTACCTCCTGCAGGAGACGGGCCGGGGAGGGGAGGAGGCGTAAGCGCACCGCCCGGTTCCGACCAGTTTGAGGGTTGGGGGTCGTTAAGGTGCCTCGAACAGGAGTCTTGTCATTGCGAGCGAAGCGAAGCAATCTCGAGACGCAGCGCGCTGACCCACGAGATTGCTTCGTCGCTTCGCTCCTCGCAATGACAGCCGGGGCTTTGCAGATGGGCCCTCCATGGAGCCTTTCAACCTCAAACCCCAAACCGCATTCCGCCATGCGTCTCTCCTTCGACGTCCTCGTCATCGGCTCCGGCGTCGCCGGGCTGTCGTTCGCCCTCCGCGCGGCCGAGCACGGGACCGTCTGCATCGTCACCAAGAAGGAGTCCGCGGAGAGCAACACGAACTACGCGCAGGGCGGCATCGCGGCCGTGATGGACCCCGGCGACGACACCGAGGCGCACGTCGTGGACACGCTCGTCGCCGGCGCGGGCCTGTGCGACGAGGCCGTCGTGCGGATGGTGATCGAGGAGGGGCCCGAGCGCGTCCGCGACCTCATCGCGCTCGGCGCGGCGTTCGACCGCGAGGCCGACGGCGACCTGCACCTCGGCCGCGAGGGCGGACACTCGGCCAACCGCATCGTCCATGCGACGGACATGACGGGCCGCGAGGTCGAGCGGGCGCTGCTCGCGGCCGTCCGCGCCAGCGAGCGCATCACGGTCCTCGAGTTCCACTACGCCGTCAACCTGCTCACCGAGCACCAGCTGAAGCGGGCGCCGGGGGCGGACGGCCTCCACTGCTTCGGAGCATACGTCCTCGAGGAGCCGACCGGGACGGTCCACACGGTCCTCGCCCGGGCGACGCTGCTCGCGGCCGGCGGCGCGGGGCAGGTCTACCAGCACACGACCAACCCGCGCGTCGCGACGGGCGACGGCATCGCGATGGCCTACCGCGCCGGCGCCGAGGTGGCCAACATGGAGTTCATCCAGTTCCACCCGACGAGCCTCTTCCTGCCCGGCGTCGACTTCGGCGGGCGCTCGTTCCTCATCACCGAGGCCGTCCGCGGCGACGGCGGCCTCCTGACGAACCTCGCCGGCGAGCGCTTCATGCCGCTCTACGACGCCCGCCTCGAGCTCTCCCCGCGCGACGTCGTCGCCCGCGCCATCGACGACCAGATGAAGCGCCGCGGCGAGGACCACGTCTGGCTCGACATCTCGCACAAGCCGGCCGAGGAGGTCCTCAAGCACTTCCCGAACATCGCCGAGACGCTGCTGCGCTACGGCATCGACATGACGCGGGACAAGATCCCGGTCGTGCCGGCCGCCCACTACACCTGCGGCGGCGTCGTCGTGGACCGCGAGGCGCGGACGTCGATCTCGGGCCTCTTCGGCTGCGGCGAGGTCACGTGCTCGGGCCTCCACGGCGCCAACCGGCTGGCGTCGAACTCGCTCCTCGAGGCGCTCGTCTACGCCCACAACGCCGTCGAGCCGGCCGTCGAGCACGTCAGCCGGACGGCGCTCGAGGAGTCGGTTCCGGACTGGGACGAGTCCAACACGGAGAACCCGCAGGAGTGGGTCCTCGTCTCGGCCAACCGCGACGAGCTGCGGCGCCTCATGCAGGCCTACGTCGGCATCGTGCGGAGCGAGCTGCGCCTCGAGCGCGCCGCGCGGCGCATCGACCTCATCGCCCGCGAGACCGAGGACTTCTACCAGCGGACGAAGCTCTCGGCCGAGCTCTGCGAGCTCCGCAACCTCGCCGCGGTGGCGTACCTCGTCGTCGCCTGCGCGCGCTCGCGGACGGAGAGCCGCGGGCTGCACACGATGCAGGACTTCCCCGCGACGGACCCGGCGCAGGCGCACGACACCGTCATCCAGGCCCGCGCGGAGGCCTGAGCCAGCGGTTTCGGCGGAACTGAGGCATCGTGCACGGGTTGTTCCCATTGAACAGACATTCAGCGCTATGTCTCTCGGCGACTCGCTCGTGCCCGACCGGACCCGGGCTGTAGCGCTCCAGCAGGACGTCGCCGGACCGGCAGCCGGCAGCACGCAAGCGCAGTCGCCGACCGAGGCGCTCTTCGCCCGCACCGACGCGGCCCTCGACGCCGAGTTCGGCCGCGTCTTCGGATCCGGCGGTCCTGAGGCGCGCACAGCCGTTGAGCGCGCCGCGGCGACGGACGGTCCGTCGGCCTACGACCGCTTCCGTTCGGACCCCTGCGCGTTCGGAAGCGTCGTCGGGGACGCGGCGCGGGCGAACACGCTCGGGGGCGCGCTCGAAGCGCTGTCGTACTCGAAGGCCGTCTATGCGGCGGAGCAGGCGGGCCGTGCGCCCAGGGTGCCGGGCGACGACGTGCCAGTCCAGGCCTCGAACCTCGCACCCGAAGTGGGGGGCGATGGCGGCATCGCACCCCCACAGGTGGAGGCTCATCCGCCGCCCGCTGGTGGCCAGATGCGGGGCGAGCAGGCGCCGGAGCAAACGCCCGAGCAGGTGCGGGAGGCGCTCGACACGATCCGGTGGTGCCTGGCCGAGGGGGTTCAGCCCGACGGGGGGCGTCAGAATGTCACGCACGAAGACCTGCGCCTCGCGGACCGCACCCTCTACGCCCTCACGCCGGAAGATGCGACTCGGGTCGTTCACGAGTTAGGCAACGAGGAGCTCGGGCAGTGGGCGGAAGAGCTGGACGACCGGTTCGTTCTGCCCGCCTACCAGGGATACGACATGGGCGAACGCGACGCATTCTACGCCCGCCTGGCGGTCCGGCTGGACGGTGAGCAGCTATCGCGGTTCGCCACTGCACTCGGCACGAGCGCCGCATTCCCGGAGCAGGGCGATGAAGGCGAACGCTTCGGCGGAGCCATTGCGACGTATGCCCCGCTCGAGGCGCGGGCGGTGTTCGTCGAGCGTGCGCTCCCTCGCATCCTCATGCGGGGACGTGAGAACGCCGACACGGAGCTGCTCACCCGGGCGACGGTCGAGGCGGTCGGTGGCCTGAGGGGGCACGGGCCGCTGCTGCAGGCAGCCCTTGCGGACGTTGCAGGGCAGGAGCGGAGGCCAGGAATCGATCGGGAAAGGTCGCCTGTCCGTACGTCCATCGAGCGGCTCCTCACGGCCGGCGTCGTTACGCGCGAGTCCGAACATGCAGACCTCCTGAACCGGCAGCGGGTCGTGACCTACGATGCCGGACCCACAACCCGTATGGTCGGGGCACTTGCCACCGTAGACGACCCTTCGTTTCGGGCACGGGTGTTCAGGGACGCGTCGGAGGTTGCAGGCCGGCTGCACCGCGACGACCGGGCGACCGGTCAGCGGCTGGATACGGTGCCTCGCGGCAAGGCGGAGCGCGACCTGCGGGACGGGATGACGACGCTCCTCGCCCACCTGCCGAACGAAACGATCGACAACCTGATGGTTCAGGGTGACCGGGCAGGCGTGGCGCTCACGGGGCAGGTTCAGTTTCTCCTCCACCAGGGCGACGACGCCACCATTACCCGGCTCATCCGCTCGGTCCAACACGGCGACGCGCAGAATCAGCCCGCTGCGGCGCGGTTCACGGCCTCCGAGACGGATGCCGGTGGAAACACTTCCTATGCCAACGCAACTCGGCTCGGGTATGTCGCCGGAGCTACCGTCGCCGCGTTCCAGGGCATCGCGGACAGCGACCGGGGCGCGCTCGAGACGCTCGCCGACGTCGTCTCGGAGGTGGTCCCGGTTCCGGGAGCCGGGTATGCGGCGTCCGAGGGAAGCTCGGAGGCCGCCGCGGGGCGCGTCGCAGGTCTGCAGCAGCAACTCGACCGCCTGACTGTCGGGCTGATCCCGACCGTGGCGCGCGTGGACGCGAGCGGTCGGCGCGAGTGGGTCGAGGTCAATGGACCCGAAGTTGACGCGTACGCAAGAGCAAGAAAAGATGTGGCTGACAACCCTGACAATCTTCGGCGATGACCCGGTTACTCTGCATCGTAGCGCTAAGCCTTATTGTGCTGAGTGGGTGCGACCCGTCGTACTCGGACGTGCGCGACGTGCCGGCGCTGCCGGGCTCGAAGGCATCGCCACTTCTGGTCACCCCAACCCTTCGAATTCCCGACTTACCCAAGTCGTACAACCCGGCTGACCTCTGGAGCCCGGCGCTTCAGGTGGACAGCCTTGCCGGGCGCACGTATGGCGTGCCAATGCTTGGTCATCAGGAACACTTCATACGTGACACGGTGTCAGCGGAAGACATAAAGGTGTTTCTAGATGCGCAGCTCAGCGCGCGCGGCTTCGAGCAGAGCCGCGCGCCTGAGCGGTGGGCAATCCGGTACATCCAAAGCGGTGCGCGACAACCGAAGGTCGCGGCGTGGGTGCGGGACGCGCCGACTAAGGACGGCGGCACGGATCGGACGGTAGTCGCCGTGGCCTACGCGACGCCGTGGCCGCCTGGACAGGACGACACGCACACGACGTTCTACGTCGTGTTTCTTGGTCGCGGCGTCGTCAGGCCGGCCGATGGCCGTGCGGCCTCCGGTGTCGCTCCGACAGGCGCCATGCAATGACGCCCGTTGCGGGGAATCGCATCGCGTGGACCGGAGAGAAAGGCGTGAAGCGCCCCGAACCTGCGATTTCGGGCCTGGCGGGGCATTCCGAGGCGCGGCACGGCGCCTCGGCCGATTGATTCCGAGGCGCCGGCGGCCGTATATTCCGGGCCGGCATGAACGCGCTCGCGCGCTCTGGCCACCCGCCTGCGGAGCAGGCACTGCCTCCTTCGGCGCACCGCCCGGGTTCCATCCCCGCGCCGCGCCGCTCGACGCCCGTTCCGCCGAACGGGCGTTTTTCGTCTCCACCGCCGCCGTCTCACCGCCGTGCCCGACTCGCCTCATCCTGCTCCCGGAGCCGCCGCGCCTGCGGCCGGACTCGAGGCGCGCCTGCGCGCGCTCGCCGAGGAGGCCGCGGTGGACTCGGGCCTGTACGTCGTCGGCGTCTCGGTGAAGGGCCACCCCGGCAGCCGCGTGGTGGAAGTGTTTGCGGACGGCGGCGGCATCGACGAGCTCGCCGGCCTCACGCGGCGCCTCAACTTCCTGCTCGACCTCGAGGACCCCGTCGCCGGCCGCTACCGCCTCGACGTGTCCACGCCCGGCGCCGACCGGCCGCTCGTGGACGTCCGGCAGTACCCGCAGCACGTCGGCCGGACGCTGCGCGTGACGCACGGCCCCGAGGGGACGGAGCCGGCCCAGACGACCGGCACGCTCACGGACGCCACGCCGGACGCGATCACCATCGAACCCGATGGCGCCGAGGCCGTCGTGATCCCCGTCGCGGACCTTCGCGAGGCGCTCGTCGTCCTGCCCTGGTAGCCCGGCTCGAATTCCTCTCTCTTTCGACCTTTCCCCTCCCGACATGCAGAGCACCGTCCTCGTCTCCTCGTTCGCCGAGATCGCGCGCGAGAAGGAAATCGACCGCGACACGCTCCAGGTCATCATCGAGGACGTGTTCCGCGCGATGATCAAGAAGCGCTTCGGCGCCGACGACCCGGAGGCGTTCCAGATCGTGTTCAACCCCGACAACGGGGACTACCAGATCATGCACGTCCGCGAGGTCGTCGAGGACTTCGACCTCGAGGACCCGGTCCTCCAGATCGAGGAGACGGACGCGCTCACGATCGAGGACGACTACACCGTCGGGGACCAGGTCGCGGAGACGATCCGGATCGAGGACTTCGGCCGCCGCGCCGTCCAGACGGCGCTGCAGACGTTCCGCCAGCGCATCCGCGACATCGAGAAGGACAACGTCGAGCGGCAGTACGTCAACGAGCTCAACGAGATCGTCGTCGGCGAGGTCTACCAGACGCGCCGCAAGGAGGTCCTCGTGCTGCACGACAAGACGGAGCTGATCCTGCCGCGGCAGGACCAGATCCCGAAGGACCGCTACATGAAGGGCGCGATGCTGCGCGCGGTCGTCCGCGAGGTCATCCGCGAGGAGGGCGCCGCGCCGCAGGTCATCATCTCGCGCACGGCGCCGGTCTTCATCGAGCGCCTCTTCGAGCTCGAGGTGCCCGAGATCTACGACGGCATCATCGAGATCAAGAAGATCGTCCGCCTGCCCGGCGAGCGCGCCAAGATGGCCGTCATCTCGCACGACGAGCGCATCGACCCCGTCGGGGCGTGCGTCGGCGTCAAGGGCTCGCGCATCCACGCGGTCGTCCGCGAGCTCCAGGGCGAGAACATCGACGTCGTGCCGTGGACGTCGGACCCGATCGAGTACATCAAGCGCGCGCTCGCGCCGGCGCACCCGATCGCGGTCGAGCTGCACCCGGAGCTGACCCCGCCGCGCGCGCGCGTGACGGTCCCGGCGGACGAGGTCTCGATGGCCATCGGCCGCGGCGGCCAGAACATCCGCCTCGCCTCGATGCTGACGGGCTACGAGCTCGACGTCTACCGCAACATCAAGTCCGACGAGGAGGACGTGGACATCGAGGAGTTCTCGGACGCCATCCCGGCCGAGATCATCCGCCGCCTCAAGGACATCGGCTGCGACACGGCCAAGGCGGTCCTCGAGCTGCAGCCGGCCGAGCTCGCGCGCCGCACGGACCTCCCCGAGGAGACGGCCCAGAAGATCGTCTTCCTGATGAAGGCCGAGTTCTCGGGCGCCTCGGTCGGCTCGGGCGGCCCCGCGATCACGCTCGACGACCCGCTGGCTCCGGCCGCCGAGGCGCCGGCTGACGGCGCACCGGCCGCCGAGGCGCCGGCTTCGGAGGACGCCCCCGCGGCGCCCGCGGGCGCAGATTCTTCGCCGGCCGACGCGCCGGATTCCGGGACCGCGGACGTTTCTGACGCGTCCGACACGGCTGACACGCCTTCTGACGCGCCCGCGTCGTAGCATTCGGGCGCCCCGACTTCTGATTTCCTCTGCCGGCACCGCCGGCCACCCTGCTTTCTATGCTTACGCGCAAGCGCCCGGCCAAGCCCGCCGGCGTCCGTCTCTTCCAGGTTCTCCGCGAGCTCAACGTCGCGGCCGACACGATCGTGGACACGCTCCGCGAGCGCGGCTTCGAGCTCGACGCCAAGCTCGCCGCCGGCGACGTCAACGCCCGCCTCGAGCCGGCGATGTACGCCACGCTCGTCGAGACGTACTCGGACGACGCCGAGGCGAAGGCCCGCGTCCGCGAGCTCCGCGCCCAGATCGCGGCCGACGAGGCGACCGAGCCCGCCGCCGAGCCGGAGCCCGTCGCGGTCGCGCCGGAGCCGGTTGCCGAGGTGCCCGTCGAGGCGCCTGTCCCGGAGCCCGTCGCCGAGGCGCCGGCCCCCGAGCCGGTCGCCGAGACCCCGGAACCCGTCGCCGAGGCGCCCGCCGAGGCGCCCGCCGAGACGGCGCCCGAGCCCGTCGCGGTCGCGCCGGAGCCTGTCGCTGAGGCGCCCGTCGCTGAGGCGCCCGTCGAGGCGCCCGCCCCGGAGCCGGCGGCTGAGACGCCAGCTGAGCCGACGCCCGAGCCGGTCGCGGAGACGCCTGCTGAGGTGCCGGCCGAGACGGCCGAGACGGCCGAGGCGCCCGTCGGCGAGACGCCGGCGGAGCCGACCGAGGAAGGCCCAGAGACGGACGAGGGCGGCATCGTCCGCGCCGACCGCTACGCGCTCACGGGCACGACCGTGCTCGGCAAGATCGACCTCTCGGGCCTCGAGGGCTCGGGCCGCCGCAAGCGCAAGTCCGCCGACGCCAGCGCCTCGGCCCCGGGCACGGCTGCGCCCGCCCGCGACGCCGCGCGTCCGGGCCGCCCCGCGCGCCCGCCGAAGCCGGGCGAGGTCGCCGACGGCCCGCCGGCACCGCCGCCGGAGGAGGGCGAGACGAAGGGCCGCGGCCGCAACAAGGTCAAGAAGGGCGGCCGCAAGACCGAGGTCTCGAAGACCGAGGTCGAGGCCAATGTGAGCGAGACGCTCAACAAGCTCGGCTCGGGCGCCGGCGGCGGCCGCACCCGCCAGAAGCGCCGCCGCGCGCGCCGCGACGAGCGCGCCGCCGACCGCGAGCGCCGCGAGCAGGAGTTCGAGGAGCAGTCGACGATCCTCCGGGTCATGGAGTACATCTCCACCGGCGACCTCGCCGAGGCGATGAACGTGCCCGTCACGGACGTCATCTCGAAGGGCTTCGGCATGGGCATGATGGTCTCCATCAACCAGCGCCTCGACGCCGACACGATCGTCCTCTTCGCCGACGAGTTCGGCTTCGAGGTCGAGTTCATGACCGAGACCGAGGACGAGTACGACCTCGACGCCGAGGACGACGCCGAGGACCTCGTCACGCGTGCCCCGATCGTGACCATCATGGGCCACGTCGACCACGGCAAGACGTCGCTGCTGGACTACATCCGCAAGGCCAACGTCGTCGCCGGCGAGGCCGGCGGCATCACGCAGCACATCGGCGCCTACCAGATCACGACCGAATCCGGCCGCGACGTGACGTTCCTCGACACGCCGGGCCACGAGGCGTTCACGGCCATGCGCGCCCGCGGCGCGCAGGTTACGGACCTCGTCATCGTCGTCGTCGCCGCGGACGACCAGGTGATGCCGCAGACCATCGAGGCGATCAACCACAGCCGCGCCGCCGAGGTGCCGATGGTCATCGCGATCAACAAGATGGACCGCCCGGCCGCCAACCCGGACAAGATCATGGCGCAGCTCTCGGACCAGGGCGTCCAGGTCGAGCAGTACGGCGGATCGGTCCAGTGCGAGCTCATCTCGGCCGCGACGGGCGACAACGTCGATTCCCTCCTCGACAAGGTCCTCCTCGAGGCGGACCTGCTGGAGCTCACGGCCAACCCGGACCGCAACGCGGTCGGCACGGTCGTCGAAGCGCGCCTCGACAAGGGCCGCGGCGTCGTCGCGACGGTCCTCGTCCAGAACGGGACGCTCGTGCCGGGCGACGCCTACGTCGTCGGCCTGACGTCGGGCCGCGTGCGCGCGATGTTCAACGAGCGCGACATGCGCGTCGAGACCGCCGGCCCGTCCGCGCCGGTCCAGATCCTCGGCCTGTCCGCCGCGCCGGAGGTCGGCGACCGCCTCTACGTGCTCGACGACGAGCGCGAGGCGCGCGACATCGCGAGCCGCCGGCAGGCGCTCATCCGCGAGCAGACGCTCCAGGGCCGCCGCCGCATCACGCTCGACGACCTCTCGCGCCGCATGGCCGAGGGCGAGATCACGAACCTCAACCTCGTCGTCAAGGCCGACGTCGGCGGCTCGGTCGAGGCGCTCTCGGACGCCCTGCTGAAGCTGTCGAACAGCGAGGTCGCCGTCGACATCGTCCACTCGGGCGTCGGCGCGATCACGGAATCGGACGTCATGCTCGCCTCGGCGTCAGACGCCATCATCGTCGGCTTCCAGGTGCGGCCCGTCACGGGCGTGCGCCAGATCGCTGAGCGCGAGGCGATCGACATCCGCCTCTACTCGGTCATCTACGACGCCATCGGCGAGGTCCGCGACGCGCTCGAAGGCCTGCTGTCGCCGGAGCAGAAGGAGACCGTCACCGCCACCGTCGACGTCCGCGAGGTCTTCCGCGCGCCGAAGATCGGCACCATCGCCGGCTGCTACGTCGTCGAGGGCAAGGTCAGCCGCAGCGACCGCGTGCGCCTCGTCCGTGACGGCGTCGTGGTCTACAACGGTGCGCTCGAGTCGATGCGCCGCTTCAAGGACGACGTCTCGTCGGTCGCGGCGGGCTACGAGTGCGGCCTCTCGATCCGCAACTTCAACGACATCAAGGTCGGCGACCAGATCGAGTCCTACGTCGTCACTGAGGAGAAGCGGACGCTCGTCGTCTAAATGCAGGTTGAAGGGTTGAGAGGTTGAAGGGTGGAAAGGGAACTGCCGTCTTCCACGGCCGCTGCCTTTCCCCTTCAACCTTTCAACCCTCTAACCCTTCAACCCTATGTCTATTCGCACCGAGCGGGTCGCGCGGATGATCCAGCGCGAGGTCGCGGACCTGCTGCAGCAGGACTTCGGCGAGGCCACGCAGTCGCTCACGACCGTCACCGGCGCCCGGATCACGCCGGACCTCGGCACGGCCTACATCGACGTGTCGGTCTTCGGCGCGACCGAGGCCGCGCGGCAGGCCGGCTTCCAGCGCCTCGAGGCGCAGACCGTGGAGATCCGGACGGCGCTCGCCGCGCGCATCCGCCACCAGGTCCGCCGCATCCCGGAGCTCAAGTTCTTCCTCGACGAGGGTCCGCAGCGCATGGCGCAGATGGACGACGTCTTCGCCCGCATCCGCGCCGACCGTGAGGCGCGCGGCGTCGACGACGCGGCCGAGGAGGACGGCGACCAGGGCGACGCCGGCTTCGCACCGGGCGAGTACTAGGCGTGGCTGAAATCCGCATCGTCACGTCGGCGGACCCGCTCGCGCTGCCGCTCGGGCCAGCGGCCGTGCTCGTGGACAAGCCGAAGGGCATGTCGTCGTTCGGCGTCGTCAAGAAGGTGCGCTGGGCGAGCCGCGAGACGCGCGTCGGCCACGCCGGCACGCTCGATCCGATGGCGACGGGCCTCCTCGTCATCCTCGTCGGCCGCGAGGCGACGCGCGAGCAGGACCGCTTCATGCACCTGCCGAAGGTCTACACGGCCACGATGCGCCTCGGCCAGACGACTGCCTCGGCCGACGCCGAGACACCGGTCGACGAGACGCGCGACGCCTCGGGCGTCTCAGACGCCGACCTCGACGCGCTCCTCCCCAACTTTACCGGCGACGTGACGCAGATCCCGCCGTCGTACTCGGCGATCAAGGTCGGCGGCGAGCGGCTGTACAAGAAGGCGCGCCGCGGTGAGGAAGTCGACGTGCCGAGCCGCGTCGTCCACATCGCCGAGCTGGCGTTCACGGGACGCCGCGGCGACGACGTGGACATCCGGATGCTGTGCTCGAAGGGCACGTACGTCCGCGCGCTCGCCCGCGACATCGGCGCGGCGCTCGGCGTCGGGGGGCACCTCGTGGCGCTGCGCCGTGAGGCCATCGGCCCGTTCCGGGCGTCCGAGGCGTTCCAGCTGGACGCGTTCGACGCGCTCCGCGCCGAGACGGCATGAGCGCGCCTCGCACAGTCGCGCCTCTGCCCGATCCGGGCGGCACGCCACAGCCGCCCTGCGGGGAAAGGACTGTAGCGTCCTATACGCTTGGCCTTACCTCAATACACACGTCAACGTCATCCCGAGCTTGTCGATGGATTTCGACGCCCATCCGGAGCCGCCGAGGTCAGATTCACCGCGTCGAGATCCCTCAACGACGCTCGCCTGGCGGCTCGCTGTTCGGGATGACGCTGTTGTTGGGTTGGGGGAATTCGAATGCATCGCTAGCTCCGCCTGCCCGCCGGGGGGCTGTTGATCCTGCCCGGTGCCGGGCATGACGCGCGAGCTCGGGCCTGAGATCGACCGCGACGACCGCTCCGTCGTCACGACGGGGACGTTCGACGGCGTGCACCTCGGCCACCGCGCCATCGTGGCGTACCTCGTCGAGCGCGCCCGCGCCATCGGCGGCGTGCCGACCGTCGTCACGTTCAGCCCGCACCCGCGCGAGGTCATCACCGGCCAGCCGGTCCCGCTGCTGACGACGCTCGACGAGCGGGCGGACCTGCTCGAGGCGCTCGGCGTCGAGCGCTTCGTCGTGCTGCCCTTCTCGCGCGCCCTCAGCCAGCTCGAGCCTGATGCGTACGTCGAGGACGTGCTGCTCGGGCAGGTCGGGATGCGCGAGATCGTCGTTGGCTACGACCACCGCTTCGGGCGCGGGCGCGCCGGCAACCGGGAAACGCTCGAGACGATCGGCGCGGTCCGTGGCTTCTCCGTCGACGTCATCCCGGAGCAGATCTACGGCGCCGGCGAGGGCGTCGCGGGCGACGGGCCGGCGCGTGGCGTCACGATCTCATCCAGCGAGGTCCGCCGGCGGCTGCTCGACGACGGCGACGCGGCCGGCGCGGCGCTGCTGCTCGGGCGGCCGTACCAGCTCTCCGGGCCGGTCGTGAAGGGCGACCAGCGCGGGCGCACGATCGGCTTCCCGACAGCCAACGTGCAGCCGTCGAGCCCGGCGAAGCTCGTCCCGAAGACCGGCGTCTACGCCGTCCGCGTGCGGCTGAAGTCCGGGCGCCTCGCCGGGGGCATGATGAACGTCGGCATCCGGCCCACGTTCGAGACCGACGGCCGGCGCACGGTCGAGGTCCACCTCTTCGACTTCGACGGCGACCTCTACGGCCAGACGCTCGCCGTCGACGTCGTGGCGCGCCTGCGCGACGAGCGCAAGTTCTCCGGCATCGAGGCGCTCGTGGCGCAGCTTGGTGAAGACGCGGGGCAGGCAAAAACTGCCCTCGCGGCCTAGTTTGGAGTGCGGCGGCCCCCTCGCGGGCCGCCGACTTTCCGACTGTTTTCGGCCCGCAATCCGGCGGACCCCGGGAGCCGTCTTCTTCCGCATCCCAGATCGGACGAGGATCCCATGATTACCAAAGAGCAGAAGCAGAACATCGTCGAGAAGCACGGCGACTCCGAGACCAACACCGGCAAGACGGAGGTCCAGGTCGCCATCTTCACCGCGCGCATCAACGACCTCACCGAGCACCTCAAGACCCACCGCAAGGACCACACGTCCCGCCTCGGTCTGCTCAAGATGGTCGGCCAGCGCCGGCGTCTGCTCGCCTACCTCCGCGCCCGCGACATCGAGCGCTACCGCTCGCTGATCGCTGAGCTCGGCCTGCGCCGCTAAGGCGCCCCGCGGCGGCGTCTCGGTCCGAGGCGCCGCCGCGCCGTTTTCAGGCCCAATTCTGGGCCTAGGCCGCACGCTGCGGCCGCCCTCTCCGACGGCAATCCGTTCTCTCCAGCCCGCCCGCGCCGCGCCCAGGCGCCCGCCGGCGGCCTCGCGAGAACAGATTCCCGACTGCCCGACGCACCGCGTCAGCAGGCCCGTGACGGGCAGGGGAGGGGACACCACCGGAGCCGACGGCTCGACCGAGCCTGCTCCACACCGACCCTTCTATGCGCGCACCTAACGCGATCACCCAGACCATCGAGGTCTGCGGCAAGACCATCACCCTCGAGACGGGCAAGCTCGCCCGCCAGGCCGACGGCGCCGTCGTCGCCTCGCTCGGCGACACGATGACGCTCAACACGGCCGTCATGGACGCCAACGTCCGCGAGGGCCAGTCCTTCTTCCCGCTCACGGTGGACTACCGCGAGCGCTTCTCGGCCTCGGGCACGTTCCCCGGCGGCTTCTTCAAGCGCGAGGCGCGCCCGTCCGACAAGGAGGTGCTCACGAGCCGCCTCATCGACCGCACCATCCGCCCGCTCTTCCCGGACGGCTTCCGCAACGAGATCCAGGTCCTCACGACCGTCGTCTCCGCCGATCCCGAGATCGACGCCGACGTCCTCGCGGGCGTCGGCTGCTCGGCGGCCCTGTCGCTGACCGGCATGCCGTTCGACGGCCCGACCGCGCACGTCCGCGTCGGCCGCGTCGACGGCGAGTTCATCCTGTTCCCGACCGTGTCGGAGCGCAAGGAGTCCGACATCGACCTCGTCGTCGCCGGCAAGGCGGATGCGATCGCGATGGTCGAGGGCGAGATGGACGAGATCTCGGAGGCCGACATGGTCGCCGCGCTCGAGTTCGGCTTCGACGCCATCCAGACGATCGTCGCTGGCATCAACACGTTCGTCGAGACGGCGCAGGCCGAGACGGGTGAGCCCCTGGCCAAGCCGTACAAGACGGTCGCGCCGGACGCTGGCCTCGTGGACACGGTCTACGGCAAGATCAAGGACGAGATGGACGCGCACCTGCGCTCCGAGGACTACTCGAAGGAGACGTTCTACGCGGGCGTCCGCGTCATCCGCGACCGCCTCATCGAGGGCATGTTCGGCGACGACGCCGAGGTCACCGAGTCCGTCGAGACCGGCGAGATCGGCGGCGGCACGTCCGAGGCGCTCCCGAAGAAGCTCCGCACGACGACCGACGACGGCTTCTCGACGACCGACGTCAAGAACGCTTTCTCCGCGGCCGAGG
>JBBSQZ010000058.1:0-14248 GCA_038243565.1 Rhodothermales bacterium | reverse complement strand
CTGCCGGTGCGCGCCAGCACATAATCGGGGGACCACCGGAGACGTGGGGCCTGGACAATGCGGGACGGCCATCGGGAAACCGCGGCGGGCGGAGAGCGGACACTGGCGCTACCCTCCCTTCCATGTCATCCCGGGCCTCGACCCGGGATCTCCTGGACAGTGAGACATGACCTGTATGGCCGCTCACCCGCCGCACAGCGAGCGTCTCGGCAGGGGCGGAGCGCAGGACACACCGGCCAACCCGCGGCACGCTGACCGATCCGTTGGGTCGGCGTGCTGCCGCGGGCCCGGCAGCACCGGGCACGGGTGACCTCGGGATTGTGAAGGTGGAGTTTAGACGGGCGAGATTCAGGGGTGTTGTGCCGCCTAACTGGTTGTTTGCGATAGGCGTGACGGCCGGCGCACGTCTGGGACGTCGCGAGGCGCGCAGGCCGCCCCGTCCGCCTTCACCCGCCCGCCTGCGCCACGACGCGGCCCTCGGTCACGAACGAGATGCCCTGCTGGCCCGCCGTGTTGATCATCACCGCCTCGACGACCGGCGCCACGACCGCCGCCGCGGCCGTCCACTCGACGAGGAACGCAGCGCCCGACCCGCCTGCGCGGTCGCTCTGGGGGACGACGAACTCGGCCGTCGCGTACGGCCCGAGCGTCCGCGGCGCCTCGAGGTACGACCGGATCGTCTGGCCCTCGGAGCCGACGTAGTGCACCGACACGACGCGGACCGAGTCGCGGGCGTCGGCGTTGCGGATGCTCAGCGTCGCCGCAAGGTCCAGCTGCTGGCGGGCGTCGCCGGCGTAGACGTGCGAGTAGGCCGGGACGTAGACGAGCGCGCCGGCCGCGGCGCCGGCGAGGGCCGACCCGGCGGGGGCGACGGGCACGCGCGGCGCCTCGGGCGGCGCTGGCGCGGGCGGGTCGGTGCAGGCGGCGAGGGCGAGCAGGGCGAGTAGAGCGAGGCGCAGGGGACCGGGCGAGCGTGAGCGCGTCTGACGCCGCCCCGCCCGACGGGTTCAGTCACGCCGCCTCGGGCGCGTGGAGGACGGCGCCCTCCGGCAGCGCCGGGGCGACGGCGCGGGCGACCTCGGCCGCAAAGGCTCGCACGAGGTGCCGCCGGACGAGCGTCGTCGCGTAGATCAGGCGGACGGTCCGCGACGGGGCCGGCGCCTCGAACGGGCGGACCGACTCGGGCGCGTGCGAGCCCTCGCCCTGGACGGCGAGCCACGGCAGCAGCGTCATGCCGTAGCCGCGGTCCACCAGGCGCTGGAGGGTCTCGAGGTTGCCGCTCTCGAACTGCACCGCCTTCTCGGCCTGCGGGTCCGCCATGCCCCGCGCGAGCAGCGCGAGCGCCTGGTCGCGGAAGCAGTGGCCCTCGCGCATCGTCCAGACGTCGGCCGGGCTGAGGTCCGCCACGGCGATCTCGGACTTGGGATAGAGGCGGTGGCCGGGGGCGACGTAGCCCACGAGCGGCTCCTCGAACAGCGGCACGTCCACGATGCCGCGGCCGGGCGGGGCCGTCGCGACGAGGCCCGCGTCCAGCAGATCGCGGCGGACGCCCTCGACGATCTTGTCTGAGACGAGCTCCTCGAACACGAGCGTCACGCCGGGGTAGCGCCGCGCGAACGGCGCCACGGCGAGCGGGATGAGGTACGGCGCGAGCGTCGAGAGGATGCCCACGCGGAGCTCGCCGGCGAGCGCGCCCGTCGCCTCGGCGACGAGGTCCTCGAGGCGCTCGGCCTCGGCGAGGACGACGCGCCCCTGCGCGACGACGCGGCGCCCGAGGTCGGTCGGCAGGATCGGGTGGGCTGTCCGGTCGAACAACACGGCGCCGAGTTCGGCCTCGAGCGCCTGCACGCCGGCGCTGAGCGCGGGCTGCGTGACGTGGCACGCCTCGGCGGCGAGGCGGAAGTGGCCGTGCCGCTCGAGGGCGACGGCGTAGCGGAGCTGGAGGAGCGTCACGGTCCGATAAGCGAGCGTGATCGAAGGATAGACACAAGAGTTTGGGGTTATCGGCGTCGCGACGCGAGTTTTCCGCCCACATCTACCACCGTCATGTCCACCGCCCCGCTCATCACTGAGGCCGACCGCTCCACGCTCTCGCGCCTGCTTTCGCTCCGCCGCTCGACGCACCAGGACGTCCGCTCGCTCGTGAGCCTCTCGGAGCGCCTCAAGGAGGCGCAGGTCGTCCGCCACGAGGCCCTCCCGCCGACGGTCGTCACGCTCAACTCGCGCGTCCGCATCCGGACGCTCGGGACGGGCGAGGAGCGGACGGTGACGCTCGTCCCGCCGGGCCTCGCGAGCGCGGGCGCCGGGCACCTCTCCGTGCTGACGCCCGTCGGCATGGCGCTCTTCGGGCGCACCGTCGGCGACGTGGTCGAGGTCGAGGTGCCCGCCGGGCGCACGCGCTTCACCATCGCGGACGTGCTCTACCAGCCCGAGGCGGCCGAGGACAGCGCCATCGCCGCCTGATCCACCCCACCATGTTGCATCCCGTCTTCCTGATCGCAGCCGCCATCAACGACGACGGCTACATCGACCTGCCCGCGGCGTCGGGCACGGCGCTGCCGCTCGGGCGCGCCCACTTCGGCCCGGACGACGGCGGCGCACTCGTGCAGCGCGTCGCCCCGGCCGTCGGCGCGACGGGCGCGTGGGCGCCGCTGGACATGGACTTCTTCGCGCGCTGCCTCGGCCTCGCCTACGGCCCGCTGACGCCGGCCCTCTTCGCCGTCCGCGGCGTCGGGGGCCCGAACAGCACGCGCGCGCGCCTCGCCCGTCCGGACGCCGAGTCCGAGGAGGCGCGCTTCCGGCTGCTCCGCGGCGCGTTCCTCGCGCACCTCGCGGCCTACGAGGAGCGCCTCGTCTGAGAGGGGATCTCCTCGAGGATGGATGGCGCATAGCGGGTCAGCTTGCGCACGTCCGATCGTCCAGGAGATCCCGGCTCGGAGGCCGGGATGACACGGTATAGGGGGCAGAGGCAGATGGGGCCCTCCGCGCTCCGCCGTTCGTCAATGTCCTTCCAGTCGCCGGCTCCCCCAGTCGCCACATCAGAGCACAGCCCTTAGCAGCCGGTCGAGGCGCCTCGGGGGGGCGCCGCAGGGCGAGATGAGGCGGTCGATCTGCGACGGGTCGGTGAGCTACGCCGAGGCGGCTGGCCGCACGTCAGGCCGGCTCGAGGGCGGAGGCGCGGGCGGCGTGCGCGATGATCTGGAGCGCCTCGCGGACCCGCTCCTCGTGCGTGCGGACCGACAGGATCGCCAGGCGGAGCCAGACCTCGCCGCGGAGGCGCGTGCTCGAGAGCAGGACGCGCTGCGTCGCGTTGATGCGGTCGAGGAAGGCGATCTGGGCGGCGTCGTTGCCGCCGCGGAGGCGGAAGACGAGGACCGTCAGGTCCGGCGCGACGGGCACCTCGAGGCGTGGGTCGGCGGCGAGGGCGTGGTAGGCCTCGGTCGCGAGGTCGAGCTTCTCGTCGAGCGCGTCGCGGAAGGCGCCGACGCCGTGGAGGTGGAGCGGCAGCCACAGGCGGAGGCCGCGGAACTCGCGGGTCAGCTCGGGCGAGAGCGTGTCGAAGTCTGGCAGCGCGTCGTCGCCGTCGAGGTCCTGCATGTAGTCCGCGTCCTCGGAGAAGGCCTGCCGCAGCGCGTCGCGGTCGCGCACGACGACGGCGCCCGTCCCGAAGGGCAGGAACAGCGACTTGTGCGGGTCCAGCGTGATGGAGTCCGCGCGCTCGATGCCGGCGAGGCGCTCGCGGCCGCGGCCCGTGAGCTGGAAGAGGCCGCCGTACGCTCCGTCGACGTGGAACCAGACGCCCGTTTCCTGCGCCACGTCGGCCACGGCGTTCAGGTCGTCGACGGTCCCGGTGTTGGTCGTGCCGGCGGCGGCGCAGATGCAGACGGGCAGCAGGCCCGCGGCGCGGTCGGCTGCGATGAGCTGCCGCAGGTGGTCGGTGTCGAGGCGCAGGTCCGGCCCGGAGCGGACCGTCCGGACGTGCTCGCGGGAAATCCCGGCCGTGCGGGCCGCCTTAGCGATCGAGCCGTGCGCGTGCTGGCCGACGTAGACCGTCGCGCGGTCCGTCTGCCCCGCCGCGTGGCGCGTCCGCGCCGCGACGACGGCGACGAGGTTGGAGCCCGAGCCGCCGGCCGTCAGCAGCGCCTGCGCCGTCGGCGGGAAGCCGAACAGGTCGCACAGCCACCGCAGCACGCTTTCTTCCATCGCGACGAGCGCGGGCGCCGTCGCCGCCTTCCCCGTGTAGCGGTTGAGGATGGTGCCGAGGAAGCCGGCCGCGGCGGACGTGACGATGCCGCCGCCCGGGATGTAGGCGAGGTAGCCCGGGCCGGCCGTCTGGTAGCTCTCGTGCGCCGCGGCGCGGACGAGCTCGAGCAGCGGCTCGATCGTGCCCGGCGCCTCGGGCGGCGCCGCCGAGACGGCGCCGAGCAGCGCGACGCCGGGCGTGTTGAGCGACGCCGGGCTGGCGTCGAGGCCGTCCAGCGTGTTGGTGGCGACGTCCATCACACGGTCCATGAGCGCGCGAAAGTCGGTCGTCGTGGGTTCGAGCGGGCGGTGGGTCATGGTCGTGCGGATCGTTTCCCGCAGCATAGGGAGCCGCGTTGATAGGTCCAACAGGAAGGTTCGATTGACTTGATAGAGACGCGCTATGGCCGCGCCGTTCGGCTGGTCGGCCCTCCGGACCGCGGGCACCGCCTCGCTAACCAAAGGTGTGTCATTGCGAGCGAAGCGAAGCAATCTCGAGATGCAGCGCGCTGTGGAACGAGATTGCTTCGTCGCTACGCTCCTCGCAATGACACCTTGGGCGGGACGCAGCCTGGGGTCGCTACGACACCCCCACCGCCGAGAGGAAGCGCGCCAGCGCGGGCGACGCGTCGCCGCGGCGCCAGACGACGCCCGTCTCGATCGTCAGGTCGGGCTCGACGAGGCGCGCGTACGCCACGCCCGGATAGCCGCGCTCGGCGCGCGCCTCGTGGACCGTCGCCACGCCGACGCCGGCGGCGACGAAGCCGAGCAGGCTCTCCATGTGCCGGATCTCCTGCACGACGTTGGGCGCGAAGCCGGCGGCGTGGCACGCCCGCACGAGCGCGTCGTAGGCGTCGGGCGTCGGGTCGCGCGCCCACATCACGAACGGCTCGCCGGCGAGCTCCCCGAAGGCGACCGTCTCGCGGCCGGCGAGGCGGTGCTCGGCCGGCATCACGAGGAAGACCGGCGCGGCGCCGAGCGAGCGCACCTCGAGGCCTCGCTCGTCGACGGGCAGCAGCACGAAGCCGGCGTCGGCGCGGCCGGCGCGGACGGCCTCGGCCTGCTCGCGGCTGCCGGCCTCGAGGAAGTCCAGCGCCACGTCCGGCGCCTCGAGGCGGAACGCGCGGAGCGCGGCCGAGAGACCGTCCCGCAGGACGGCGCCCTCGTAGCCGATCCGCAGCGTGCCCGCCCGGCCCTCGGCCGCGGCGCGGACGGCCGCCTCGGCCTGCGCCGCCGCATCGAGCACGCGCCGCGCGTGCGGCAGGAACACCGCCCCGACGTCCGTCAAAGCCACGCCGCTGCGCGAGCGGTCGAACAGGCGCGCGCCGACCTCGTCCTCGAGCGTCCGGATCTGCTGGCTCAGCGTCGGCTGGGAGACGAAGACGCGCGCGGCGGCGCGGCCAAAGTGGAGCTCGTCGGCGACGGCGACGAAGTAGCGGAGGTGTCGGAGTTCCACGGAAGCAGACGTGGTGATAGGCCTGAACTACCGGCGTGATCGAAAGATGCGATGGACTCTATCCAACTGACGTGCGTTAGACCGCTTCGCGGCCCCGGTCTCGCCCCCTCTCCTCCCTCTTCTTCCTATGAAACCGCTCTTCTCCGTCCTGCTCCTCGGCCTGATGGCTGCGGGCTGCACCACGACCGGCGCTGCCGGCGCCGCCGCCGGCTCGGCTATCGTCGGCCCGACGTGGGCGCTCACGCAGATCGGCTCGGCCCGCCCCGCCGGCTCGGCGGCCACGATCACGTTCGGCCGGGACGGCCGCGTGAACGGCTCGACCGGCTGCAACAGCTTCTTCGGGACCTACACGCTCGCCTCGAACGGCGCCCTCGCGCTCTCCCAGGTCGGCTCGACGCGTATGGCCTGCCCCGGCCCCGACATGGCGCAGGAGTCGCGCGTGCTCGACGCCCTCAACCGCGCCGACCGCGCCGTCGTGCAGGGCGGCCGCCTGATGCTGATGGCCGGCAGCACGTCGCTGCTGACCTTCGAGACGTCCGGCAACGCTAGCGCCTCGCTCAGCGGCACCGTCGCCTACCGCGAGCGCATCGCGCTCCCGCCGAACGCCATGCTCAAGGTGAGCCTGCTCGACGCGAGCCGCGCCGACGCCCCCTCCGGCACGGTCGCCGAGACGCTCATCCCGACCAACGGCCGGCAGGTGCCGATCCCGTTCACGCTCGCCTACGACCCGGCGCGCATCGACGCACGCGCCCGCTACGTCGTCCGCGCGACGATCGGCGACGCCGCCGGCGTGGCGCTGTTCACGACCGACACGGCGGTCCCCGTCGTCACGAACGGCGCGCCGACGAGCGGCCTCCAGCTCATGCTCGTGCAGGGCCGGGACGGCGCCGTCGGTTCAATGGGCACGTCGAGCCTCTCCGGCACGTCGTGGCGCCTCACCGAGATCGCCGGCGCCAGCGGCGTCGCGCTGACGTTCGACGGCACGGCGCCGTACACGCTCATGTTCAACGCCGACGGGACCGCCTCGGGGCAGGTCGACTGCAACCGCTTCAGCGGCCCGTTCACCGCGACGTCCGCGGGTAGCCTGAGCTTCGGCGCGACGGCCGCGACGCTCGCCGCGTGCCCCGAGCCGACGGCCTCGGGCGACTTCTTCAACGTCTTCAACACGGTGAGCAGCTACCGCCTCGACGGCGGCCGGCTGATGATCAGCGGCTCGGACGGCACGCTCACGTTCGTCGGCGGGCAGTAGCGCCTGTCCCCGGGACGTCCGCAGCTGATGCGGAACGCCAGGGAAACCGCCCCCGTGGCCGGGTCAACCGGGCGGGGGCGGTTTCTCGGCGTCTCACGAGGCGCCCTGCAAGCGGGATCTGCGACCTCGGTCATGTCGTCGCGGAGCCGCCTCCCGGCTGCTGGCGCAGTCGCCCTCTGCTTCGCCGGCCTACACAATCGGCCTGACGCCTCGATGATCCGCGCGCTCCTCCACCGCCTCATCACAGACACAGCCCTCGCACGGACGGTCCTCGGCGCGTCCGTCGAGGACTGGATCTTGCTCGCCGGCGCGCTCGTCGCGTCGGCCGCGCTCGTCGTCGTCGTGCGGTGGGCGATCCGCCGGCACCTGCGCCACGACGCCGGCCGGCCGGCGCGGCCGTGGGCGCATCAGGTCGTGGACTCCGTCCTCGAGCGGACGCGGGGCTACTTCCTCACGGTCCTCGCGCTGTACCTCGCCGCCCACGCCGTCGGGTGGGAGGAGCGCGCGCTCGGCTGGACGGCCGGCCTGCTCACGATCGCGGCGCTGCTCCAGGCCGGCCGCTGGATCACGGGCCTCATCACGCTCTGGATGGAGCGCTACCGCGCCGAGAAGCTCGACGCCGACGCCTCGGCCGTGACGAGCATGCAGGCGCTCGGCGTGCTCGCCAAGGTCCTCGTGTGGGCGGTGATCGTCCTGATGCTGCTCGACAACGTCGGCATCAACGTGACGACGCTCGTCGCGGGGCTCGGCATCGGCGGCATCGCGATCGGCCTCGCGGTCCAGAACATCCTCGGCGACCTCTTCGCGTCGCTCTCGATCGTGATCGACAAGCCGTTCGTCATCGGCGACTCGCTCACCGTCGGGACCGACTCGGGGACGGTCGAGCACATCGGCCTCAAGTCGACGCACATCCGGAGCATCTCGGGCGAGCAGATCGTGTTCTCGAACGGCGACCTGCTGGCGAGCCGCGTCCGCAACTACCAGCGGATGACCGAGCGCCGCGTCGTGCTCCAGTTCGGCGTGACGTACGACACCACCCACTCGACGCTTGCAGCGATCCCTGGCCTCGTCCGCGCCGCCGTCGAAGAGGCTCGCGCCGACCCCGAGGGCGCGCCGCTGACGTTCGTCCGCGCCCACTTCAAGGGCTTCGGCGCCTCGTCGCTGGACTTTGAGGCCGTCTACCAGGTCCTCGACCCGGACTACGGCCGCTACATGGACGCGCAGCAGGCCGTCGACCTCGCGCTCGTCGCTGCCTTCGAGACGCACGGCATCGCCTTCTCCTCGCCCACCCGCACGCTCCGCATCGAGCAGCCCGTCGAGGTCCGAGATGCCGCCGCCGGGGCATGAGGCATGGGCCACGGCCGCCCCGTTTCTCTTTTCAATCTATTGACGGCCGTAACGGCCGAGGTGCAGGTCCACAGTCCCCCGCCGGGGGCCGGTTGCCCGGCAACCGGGGGCAGTTCTGCTGAACGCCACTTCGGCGCCTCGTTTGGCATCGAGAAACCGTCCCCCGCCCGGCTGGCGCCGTGCGCCCCAGGTTCGGGCTCACCCGGCCGCGGGGGGCCGTTGTCCGTCTCTCCAAATAGAACGAGGCTGACCCGGCCGACTCGCCTTTCCCATACCCGACATGATCCGACTGCTTCCCGCTCTGCTCCTCCTCGCCTCGGCCGCCGCGGCGCAGCCCGGCGCCGCGGCGCTGCCCGAGGTCCCGGCGCGGCCCGTCGTCGGCCTCGCGCTCTCGGGCGGCGCGGCCAAGGGCTTCGCCCACATCGGCGTGATCCAGGTCCTCGAGGAGGAAGGCGTGCCCGTGGACGTCGTCTCCGGGACGAGCATGGGCGCGCTGCTCGGCGGCCTCTACGCCGCCGGATACAGCGGCAAGGACCTCGAGCAGATCGTCCTCAACCTCGACACGTCGGCGCTCCTGTTCGGGTCCAGCGCGCCCGGCGCGCTGAGCCTCGCCGAGACCATCGTCCCCGGCCGGACGCTCGTCGACGTGCCGTCGCGCGGCCTGCGGCCGGCCCTGCCCGAGGGGCTCCTCACGGGCCAGCCGCTGCTCGAGACGCTCGCGCGGCTGCTGTGGGACGTGCAGGGCGTGACCGACTTCCGCGACCTCCCGCGGCCGTTCGCCTGCAACGCCATCGACCTCATCTCGGGCGAGGGCGTCACGATCAGCAGCGGCTACCTGCCGATCGCCATCCGGACCTGCATGTCGCTCCCGGGCGCCTTCCGCCCGATCCGCACCGCCGAGGGCGTCTTCCTCGACGGCGGGCCGGACCACATGCTGCCGGTCGACGAGGCCCACGCGCTCGGCGCCGACGTCGTCATCGGCGTCGACGTGAGCGGCGACGTGGACCCCGAGACCAACCGCGTCCGCCTCACGCCGACGGGCAACGACGTGAACCTGCTCGTCCTCTTCGAGAAGGCGACCGGCACCACGCGCCGCCGCCGCGCCGTCGCGGACCGCGAGGCGGCGGACGTGATCGTCGAGCCGGACGTGGCGTCGCTGGACGCGGCCGGCCTGGGCGACCCGGCGCCGTGGATCGCCGAGGGCCGCCGCGCCGCGACGGCCGCGCTGCCCGAGATCCGCGCGCTCGTGGCGCGCTACGGCCTCCAGCCCGCGCCCGTCCCGCCGAGCCCCGCCGAGCCCGCGTCCGTCCGCATCGAGCGGATCCGCTTCGAGGGCGTCACCGGCGACGCGCTGCGCCTCGCCGAGACCGTCGGCGTGCTGGACCTGCCGGCGGAGATCTCGCCGGACGACGTGGACCGCCTCGTCGCGCGCCTCGTCGCGACGGACAGCTACGACTACGTCGTGCCGCGCGTGCTGCCGAGCGGCGTGCTCGAGGTCCGCCTCGTCCCGAAAGACCCGCCGGACCGCCTCGGGCTCGGGCTGCGCTACGACGACCGCAACGGCGGCGAGGTGCTCGCGCAGGCCGTCTTGCGCCACCGGATCCGCTACGGCGACCGCTCCGCGTTCTCGGTCCGCCTCGGGCGGCAGTCGCAGCTCACGGCGGCGTACACGGCGCCGCTGCGCCTCGCCTCGGCCGTCGAGGCCGGCGCGCGCGTCGGCATCACCAGCGCGCCGGTCCGCGTGACGCTTCTCGGCGAGGAGAAGGAGCGCTCGACCGTCACGCAGCGCGTCACCGACGCGGCGCTCGTCGGGGCGTGGGCGCCGCTGCCGGACCTGCTCGTCGGCGTCGCGCTCGGCGGCGGGGTCGCCCGCGACGTGGTGAGTGACTTCCAGGTGGACCAGAACGCCGTCTTCCCGGGGCCGAACGGCGTCCCGATCGTGCTCGACCTCGAGGACGTCGTGCTGCGCGAGCGCTTCGCCTCGGGGACCGCCTTCGCCGAGGTCCGGACGCTGGACCGCCTCAACGTGCCGACGCGGGGCGTCCGGCTGCGCGCCGAGGCCGAGGGCGGGCGGGGCCACGTCGACGCGTCCGAGTTCGCGGACCGCATCGCGGAGCAGGCCGGCGTGCCGGTCGAGATCCTGAACCTCTCCCGCGACCGCAGCGGCGCCTTCCAGCGCGCGCTCCTCGACGGGCAGGCGTTCGTGCCCGTCTCGCCGCGCCTCTCGGTCGTCGGGCGCCTCGCCTACGCCCGCGGCTCGGGCGAGGGCCTGCCGCTGAACCGGCGGACGTACGTCGGCGGGATGCACACGGTGACGGTCCTGCCGGGGACGTTCCTGCCGCTCTACGGCCACGAGCCAGAGGCGCTGACGGGCCCGAACGCGTGGCTCGCGGCGCTCGGCGTGCAGGCGCAACTCGGCCAGAACCTCTTCGCCCACCTCTTCGCCAACGCCGGCCGCGCCTACGGCGACGGCGACGCCATCGTCGACGCCGACGACGTCCTCACGGGCGTTGGATTAGACCTCCAGTACCGGACGCCCGTCGGCCCGCTCGTCCTCTCGCTCGGCACGGACGGCGTGGACCGGCTGCCGGACGTCGGCCTGCGCGTCGGCTACGTCTTCTAGGGCCATGGGGGATGGGGGAAAGGCCCTCACTGCCCCGAGTCCACGTTTCTCATGCCTTTCGCCCCATCCCCCATGCCCTTCCCATCCATGATTTCTCGAATCCGCTCCGGCTTCGTCGCCGGCACCGTCGCTGCGCTCGCACTCGCTGCCCTTTTCTACGTCCTGCTCGCAGCCGGCGTCGGCGACACGCCGGGCTTCGTCGGCACCTTCCGGTTCACGTTCGGCGAGCACGGACTCATCGACCATGCGCTCGGGCTGGCGCTGTACGCGGTCAGCGGCGGCATCTGGGGCGCGCTCTACGCGTGGCTCGTCCCGCGCAACGCCGTCTGGAAGGCGATGCTGTTCGGCATCGTCCCGACGCTCTGGTTCGGGACGGCCGTCCTCGGTGCGACGGGCAAGCCGCTGTTCCTCGGCGGCGACCCGACGAAGCTCGCGATGTCGCTCGTCTACAACTGCCTCATCTGGGGCGGAGTGCTCGGACTGATCCTCGCCCGCAGGCAAGATGACGCTGCTGTAAGGCGGCCGTAAGCGGTGGGCCAGGCAGCACGGGTACGACGCCGATCGTCTTGCCCAACGCCCGTGCGCCGCCTCCTCGCCCTGCTCCTGCTCGCCACGCCCGCGCTCGCGCAGGGTCGACTGCCGCGCGGTCGCCGAGGGCCCCGCGGGCGAGGCGCAGGGCTTCCTCGTGCGCCGCGCCCGCGCCGAGGCGACGGTCGAGCTCGACGGCCGCCGGCGGACCGCCCGAGACGGTCGTCGTCGTCCGCGCGCAGATCGCGTTCTGATCAGCCGGCGTGGAAGCGGCGCTGCAATTCGCGGACCCGCGCGGCGAGCGCCGCGTCCGGCCCCGCCACCGCGACGCCCGGCGCGATCTCCTGCACCGGCAGCGACCGGATCGGCGGCGCTGGGGCGCCGAACTCCTCGAGCCACGTGCCGAGCTGCTCGGACGAGCTCGCGTAGACGATCCGCGCGAGCCCGGCCCACGCGTGCGCGGCCGAGCACATCGGGCAGTGCTCGCCCGACGTGTAGACCGTCGCGCCCGCCCGCGCGCCCTCGTCCATGTTCGCGGCGGCCCACTGGGCGAGCTCGAGCTCCGGGTGCCGCGTCGGGTCGCCCGTGACGGCGCGGTTGCGCGCCTCGCGGATCGCGGCGCCGTCGGCGCCGACGAGGACGGAGCCGAAGGGCGCGTCGCCCGCGTCGAGCGCCGCCTCGGCGAGCTCCACGCAGCGCTCGAGGTGGCGGCGGTCGGCCGGGCTTAGGGCGTCGGGCATCGGGCTACCGGTGGACTGACAGGCGGCCAAACTATGGGGCCGGGCCGGCGCGCGCCATCCGGCGTCGCCTGACGCGCGGGCCGCGGCGAACCGGTCGGGCGTGGCGGCGGTACGCACGCGCCAGCCTCCACCGCCCATGCGCCTGCTCGTCGTCGAGGACGACCCGTTCATCGCCGACTTCGTGCAGACCGGCCTGCGCGAGGCCGGCTACGCCGTGGACCACGCCGCCGACGGCGAGACGGCCTTCGCCCTCGCCCTGAACACGCCCTACGACGCCGCCGTCGTGGACCTGATGCTGCCGCGCCTCGGCGGCCTCGACCTCATCGAGCGCCTGCGCCAGCGCGGCGTCGCGACGCCGGTCCTCATCCTCAGCGCACGCCGGACCGTCGACGACCGCGTGCGCGGGCTCGAGGCCGGCGGCGACGACTACCTCACCAAGCCCTTCGCCTTCGCCGAGCTCGTCGCCCGCGTCCAGGCGCTCGTGCGGCGGAGCACCGGCGCGGCCGAGGCGACGCGCCTCGCCGCAGGCCCGATCGCGCTCGACCTCGTCGCGCGGGCCGTCACACGGGCCGGCGAGACGATCGAGCTCCAGCCGCGCGAGTTCGCGCTGCTCGAGGTCCTCGTCCGCAACGCCGGGCGCGTCGTGAGCAAGACGGCGATCCACGAGCACGTCTGGGACTTCGACTTCAACCCGCGCACGAACGTCGTCGAGGTGCTCGTGCACCGCCTGCGGGCCAAAGTCGACGAGCCGTTCGAGCCGGCGCTCATCCAGACCGTCCGCGGGGCGGGCTACGTCCTGCGCGTGCCGTGACGCCGTGGCGCATGAGCGGCGTCGGCGCGCGGCTGACGCTGGCCTACGCGAGCCTCTTCGCGCTCAGCGCGGCGCTCCTGCTGGCGCTGGCCTACGGCGCGCTCGGCCTCGTGCTGGCCCGGCAGGACGCCACCTTTTTGCGCGCCGAGCAGCGCCGCGTCGCGGCGGCGTACGCCGAGGGCGGGCTCGCGGGCGTCCGGCGCCACGTCGCCGAGCTTCAGCGCGACGACCGCGGCGAGGAGGTCTTCGTCCGCATCACCGGCGCCGACGGATCGGTCCACCTCGTGGTGCTGCCCGACGAGTGGGAGCCGGCGGATGTGGCGGCGCTCGACACGTCCGGCGCCGAGGCGCGCCTCGACAACGCCCGCGAGGGCCGCACGCTGGACGTCCGCGCGCGGCGCCTCGCCGGCGGCGGCCTGCTCCAGGTCGGCATGACGTCGGACGAGCGCGACGACACGCTCGAGGCGCTGCCGCGCGTCTTCGGCTTCGTCTTCGTGCCGCTCGTGCTGCTCGCGCTCGTCGGCGGCGGCTTCATGGCGAACCGGGCGCTGCGGCCCGTCCGCCACCTCGTCGGGACGCTCGAGGCCATCGCGACGACGGGTGATGTCCGCGAGCGCGCCGCGCTGCCCGCGGCGTCGGGCGAGTTCGCGGACCTCTTCCGCCTCTTCAACGCGATGCTCGCCCGCATCGAGGCGCTCGTCGGGCGCCTGGGCGACACGCTGGACGACGTGGCGCACGACCTGCGGACGCCGCTGACGGCGGTCCGCGGCACCGCCGAGCTGGCCCTGTCTCGGGAGCGGGATCCGGACGCCTACCGCGCCGCCCTCGCCCGCATCGTCGACGCCGCGCAGGCCGCGCAGGACACGCTGGACACCGTCCTGGACGCCGCCGAGGCGCAGGCCGGCACGCTCGCCCTAGACCGCGCGCCCGTCCGCCTGGACCTGCTCGCCCACGACGTCGCGGACCTCTACGGCGGCGTCGCCGAGGAGACAGGCGTCGCGCTCGCCGTCGAGGCGCCCGCGTCGGTGACCGTCTCCGCCGACGGCCGGCGGCTGCGCCGCGCGCTCGCCAACCTCGTCGACAACGCGGTGAAGTACACGCCGCCCGGCGAGCGCGTCGTCGTCCGCGTGGCGCCCGGCCGCATCGCGGTGGAGGACACGGGCGTCGGGATCGCGGCGGACGAGCTGCCGCGCGTCTGGGACCGCCTCTACCGCGCCGAGGACACGCGCCACGAGCGCGGGCTGGGTCTTGG
>JBBSQZ010000057.1:0-14272 GCA_038243565.1 Rhodothermales bacterium | reverse complement strand
CCCGACACTGTCGTCGTCCTCGTCCTCCGCGGCCTCGCGCACGGACGGACGGCGGTCGAGACGCCCGACGCGCGGAGCCGGCGCCTCGGCGTCGGTGTCCGGGTCGACGAACCGCACGGGCAGCGTGGGCGGCGGCGGGGTGACGCGACCCCACAGGACGACGGCCGGCACGCCGCGGTACGGTCCGCCGAGGGCGCGGATCGTCTCGGCCGTCTGCTCGGCCCACGCCCGCGACGCCTGCGGCGACGGTGAGACGTCGGCCGGCGCGTCGTCCGTCAGCGCGGCCGACACGTGCGCCTCGACGGCCGTTTCCTGCGGATTGAGGCGGACCGCGTCGGGACGCTGCGTGCGCTCTGAGGCGCGCGCGGCGCGGAGCGCGGGGCATAGGCCCGGCAGATCCGCCTCGAGCAGACGGTCTACGGCCGCCGCCTCGCGAACCAGAAACAGGTCGCGCGTGAGCGGGTCGTGCGGGAGGTGATGCGGCGTCCCGCGCGCGGCGCGGGCGGCGGCCTGCGAGGCGAGGAGCCGGTAGCCGACGAGCCCGCCGCCTGCGGTTTCGTCCGCCGGGAGCGTCCGAGGCAGGCGCACCGTGGCGCCGTCGGTCGCGGCCAGCGTGCGCCGCTCGACGAGGTGGTTCGGCAACCGCCGCCCGAGGCGCGCGAACCACGTCGGCACGGCGGGCGGCTCGGCCACGCCGACGACGAGGTCGGGGCTGAACGCGGCGCGGACGAACAGCTCGACGCGGCTCTTGACGTCGGCGAGGCGCACGCGCTCCGGCGCCTGCGCGGCCGAGCGCCGGCGCCACAGGCGCTGCACGAAGAGGGTCGCGTGGTGCGCACCGTCGAGTAGGACGTCTTCGGGCTCGGACATCAGCCCGCCATCGAGAGGTCGACGAGGTCGCGCATGGCCGCGGCGAGGTCGGCGTCGTCCGACAGCGGCCCGACGAGGCCGACGCGGCAGGCCGTCTTCGCGTCGATGCCGCCGGCGATCAGGCGCGCCGTGGCGACGAGCAGGCGCGTGCTCGGGACCTCGGCGAGGCCGCGGTCGCGGAGCGCTCGCAGCCGGCCGGCGAGGCCGATGAGCTGGTGCGCCGTCGCGCGGTCCACGCCGCCCTCGTGCTGCACGATGGCCGTCTCGCGCTCGGGCGGCGGCACGTCGAACTCGAGCGCGACGAAGCGCTGGCGCGTGCTCGGCTTGAGGTCCTTGAGCACGTGCTGGTAGCCCGGGTTGTACGACACGACGAGCTGGAAGCCGGGCGCGGCCTCGATGACCTCGCCCGTCTTCTCGACCGGCAGCAGCCGGCGGTGGTCCGTGAGCGGGTGCAGCACGACGACCGTGTCCTGCCGCGCCTCGACGACCTCGTCCAGGTAGCAGATGGCGCCCGTGCGCGCGGCGAGCGTGAGGGGGCCGTCCTGCCAGACGGTCTCGCCGCCGCGGATGAGGTAGCGGCCCGTGAGGTCGCTCGCCGAGAGGTCGTCGTGGCAGGCGACGGTCACGAGCGGCCGCCCGAGGCGCCACGCGACGTATTCGACGAAGCGCGTCTTGCCGCAGCCCGTCGGCCCCTTGAGCATGACGGCGAGGCCGTGCGCGTGGCACTGCTCGAAGATCTCGACCTCGTCGCCGGTCGGCACGTAGTACGGCTCCGAAGCAGCCACGCGGAGGCCCGCATGTTCAAGCTCCGGCGCCTCGGCAATGCCGTCTCCGGTTGTCTGGGTCATGGTGTCGGATCGAGGAAGTTGATCGAGAGAGGCGCGGCCGAATCAGGCAGCTCGTAAAAACAGGGGCATCAAACGCAGGAAATCCGTTTCGTCTCACACCCAACACCAACGTCATCCCGAGCTTGTCGAGGGATCTCGACGCACAACCGGAGCCCCTGCAGTCAGGTCCAACGCGTCGAGATCCCTCAACGACGCTCGCCTGGCGGCTCGCTGTTCGGGATGACGTTGATCGGGGATGGAAGGAATCCGAAGAGGTCGGACGTCCTACCCGACAGTCGCGGGTGAGAGCCGGTCGCTCAATGACTCACGGAGCGCCTCGAGGCGCCATGGGGGTGAGGCGACAAGCCAGGCTCAGGCCGGGGACACGACGACGGCGTCGGGCGCGTCGGGCGCCGGCTCGGCGTCGAGGAGCGGGACGCGCGGGCGGAAGCGGAAGAAGTCGATCACGAACAGGGCCACGCCGACCGAGAACAGGACACCCGTCAGCGTCAGCATCAGGAAGTGGACCTGCAGCTTGAGCTGCGTCTCGAGGTAGCCCAGGCCCATGATCCGCTCGAGGTACGTCTGCGCGATGCCGGCCGTGCCGAACGAGAACGTCATCCCGAACATGCCCGAGACCATCAGCCAGAAGGCCCAGTAGCCCATCTTGCGGCTCGCGTCCTCGCCCCGCGTCGTCAGGTACGGGCCGGCGAAGGTGATGATGGCGAGCGTGATCATGACGTACGCCCCGAAGAAGGCCGAGTGGCCGTGCATCGGCGTGATCATGGTCCCGTGCGTCCACTTGTTGACGGACGGCCACGTGTGGGCCAGCCCCAGCAGGCCCGCCCCGAAGGCCGTGAACACGGCGCTGCCGACGGTCCAGTGCAGCGCGAGCGCGTTGGGGTGCTGAAGGCCCGAGCGCCGCATCGCGACGTAGGCGTAGGCGACCATCAGGAAGAGCGCGAGCGGCTCGAGCGCGCTGAAGACGCCGCCGATGGGCAGCCAGTAGTGGGGCACGCCGACCCAGTAGTAGTGGTGCGCCGTGCCCAGGATGCCGGCGATGAAGACGAGGCCGACGATGACGTAGAGCCACTTCTCCATCACCTCGCGGTCCGCGCCCGAGAGGCGGACGAGGAGGTACGCCAGCAGGCTCGCCTGGATCATCTCCCACACGCCCTCGACCCACAGGTGGATCGTCCACCAGCGGTAGAAGATGCTGATCGTGTAGTTGTCCCACGACGCGAGCGCGGGCAGGTAGAGCAACGCCGAGAGGGCGAGCCCGGCCACGAGCACCGCCTCGGTCGTCGTCCAGCGGCCGGCCTTGCGGATCGTCATGAGGATGTTGTACAGGAACATCAGCATCACGACGACGATCGCCAGCTTCACCGGGTAGGGCTGCTCGAGGAGCTTGTTGCCCTCGGTCCAGCCGAAGAGGTAGCCCACGACGGCCGTGACGCCGGCGAGCGAGAACAGGGCGAGCTGCCAGTAGGCCAGCCTGGGGCTGTAGATCTCCGCCCGCGACTCCTCGGGCACGACGTAGTACGTCGCGCCCATGAAGCCCGTCAGCACCCACACGATGAGCAGGTTCGTGTGGATCTCCTTGACGCGGTCGAACGGGAGGATGTTGATGAGCGGGTCCGGCCCGAGGTACTTCACCACGGCGACCAGCCCGAACACCATCTGGAGCCCGAACAGGCAGACGGCGACGGCGAAGTACCAGTACGCGATCGATTGCGAGCGGTAGCGCATGGTCAGCGGAGGGTCGAGAGGTAGGCGACGAGCTGGTCGATCTGCGGCGGCTGCATCCGCTCGGCGTAGTCGGCCGGCATCAGCGAGACGCCGCCGGGGCCCGTCGAGAAGTTGGCACCCGGCACGAGGTAGGTGCTCGGATGCAGGATGGACTCGCGGATGTAGCCCGCGGCGTCGGTCGCGGTGCCGGTGTAGCCCGGCGCAGCGATGCGCTCGGCGTCACGCGAGCCGATGCCGGCCAGGGTCGGCCCGGCCAGCGTGACGCCGGCCTGGGTCGAGTGGCAGGCCGCGCACGCGAAGTCCGGGCCGCGGAAGAGCGCCTCCCCCTGCGCGATGGGGTTGTCCGACGCGGCGCCCTCGGTCGTTGCGCCGGTCGTGGCCCCGGCCATCTGGCCGCTCGAGACGACGATCGGCCGCGGCGGCCAGCCCTGCGTGTCGATGTGGCCGACCCAGTCCAGGAACGCGATCACCTCGGCGATCTCCTGGTCCGAGAGGTTCGGGTTTGGCATCAGCCGCCGGTTCGTCTCTTCAGAGTAGAACTGCGACGGGTTGCGGAGGAAGGCTGTGAGGTAAGGCGCGCCGCGCTGCTGGGTGATCTTGGTGAGGTCCGGCGCGTAGTACGCGCCCTCGCCCAGCAGCGTGTGGCAGTTGATGCAGTTGGTCCGGTGCCAGACGTGCTTGCCCGCGATGACCTCGGGCGTGAGGTTCTCCTCGTGCGTGAGCGCGGGGAACTGCCGGTGACTGTCGATGGTCATCCCGACGAAGACGGCGAAGAACAAGAGCGTCCCTCCGATGAAGAACAGCCGGGTGTGGCGCTTCGTCATGGCAGCGGTGCGGGTCGGTGGGGGCGAGCGCCGGGCGCGCTAGACGCTGATGGAGCCCCAGTTCTGGAGCGCGATCCAGCCGGCGTAGCCGATGGACGCGAGCATCAGCACGAGCACGAGCGCGCCGAGCGCGCGCAGGGCCGTGAACAGCGGGGGCGTCGGCGTCTCGGTGGGCGGCATGGCGGCTCGGGAATGAATCGTGGACGTTCTTGTCCGCGATCGGGTCGAACCTAACGACCCCGGACAAAACTGTCCACGATCGGATCAACTATTTCTGCGCCTACCGGCGTCAGCGGGCCGCGCCGCCCGGCAGCGCGATCCGAAAGCCGTAGGCGCGCGTCGCCTCGGCGGCCGCCTCGAGCGTCTCGCCGGCGAGCATCGCCTCGATACGTGCGCGGATGCCGAGCCACGACTCGTGCAGCGGGCAGGGCGCCAGCTCGCCGCAGCCGGGCAGCCGCAGCACGCACCCCTCGAAGACGTCCGGCCCGTCGATGGCCACCACGATGTCCTTCAGCACGACGCTCGCGGCCGGCCGGGCCAGCGTCAGCCCGCCGCGCGCGCCGGACTGCGACGCCACGATGCCGGCGTGCACCAGGTCGCGGACGGTCTTGGCGAGGAAGGCGTTGGGGATGCCCAGCGCCTCGCTGACCTCGCGGACCGGCACGGGCCCGTCGGGCCGCGAGGCCAGGAAAAGCGCGGCGCGGAGGCCGTACTCGCAGCGGCGGGAGAGGATCACGAGGCCTTCAGGTCGGAGAAGGTCCGTAAACGCCGGCCTGCGCGCGCAGGTCCGCCCGCGCCGCGCACCTTCAACCGCCCGTGCGAACGAGCGAGGCGCGGACGGTCACGGGACCGAGCGGAAGATGATGAGCAGCATCAGAAACTCCGTCTGCGCGTGGATGCTGTGCGGCAGCTGCGCGTCCATATGGATCCACGACCCCGGCCGCGCCTCGACGGCGTCGTCGCCGAGCGTGATCCGGGCCTCGCCCTCGAGCACGTGGATGATGGCCGGGTGCGGGCTCGTGTGCTCGGTGAGCGACTGCCCGGCCTCGAACGGGAAGGCCAGCACCTTGACGTGCTCGTCCGTAAAGAGGGCGCGGCCGGCGATGTGCTCGGTCGGCAGGCCGGTCTGCGCGAGCTCGGCGGCGCGGCGGGCGAGGTCGGGGATGAAGGCGTAGTCCATGACGGGCGGGGCAGTCGGCGCGAGGCGCCGCGGTGGAAGGGCAGGAGGCGAGCCAGCCGGCCGCGACGAGCGCGGCGACCTTTGCGACTTCGGCGATGCCGAAGAGCCAGTGGAGCGACGGCTCGGGCGGCAGCGTCCCGTCGGCGAGGAGTACGCCGGCCCGCGCGTCGAGTGCCGGCAGCAGCCACGCCGCCTGGATCAGCACGGCCGCCCACACGACCTCGCCGCCATCGAGCAGGCGCTCCACGCGCCGGCGCCCCGCAGCCCCGGGCGCGGGTCGACGGCGAGCCGCGGCCAGAGCAGGTGAACCGCCGAGGCGCGCCGCGTGTGACCGCGGTCGTCGAACTCGGTGCGGTGGCGGATCTCGCCGAGCACCGCGAGGCGCTGGGCGCCGATCGGTGGGGCCGACGCTACGACGCGGGCAGCGACGCCTCGAGCGTGAGCGCCTTCGGGAAGAGGAAGTGGTTCTCGAGGTGGACGTGCCGGTGCAGGTCGTCCTCGAACGCCTCGAGCCCGGCGAACGCGGCGGCGTAGCTCGCACAGGCGTCGGCGGGCAGGGCGTAGCCGTCCGTGAGCAGGCGGATGTCGCGCAGGGCGCGGCCGGCCTCGTCGTGCTCGGCCTCCATGTCGCCGACGAGGTCGCGCAGCGGCGGCCCGGCCGCGGGCTGGCCGAGCGCCCGGATGCGGGGAAACACGACGGTCTCTTCGGATTCCATGTGGTCCTCGAGCTCCGCCGCGACAGCGTCGAACAGGCGGGCGACCTCGGCGAGCTCGGGGTGCTCGGCGCCGTGCACGCGCGCGATTTTGTCCGTCAGCGCGCGCAGTGCGGGGATGTTCTCACGGACGTACGTGTGGTGCTCGGCGACGATGTAGTCGGCCAGGAACGCGGGCGGCCACGCCGCGACGCGCGGCTGCGGGGCGAGGCCGCCGGGCGCCGGCGCGCGGAGCGCCTGCTCGACGGCGGCGAGGTCGGCGCCGGCGATGCGGCAGGCGTCGGCGAGCGTCGCGTGGCCGCCGCAGCAGAAGTCGATGTCGAAGCGCTTGAAGGTGGCGCCGCGGCGGGCGTCTTCGGCGACGAGGTCGCCGACGGTGCGGGTGGCGAGCGTGTTCATGGGATCACGGGTGGCGGTGGGTGCGAAGGCTGCAGAGGTCGGCGCCGAGGCGCGCGAGCTGGCCTGCGCTGGCGAGGCGCTCGGCGGCGGGGAAGGCCTCGCGCTCCTCGAAGCGGACGTGCGCGGCGAGGACGTCGGCGAGGCGCCCGAGCGGGCCGTCCCACGCCGGCGTCGCCGCAGCGATGGCGTCGGCGAGGGCCCGGATGGCGCGGTGCTCGTCCAGCATCCGCGCCGCCATGTCTGGTGCGCCGGACTGGAGGATGGGCACCACGGCGGCCTCCTCCTCGGCGAAGTGGGGCACGAGGTGGTCGCGCCAGAAGGCCGCGACTTCGGCCGCGAGCGGCGCCGGATCGTCGCCCGCGCGGTGCGCGCGGCGCAGGCCGGCGACGAAGACGAGCGCCTCGTGGTGGTCGTGCGAGAGCGGCTCGAGGGCGTCCGAACGCGTCATGCCGCTTCGGCGTCGAGGATGCGCCAGAGGCCGAGCTTGACCTGGAAGACGCCGGCGATCTGCTCGGCTCGGGCCTTCATCAGGTCGGCGTTCGGGCCGGCGAAGAGGGTGTCCACGGTGGCCTGGAAGCGCCCGACCCAGGTCGCGAAGTGGACGCGGGCGAGTCCCTCCATCAGCGCGTGCGGGTCGAACGGCCGGCCGCGGTACGCGCCGGTCTGGAAGACGACGGACGACCAGAAGCTGACCATCTTGGGCAGGTGGGCGGACCAGTCGAGCCCGGCGAAGTAGGAGCCGATCGTTGGCTCGGCCTCCATGTCGCGGTAGAACGCGTGGACGACCGCCTGGATGTCGGCGTCGGTCTCGATGTCGCGGAGTTCGGGCATGGGAACGGTTACCGGGCGTGAGTACAGCAAACCCAACCACTTATAAGTAGCTGTCACTGCGAGCGAAGCGAAGCAATCTCGAGACGCAGCGCGCTGCAGATCGAGATTGCTTCGTCGCTTCGCTCCTCGCAATGACATTCCGAAAGAGACCAAGCGAATCTGCTATTACGGGACGACGTGCATCGTGCCCTTCATCGAGATGAAGTGGCCGGGGTACGTGCAGATGTACGGGTAGTCGCCCGCGGCGGGTGCCGTGAACGTGACCTCGTGCGACTCGCCCGGCGCCGACATCGGCGTGTGCGCGATGATCATGCTCTTCGTGCGAGGCGCGATGTAGTCGGTGTCGGCGGCCGAGGCGGCCGCGGTGCCGACCGTCTGCACGTCGTCGCTCGACTTCAGCACGGCGACGTTGTGGTGCATCGCCGGGCTCGTGGCCGTGTTGTTCATCGTCAGCTTGACCGTCTGGCCGGGGTGGACGGTGAACTCGGTCTCGGCGTACTTCATCTCCTCGCCGACGGGCGAGATGGTGATCTCGGCGGCCTCGCCCTCGTAGGCGGGCGGCGTCGCCGAGGCGGCGGGCGCGGCCGGGGTGGCCGGCACGACCGGGACGGTCGTGGTCGACTCGTCGGTGCCGCCGCCGCAGGCGGAGAGCACGAGGCCGGCGGCGAGGACGAGGGTGGACATGCGAGGCATGAACATGGGAGGTTGGGGTGAGGGTTAGAGAGACGTTCGGAGAGCCGCAACCGCCGGAGCGGGGTCGGTTCCGATCCCCTCCTGACGAGCGACGACGTCGCCGCCCGTGCCGAGGAGCGTGATGAGGTTTGAATGCGAGATCATGCCGTCAGGGTCCGCGCGGTAGCGAACGCCGAGGACGGCCGCGAGCGTCTGCACATCGTCGGGCGTGCCACGGAGCAGCGTCCAGTCGTCGCCCAGCTCGTGGCCCTTGCGGAAGGTGCGGAGGTGCTCGGGTGTGTCGCGCGCGGGATCCAGCGAGACGAGAACGTAGCGCATCGGCGTGCCGGCCGCCTCGCCGAGCTTCTTCATGTCGTGGACGATCATCGGGCAGGCCGTGCCGCAGTCGGCATAAACCAGTGCGATCGCGACGGGCGCGCCGCGGAGGTCGGCGAGCGCGAGCGAGTCGCCGGCGTCGGTCATCCAGCGCGCGTCCACGCGGTAGACCGAGGACTCGGGGAGCGGGCCGTCGGGCACCGCGGCGGACTGGCAGGCGGCGAGCCCGAGCGATGCGAGAAGGACGATGAGAACTTTCAGCATGGGAGGGCGGGTCAGGAGGCGTCGCGGGCGAGCCGGAAGCCGAGGTTCGGGACGGCGAAGCGGGCCTCGAGGCCGCCGCGGAAGCCGTAGCGGAGGAAGGCCGCGTAGTCGTGGAAGTCCGAGGCGCCGACGGCGCCGGCGGCGCAGAAGCGCCGGCTGTTGGCGTCGGCGCTCTGGCGCGAGTCGGCCGTCACGAGCGCGCTCATCACGTCGGACGTCCACTCCCAGACGAGGCCGTGGAGGTCGCGGACGCCCCAGACGTTGGCCTCGCCCTGCCCGGCGGCGGGCAGCGGGTTCGGCGTCGGGCGGCTGTACCGCGCCAGGATCGTCCGGACGAACGCGGGGTCGGCGCGGCCGTCGGCCTGCGTCGCGCTCGCCGAGGCGGCGTACTCCCACTCGTCGGTCGTGGGGAGGCGGGCGCCGGCCCACGCGGCGTAGGCGCGCGCCGCGAACCACGACACGTTGACGACCGGGCTCGCCGGCGGCGCCTCGCCCAGGTCCACGTCGCCGGCCCAGTGGCCGAGGTAGCCGTCCTCGACCATGAGCGCGGCCGCGGCCGAGCGCCGCCACGTCGGGTTGGCGCGGACGAAGGCGAGGAACTCGGCGTTCGTCACGGGCCGCACCGCGAGGTCGAACGCCGCCACCGAGACCACCGAGTCGCCCGTCGCCGTCTTGTACAGCGGCGTGTATGTGCCCTCGTCGAGGCGCACCATCTCGGCGGCCGGCACGGCGACGTCTTCGGCGGCGGCGAGCGCCACGGGGCGCGGCGCCTCGACGGCCGGCTGCAGGAGCGCGATGGGCGACGACATCACGAATGCGACGATGCCGATCAGGAGCGCAGAGCGGGTCATGGCGGTGGGGGAACGGAGAGTGGTCAGCGGGACGCAGTGACGGGGCCTGCGGACGTGCCCTCGCGGAGGATCTCGGGGTGCTCGTCGCCGGTCACCTCGAGGATGCCGACGGCGCCCTTGTTGAAGGCCCGGAAGAGGGCGTGGTCCACGAGCGTGAAGCGCCCGGGCACGTCCACCTTGAAGTCCACGATGGCCGAGCCGCCGGACGGGATGCTCGTCGTCTGCACGTTGACCTGGTTCACGCGCGTGCCGCCCTCGCCGTAGACGTGGTCGAACATCTCGCCGATGACGTGGAAGCTCGACGTGAGGTTGGGGCCGGCGTTGCCGACGAAGAGGCGGACCGTCTGGCCGACCGAGGCGCTGATGGCGTTCTCGCCCGTCAGCGCGCCGACGCGGCCGTTGAAGACGACGTACTCGGGCTCCTCGTCGACGGCCTTGTCGAGGTCGAACGGCTGGAGGCCCTTCTCGCCCATCTTGCCCGACGTGTAGAACTCGCTCTGCATCACGTAGAACTCCTTGTCCACGGCCGGCATGCCCTCCTTGGGCTGGACGAAGATCAGGCCGTACATGCCGTTGGCGACGTGCAGCCCGACCGGGGCCGTCGCGCAGTGGTACACGTAGAGGCCGGGCTTGATGGCGCGGAACTCGAACGACGTCGCGTGGCCGGGCACGACCATCGAGATCTCGGCCCCGCCGCCCGTCCCGGTGACGGCGTGCAGGTCGATGTTGTGCGGGACGGTGCTCGAGGCGGCGTTGGAGAGGTGGAACTCGACGAGGTCGCCCTCACGGACGCGGATGAACGGGCCGGGCACGTCGCCGCCGAACGTCCAGAACGTGTACGAGACGCCGTCGGCGAGCTCCTTCTCGACCTCGGTCGTCTCCATGTTCACCACGACGCGCGTGGCGTAGTCGCGCGTGATCACAGGCGGCACGTTCGGCGCGTGCGTGAGCACGGCCGTCTCGACGCCGGTGACATCCGGCAGCGTGATCTCGGCGATCTCGGGCGCGGCATTAGTGTCGGAGGTGCGGGCGAGGCCCACGTTGAACGCTGCGAAGCCGACGAGGACCGTCAGTGCGATCGCGGCGAGCACCAGAGCGAGAGAGCGGGTCATGGGGGGATGAGGTTTCGGACCTTGAGGTCCTGTATGGGACGAAAAAAAGTCAGAGCGCCCCGAGGGCGAGGCGGAAGTCGCCGGCCTGCGTCCGCACGGCCGTGTCGGCCAGCGTCGCCGCGGCGAACATGTCGTGGACGCGCGCGCGGGCCGGCGACCACTGGTCGTGGAGCGGGCACGGCGTGCGGTCGCCGCAGCCGGGCAGCCCGAGGACGCACTCGGTGAACAGGCCGGCGCCGTCGACGGCGAGGACGATCTCCTTGAGCGAGATCTGCGATGCGGGGCGGGCGAGGGCGAGGCCGCCGGCCGGCCCGCGCATCGACGTGAAGATGCCGGCCGACGTGAGGACCTGGACGGTCTTGGAAAGGAACGGGCGGGGGATGCCCAGCGCAGCGCTGATCTCGCGGACGGCGACGTACCCGCTGCGGTCGGCAGCGGCCAGGAAGAGGGCCGTCCGGACGGCGTACTCGCAGCGGTGGGAGAGGATCATGGCAGGCTTTTCTATTTCGGACTCCTTTGTCCTGAATCTAAGGCTCTCTACCTGAGGGAGCGCCTCAGGATTCGGCCTCACGCCGAGTTCACGCGTGTGACGGGGGTGTTAAGGCCGGTTCAGGGGGAGGGGCGGGACGTGCTCGGGGGCGCCACCGGCACCTCGACCCACACGCGCGCGGCGCCCGCCGAGGGACGGCCGGCGACCGAGGCGCCGGCGCGGGCGAACGCCGCGACGCCACGGCGGACGGCAACGGAGTCGCCGGTGACGACGAGGCGCAGGCGCGGGAACGGCGCCACGCGCGCGGCCAGCGCCGAGACGCCGGCCGAGTCGGCGGGGAAGGGCACGCGCGCGAACGCGACCGTCTGGACCGCCTCGGGCGGCATGCCGATGCCGCGGGCGACCTGCCGCGCGATCATCGCCTCGGCCACGGCCGGCAGGCGCTGCGCGGCGCGGTACGCCACGCGCACGCGCGGCGGCGGCCCCGAGCCGATGGCAAACGTCGCCCCGACGATCGCCACGCTGTCCGGCACGACGACGCCCTGGAGCGTCCCCGAGAGGCGCGCGTCCAACGCTGCGACCACATCGGGCGCAGTGGGGACGGGCGGCGCCGGGTCTATGGCCGGCCTGTCCGTCCCCGCATCGCGGAGCGCTCCGGCCTCGTTCTCCGAGACGAGCACCTGCTCCACGGCCAGGCCGAGCGGCTCTCCGGCCTGCGCCTGCGCCGCCGCCTCGATGCCCGCACGCACGTCGTCCGGGATCCACGTCTCCGTCGCGACCCGCAGGCGGACGTCCGTCGTGCGCTCGTGGACGTCCACGGATTTCCCGAGCACGAAGCCGCCGGCCTCGGTGATGGCGTGCGCCGCGGCGCCGGCGGCGTTCTGCACGCGGATCTCTCGGAGCACCTGCCGCAGCGTCGACGTGAGCGGCCCGGAGACGGCGGCGACGAACGCGAGCACGAGCGCGATGCGCGCCCACGGCGCGTCGAACACGCGGACGCGGTCGAACACGCGTGCGTGCTCGAGCACGCGCGCGAGGCCCGTCGCCTTGCTGCGGCGGTGCCAGTCGCGCGCTGCCTCCACGACGTCCGCCCGGTGCATCCCGACGAGCATGAACACGATCATCCCCGAGAGGACGATGCCGCCGAGGTTGGCGCCGAAGAGCAGCAGCGCGCCCGAGATGAGGTCCCACTGCCAGCCGGTTCCGATGCCGAAGCCGGCGACGGCGAGCGGCGGGATGAGCGCGACCGCGATCGCGACGCCCGGGATGGACGCCGAGAGGCGCGTCTCGCGCGAGACCGTCACGACGGCGCCGGCGAGGCCCGACGCGACGGCGATGGCGAGGTCGAGCAGCGTCGGGCGCGTTCGAGCCAGGATCTCGGGCGTGATCTCGTGGAACGGCAGCGCGAGCGTCAGCAGGGCCGCGAGGGCCACGACGCCCACGGCGCCGAGGAGGACCGTCGCCGCGGTCTGGATCGCGAGGCGCCCGTCGCCGACGGCGAGCGCGAGCGACAGCCCCAGCAGCGGCCCGAGCAGGGGCGCGACGAGCATCGCGCCGATCACGACGGCCGTCGCGTTGAGGGCGAGGCCGAACAGCGCGATCGCGCCCGAGAGCAGCAGGACGCCCCAGAACGGGAGGTCGGTGTCAGTCGCGGCTTCGGCCGTCTCGCGGTAGAGCACGTGGCGGTCGTGCCAGCGCAGCCCGAGCGACTCGGTCGCGGCCTCCTCGACGCCCGAGGCGTCGTCGTCGTCGGGCGTGTCGGTCGAGGCGTGGAGGTCGGACATGTCGGAAAAGGGGAGGAGCGGGTGCCGCCGGGTCGTCCCGAACCTCCCGCGGCCCGGCAGGCCGCTTCGCTTCCGGCTCGGACGGCTGTCCCCCTCCACGAGGGCAGGGACGTTAAGTTCTTCGGCCTCCCCAATCCAACACCACGGTCATCTCGCGCTGAAGGCCGGCGCACCCCATCTCGACCCGCTCTGGACGACGTTGTTTATGGAAGGGAGTAGATCCAGACTTCCAGAACGTACCAGCCCTCCCCAGGCCGCCGCCCCGCTATGCCCCGATTCGCCCTCGCCGTCCTCGTCCTCGCCATGTCCGCCTGCCAGACCACGCCCGCGCCACTCGCCTCGGCGGACTCGACCTACGTCGGCGAGATGCGGCACCAGCACGACGGCGAGACGCCGGCCGCCTCGGGCGCCGCGGCCGGCGCCGCGGCGCTCGACGTGGTCTCGGAGAATGTGACCTACGCCACCGTCGAGGGCCAGCCCGTCGTCGGGACGCTCGTGACGCCGCGCGGCGCCGCGGCGGGCCTGCCCGGGCTCATCGTCGTCCACGAGTGGTGGGGGCTCAACGACAACGTCCGCGCGATGGCCGCGCGCTACGCCAGCGAGGGCTACGCCGTGCTCGCCGTCGACCTCTACGGCGGCCGCTCCGCCGCGACGCCCGACGCCGCGATGACGCTGATGCAGGCCGCCTTCGCCGACCCCGACGCCTCGGGCGACAACCTCCGCCAGGCGTACGCCTTCCTCTCGGACCGCGGTGCGCAGCGCGTCGGCGTGCTCGGGTGGTGCTTCGGCGGCAACCAGGCGCTCCACGCGGCGCTCGTCCTGCCGGACCAGCTCGACGCGGCGGTCATCTTCTACGGCGGCAACCCGCCGTCCGACGCCGCGGCGCTGCGGCCGCTCCGGATGCCGATCCTCGCGCTCTACGGCGGCGCCGACACGTCCATCCCGCAGTCCGCCGTCTCGGCCTTCGACGCGGCGCTCACCGAGGCGGGCGTCCGGCACGCCTTCCACGTCTACCCCGGCGCAAACCACGCCTTCGCCAACCCGTCCGGCCAGAGCTACGAGCCTATGGCCGCAGCCGACGCGTGGACGCGCTCGACCGCCTTCCTCGCAGAATGGTTGAAGGGTTGAGGGGTGAACAGGTGGAAGGGGAAATGCAGAATCCTGAGCTGTAAAAAACCCTTCAACCCTTCAACCTGTGATGTAACGGGAGGCCTGGCAAGACCCGTTGGCGGACCGGAACAGGGCGAGGCCCCGTTGCCGGGGTCATGCCCTACACCCTACCCGGTCCACCGACCGCGCGCGCGGCCAGGCGCCGCGGCGACCTCCAAGATCAGATCCGACGCAAGGCACGGCAACGCCTCCGACGAGAT
>JBBSQZ010000056.1:0-14304 GCA_038243565.1 Rhodothermales bacterium | reverse complement strand
CCCTTGTCCGTCGGCATCAAAGTTCGCGACAAAGAGTCGATCGACCGCGCCCTGCGCCGGTTCAAGCGCGTCGTCAACCGCGCGCGCACGCTCCGCACGTTCCGCGAGAACATGGCCTTCACGAAGCCCTCCGAGACCAAGCGCCTCGAGCGCAAGGAGGCCTACAAGAAGGCCCGCCGCGCCAACCGGCGCATGTACTAGCCGACGGCTGCCCCCGCGACGGGGCTTCGAGCCGCTCGGCGGCTCGCTCCGCCTCGACGCCCGCCCTGGACCCGGTCCGCGGCGGGCGTTTTTGCGCGGGGACTGGCGAATGGGAACTGGGGGCTGGAATGCGCGGGGAGCCGTCGCCCCGCACTATCCGACGAGGCACGGGCGCTGACAGCGGCGCGCTCGGCGAGCGCGCCCTTTCCTGCTTCGGCGCCACAGATGGGAAGAGCCGGGGCGCTCGCGGTCAGACCGCGGGCGCCTCGACAGTCCCCATTTCCCGGTCCCCTCTCCTCAGTCTGCGGCCGAGTGCGCCATCGTGTCCTCGGCGGCCTCGTCCGATTCCGGCGAGGGCTTGCCCAGCGCGGCGTCGAGGAGCGCGGCCTGCTCGGCGGCGTGGCGCGAGGCACTGCCCGTCGCCGGGCTCGCCGCCGCCTTCCGGCCGGCATACTCCACGTGCGGGCAGTCCGGCAGGAGCGCCTCGATCCGCGGCCGCACGAAGCTCCACGCGCCCATGTTGGCCGGCTCCTCCTGGAGCCAGACCACCGGCTTGCCGGCGAACCGCTCCATCTCCGCCCTCACCTCGTCCGCCGGGAACGGGTAGAGCTGCTCGAGGCGAGCGACCGCGACCGACTCGGGGCGCTCGAGCCCCTCGCGGGCCTTCATCACGTCGTAGTAGACCTTGCCCGTGCACAGCACGAGGCGCTCGGCATGGGCACCGTCCCCGGTGCCGTCCTGCCCCGACGGGATGAACGGCTGGTAGCCGCGCTCCGTGAAGTCCTCCACGGACGACACGGCCTGCGGCAGGCGCAGCAGGCTCTTCGGCGTCATCACGACGAGCGGCTTCGCCACGGGCCGGCGCATCTGGAGGCGCAGCGCGTGGAAGTAGTTCGCCGGCGTCGTGAAGTTGGCGACGACGAGGTTGTCCTCGGCGCAGAGCTGCAGGAAGCGCTCCGGCCGGGCCGACGAGTGCTCCGGGCCCTGGCCTTCGTAGCCGTGCGGCAGCAGCATCACGAGCCGCGACGTCTGGCCCCACTTCGCCTCGGCGGACGCGATGAACTGGTCGGTCATGATCTGCGCGCCGTTGACGAAGTCGCCGAACTGGGCCTCCCACAGCACGAGCGCCTCGGGGTCGGCGACGGTGTAGCCGTACTCGAAGCCGAGCGCGGCGTACTCGCTCAGCAGCGAGTCGTAGACCTCGAAGCGCGCCTGGCCGTCCTGGATGTGCCGCAGCGGGATGTACGCGTGGCCGTCCGTCTGGTCGTAGAGGATCGCGTGGCGCTGCGAGAACGTGCCGCGCCCGGAGTCCTGGCCCGTCAGGCGGACACGCGTGCCCTCGATGAGGAGCGTCCCGAAGGCGAGCGCCTCGCCGAAGGCCCAGTCGATGTGGCCGTCCTCGAACTGCTGGCCGCGCTTCGAGAGGAGCCGCCCGAGCTTCGGGTGGACCGTGAAGCCCTCGGGCATCGTCTCGAGCGTCTGCACGACGCGCTCGAGCTCGGCGCGCGGCGCCGTCGTCGGGGCGAGGGGCTCGACCGAGACGTGCTTCGGCTTCGGCACCTTCTCGGCGTCTTTCGCCACGAGCTCCTTCGTCTCCTCGAAGGCGCGGTCGAGGTGCGCGCGGAAGTCGTCGAGGACGGCCTCGGCGCCCTCGGGTGTGAGCTCGCCGCGGCGCAGCAGGCGCTCGAGGTACAGCTTCCGGACCGAGCGGTGCTGCCCGATCTCGGCGTACATCAGCGGCTGCGTGTAGGCCGGCTCGTCGCCCTCGTTGTGGCCATACTTGCGGTAGCACACCATGTCCACCACGACGTCCTTGTTGAACGCCTGGCGGTACTGGAACGCCATCCGTGCGACGCGGACGCACGCCTCGGGGTCGTCGCCGTTGACGTGGAAGATCGGCGCCTGGATCATGCGCGCGATGTCCGTCGCGTAGGCCGAGGACCGGCTGTGCATCGGCAGCGTCGTGAAGCCGATCTGGTTGTTCACGACGAGGTGGACCGTCCCGCCCGTGCGGTAGCCCTCGAGCTGGCTCAGGTTGAGCGTCTCGGCCACGACGCCCTGCCCCGCGAACGCGGCGTCGCCGTGCAGCAGGATCGGGATGACGCGGTCGCGGAGGATCTTCTCGTCGACCCCGGGCTCGGCGTCGAGGATGTGCTGCTGCTTGGCGCGCACCATGCCCTCGACGACCGGGTTGACGGCCTCGAGGTGGCTCGGGTTGGCCGAGAGCGTGAGCTTGACCGTGTTGCCCGCGGGGCTCGTGTGCGTCCCGCGCTGGCCGAGGTGGTACTTCACGTCGCCCGAGCCCTGCACGGCCTCGGGGTCCACGGCGCCCTCGAACTCGGCGAAGACCTTGCGGTACGGCTTGCCGATCGTGTTCGCGAGCACGTTGAGGCGCCCGCGGTGGGCCATCCCGATCACGACCGCCTCGCCCTCGCCATCTGCCGCATCGGACAGGACGGCGTCGAGGACGGCGATCATGGACTCGGCGCCCTCGAGCGAGAACCGCTTGTGGCCGATGTACTTGGTGTGGATGAACTGCTCGAGCGCCTCGGCGGCGTTGAGCTTCTGGAAGATGCGCGTCTTGCGCTCGACCGAGAGCGGGTCCTGGAACTTGGTCCCCTCGATGCGCTCGATGAGCCAGCGCTTTTCCTCGGGGTTCGAGATGTGCATGAACTCGCTGCCGACGTGCCCCGTGTACGTGTCCCAGAGGCGCTCGAGGAGGTCGCGGAGGGGCAGCTTCTCGCTCCCGCCCTCGCCGCCGATGCCGCCCGTGAGGAAGACGCGGTCGAGGTCCCAGACGGTCAGGCCGTAGGCGGCGGGGTCGAGCTCGCCGAGCGCGCGCGGCTCGTAGCCGAGCGGGTTCGTGTTCGCGAGCAGGTGGCCGCGGACGCGGTAGGCGCGGATGAGCTCGAAGACGCGGGCCTGCTTCTCGACCCTCGACATCTTCGCCCGCGGGCTCGCCGCGCCCGTGCCGAGGCTCGGCGTCGAATCGGCGAGGTGGCGGAACGGCGGCGTGTGGATGCCGAGGCTCTCGAAGATGGCGTCGTAGAAGCCGTCGTCGCCCTGGATCAGCTTCGCGGCAACGTTGAGGAACTCGCCCGACTCGGCGCCCTGGATCACGCGGTGGTCGTACGTGGACGTCATCGTCATGATCTCCGAGAGGCCGAGGCGCGACAGGTCCGTCCGGCTCATCCCGGCGTACTCCGGCGGGTACCCGATCGCGCCGACGGCCACGATCACGCCCTGCCCCGGCATGAGCCGCGGGACCGACATGACCGTCCCGATGCCGCCCGGGTTGGTGAGCGTCGCCGTCGTGCCGGCGTAGTCCTCGACGGTGAGACCGCCGTCGCGCGCGCGCTTGACGATGTCGTTGTACTGGCCGAGGAACTCGGCGAAGCTCAGCGTCTCGGCGCTCTTGATGTTCGGGACGAGGAGCTGGCGCTTGCCGCGCTTCTCGATGTCGATGGCGAGGCCGAGCGTCTGGTGCGCCGGGTCGATGCGCTCCGGGCCGGCGTCGGTGTGGCGGAACGCGGCGCTCATCGCCGGCACCTGCTTCGTCGCCTGGACGATGGCGTACGCGATGAGGTGCGTGAACGAGACCTTCTCGCCGCCGACGGCGGCCTGCCGGCGGTTGATGAGGCGCCGGTTCTCGGCCATCAGCCGGACCGCGATCTCGCGGACCGACGTCGCGGTCGGGATCGTGAGGCTCGCCTCCATGTTCTCGACGATCTTCGCCGGGACGCCGCGCAGCGGCGTCGCCGTGGCGCCCTCGGGGAGCGCCACGGCGGGCGCGGCCGGGCGCGAGTCGCTCGCGGTGGGCGCCGCCGGGGCACTCGGAGCGGCGGGCAGCGCCGGAGCGGCAGGCGGAGCGGCAGGCGGCGCCGGAGCGGCAGGCGCCGCCGGAGTGCTGGGCGTCGCGGCGGGCGCGGTTGCCGGGCTCTCGGGGCCGCGCAGCGCGCGCGGCGTCGGCATCTCCTCGGCGGCGCCGTCGCCGCCGAGGCGCTCGGGGCGCGGGCCGGTCACGACGTTGGTCGTCTTGCCGGGCGCCGTCGCCGGCGCGGCGCCGAGCGTGGCCGTGAAGGTCGGGCCGGGGTTGAAGTCGGCGAAAAAGTCGCGCCAGCTCTCGCTGACGGACTCGGGGTTCTGGAGGTACTGTGCGTAGAGGTCCTCGACGTACCCGCTGTTGAATCCAAACATTGCGCTGCGGCGGTAAACCGGCGGTTTCTGGGGCGACAGCCGAACGTACGCACGCGCCTCGCTGCGGGTCCGCCCGGCGCCGCGGCCCGGGCGCCAGCATCGCGCGAAACTCGCGGCCGCGCCGCCCTCCGGAGCGCCTCGCCCGCGTTCCCCTGCTCCACCGAGACGCCTCGACCATGACGCCCGACTCCATCCGCCCGACCCGCCTCGCCGCCGACCAGCCCGACCAGACCTTGACGGTCGAGTGGGCGGACGGCCACACGTCGGTCTACTCGTACGAGGGCCTGAAGCGCGCCTGCCCGTGCGCGACGTGCCGCGGCGGCCACGCGGCGATGGGCCAGCCCGTGGACCCGGTCGTGTTCCACCTGCCCGGCCTGATGACGCACGAGATCAGCGGGCTGCGCCCGGCCGGCAACTACGCCGTCCAGATCGTCTGGGGCGACGGCCACGCGTCCGGCCTGTGGCGGTGGGACGCGCTGCGGGCGCTCTGCCCGTGCGCCGTGTGCCAGCCCGAGTTCGTCTGACGCTCAGCCGGCGCGCCAGACGAGGCGCTCGAGGAAGGCGTCGGCCAGCGCGGCGGCGTCCGGCAGGTCGGTCTGCCCGGCGAGCGCCTGGCTCGCGAAGACGAGGTCGACGCCGTCGCCGCGGCAGACGGCGCGGTCGCGCAGGTCGTCCGCGCCGAGCGCGCAGTCCAGCGCCGCGGCGCCGGCCTCGGCGAACGTCTGGCCGGGGTGGACGCCGGCCGGCCCGCGGACGTCCTCGTTCGGTGCGTCGATGCGCCCGACGGTCGCGGCGGCGCCCGTGGCGCCGGCCGCGGGGTAGACCTCGAACACGATCTGGCCGTCGCGCAGCGCCCAGATCGTCGGCGTGCCGTCCGCCTCGGCGTGGCGCTCGGTCGTGAAGCCCGGCGGCAGCGCGTCGTGGACGGCGGCCGAGTCGAACGGCGTCGCGGCGCCGAGGCGCGCGACGCCGCTGGCCGTGAGCTCGAGCGCGGCGCCCGTGGGCGGGGCGGCGCCCGTGGCCGGCGCCTCGGCGTTGGGCGAGCACGCCGCGAGCGCGAGCAGGGGCGCGAGGAGCAGCAGACGGACCATCGGGGCGCGTGGTGGCGTCCCCCAAAGTACCGTACGACCTTCCCTGGTCCATCCGGCCCGTACACATGCTCCGATCCTCGCTGCTCGCGCTGTCCATGCTGGCTGCGCTACCCGTCTTGGCACAGACGCGCAGCGTCTACACGACGCTCGACCCGGACCGCTGCCGGACGACCGCGCAGAACCTCGACGAGGGCTGGACCAGGCAGCGCTGCCCCGGCACGGCCGGCTACGCCCTCGACGTGTCCGAGGACGACCTCCGGCAGACCGTCGACGTCGTGGCGCCGGGCGGCGCCGTCTTCCCGCTGGACTTCGGGACGACCGTCTCGGGGGCGTTCTCGGGCGTCGGGCCGCGGGCCGAGTGGCGCCTCGTCGGCCGGCGGCCCGCGGCGCTCATCGTGCGCTTGGGCGCGAGCGAGAACGTGGACCACCCCGAGCCGACGGTCTCGCGGCTGGCCGTCGCGCGCGGCTGGCCGCGCGGCGCGTGCGTCGTCGCCGTCGTCGAGGCGTCGGCGGACATGAACGCGCGGGCGCGGCGCATCGCCGACCGCGCTGCGCAGATGCCGTGCCTCTCGCACTGACTGAACGTTCGGCCGTGATGTGTGAAACCGCGACGTCCGTTCTGCAGGAGTCGCTGAACGGCACTGGCGCCTTCCTGCCGCCGTTTGGGAATAGTCCGAACAGTGCTTAAATAGCCTGCGACGTCCTTAACCCCCCCTTGATCCTCTCCCTGTCCCTATGAAACGCCTCGCAACTGTCCTCTTCGTCTCGTTCCTCGCCGTCTCCGGCTGCGACTCAAACGATGATCAGGAAGTCGGAGTCTGCTACTGCACGTTCTATAGGGGAGAGGACCAGCAGTACGATTACCGCGCCCTGACCCGGGCGGAACAGGTCACGTCGTGCCAAGAAACCGATCGGAATGCGGGCAACTTCGGCGGCAGCTGCAAGCTGAAATAGCCGACGCGCGGACTCGGTTCGGTCAAAGCAGACGTGCCGCGAGCGCTTCGGCGGGGTGCAGCGCCGCCCGGCCCGTCGTGTGCGCGATCTGCGCCCGGCACTGCGTTCAGGCCGTACGTTGTGCTCCATCCTTCCTGCCCTCCGATGACGAAGCTGCTCGAACGGGCGTTCGCCGAGGCCAAACGCCTGCCCGACGCCGAACAGGACGCCCTCGCCGCCCGCCTTCTCGCTGAACTCGTCGACGAGACCGAGTGGGCTCGCCGCTTCGCCGAGACGACGGACGCGCAGTGGGACGCTCTCGCGGACCTCGCCCGCGCACAGATCGCTGAGCCCGGCTCGCGGTCCACGCGGGACGTTGCGCATCGTGGCTGAGTCGCGCGTCACCCGCGATTTCTGGAAACGGTTCGAGTCGCTCTCCCATGACGTTCAGGACCGAGCGCGCGCCGCATACACGCTCTGGCTCGCTGACGACCGTCACCCGAGCCTCCACTTCAAACGTATCAGCGACCGGCAGCCGATCTGGTCGGCTCGCGTCGGGCAGCATCACCGCGCCGTCGCCCTGTGGGAGCGCGGTGCGCCCGTCTGGTGGTTTTGGATCGGGACGCATGCCGAGTACGATGCGCTCGTGAAGCGCCTCGCGTAGCTACGGCAGGCGCGCCGCGAGCGCCTCAGCGGGGTGCAGCGCGGCCCGGCCCGTCGTGTGCGCGATCTGCGCCCGGCAACTCGTCCCCGCCGCGACGACCGTCGCGTGGGGCGCGGCGCGGACGGCCGGCGCGAGGCGCTCCTCGCCCATCGCGACCGAGACGGCGTAGTGCTCCGCCTCATAGCCGAACGCGCCGGCGACGCCGCAGCAGCCCGCGTGCGTCTCGCTTACGGCGAATCCCGCCGCGCCGAGGCAGGCCCGGCTCGCCGACATCGCCGAGAGCGCCTTCTGGTGGCAGTGGCCGTGGACGAGCGCGTCGCCCGGCGCCGGCTTCCAGTCGATCTGCCCGAGCGCCTCGGCGTTGGCCTCGGCCCACTCCTCGAACGTCACCGCGGCGGCCGCGACCGCCGCCGCGCGCGCGTCGCCGGGCAGCAGGCGCGGGATCTCGTCGCGCAGCGTCAGGATGCACGACGGCTCGAGGCCGACGATCGGCACGCCCGCCGCGGCGATCGGCGCGTACGTCTCGACGAGGCGCCGCGCCAGCCCGGCCGCGTGCGAGACGTAGCCCTTCGAGAGGTACGTCCGCCCGCAGCAGCGGTACTCCGGCACGGCGACCTCGACGCCCGCCGCGGCGAAGACGCGCAGCGCCGCGCGCGGGATCTCGGGCTCCTGGAAGCGCCCGAACGTGTCGGCGAACAGGGCGACGCGGGGACGTGGGGCATGGGGGATGGGGGATGAGGCCTTTCGCCCCATGCCTCTTGCCCCGTCCCTCATGCCCCGAAACGGCTTCGTCGCGAACGTCGGCAGCGCCCGCTCCGGGGCGATTCCCAGCGCCCGCAGGCGCTTCCGGACGAGCGGGCTCGCCGAGACGCGGTTGGCGATGTGCGCGAGCGGGCCAGCGGTGCGCCGCGCGACGATCGGCAGGTGTGCGAAGAGGCGTGTCCGCAGGCTCGGGCGCTCGGTCTTCCATTTCTGCTCCTGCCACGCCGTCTTCAGCGCCGCCATGTCCACGGACGCCGGGCACTCGGAGCGGCAGGCCTTGCAGGCGACGCACAGGTCCATCGCCTCGGCGACCTCGGGGCCGGTGAGCGAGCCCAGTCCGCCCGACATCGCCTCGCGGAGCGCGTTGGCGCGGCCGCGCGTCGAGTCCTTCTCCTCGCCGGTGACCATGAACGGCGGGCACATCACGCCCACGCCGACCTTGCGGCAGACGGCCTGCCCGTTGCACGCCTCGACGGCCTCGCCGAAGCCGACGTCGCGGCCGTTGGCGTCGAAGAAGGCGAGGCCCGTCTGGACGGGGCGCGGGTGGTAGTCCGGGCCCATCCGGAGCGCCTCGGTGAGCGGCGGCGCGTCCGTGATCTTGCCCGGGTTGAGGAGGCCCGCGGGGTCGAAGAGCGCCTTGGTGGCGCGGTAGGCGGCGTAGAGTGGGACCGAGTAGAAGTGCTCGGCGAGGGCGCCGCGCGCGCGGCCGTCGCCGTGCTCCGAGGCGATGATGCCGTCGTACTTCTTGACGAGGTCCGCCGAGGCGACCGCGATGCGCTCCATCGCGTCCACCTGCGGCTGCTTCCGCAGGTCGAGGAAGGGGCGGACGTGGAGGCAGCCGGCCGAGGCGTGCGCGTACATCACCGCCTCGACGCCGTCGCGCTCCAGCGCCGCCTCGAGGTCGGCGACGTACGCCGACAGGTGCTTCACCGGCACGGCCGCGTCCTCGATGATCGCCGCCGCCTGGATGGGCAACCTCGCCGACATCGCCAGCCCGAGGCCGACCTTCCGCACGGCCCAGATGTCCTCGATCGCCGTGTCCTCGATGGCGTCCGTGATGACGGCCGTCGGGCCGGTGTGGCGGCGCAGGCGGTCCAGCCCGGCGCGGACCGCAGCCGGGCTCTCGCCGTCATATTCCACGAACAGCAGCGCGCCGGGCAGGCTGCCGTCGGCGTTGCGCTGCACGAAGTGGAGCTTCGGGGCGTACTCGGTCACGTCGAGCGCGCGGGCCAGCGCCACGCGGTCGAACAGCTCGACCGACGCCGGGCCGGTCTCGAGGATGCCCTCGACGTCCTCGAGCGCCGCGTGGCGGCTCGGGTAGTGGACGACGCCGAGCCCGGAGTGCGCGGGCGTCTCGACGAGGCCGACCGTCATGCGCGTCGTGAAGCCGAGCGTGCCCTCGGCGCCGGCCATGAGGCAGGCGAGGTTGCGCGTGCCGTCCCACGGGCGCCCCGGCCCGCGGTCCACGCTCGGCGCCTCGATGAGGCGTTCGAGGCGGTAGCCGCCGGCGCGGCGCCAGTGCACCGGCGTGTCGCGGTCGATGGCGACGCCGTAGACGCTCAGCAGCGCGTCCATGCCGCGGTAGATCTCGCCTTCGAGGCCGGCTGTCTTCATCTTCGCCGTCCACGCCTCGGGCGTGAGCGCCTCGAGGTGTGCCGGGACGCCGCCGCGCAGCAGCACGTCCGCCGCCAGCACGTGGTCCACGACCGCGCCGACCTGGATCGAGTGCGTGCCCGTCGCATTCGTGCCGAGCATCCCGCCGAAGGTGGCGCGGTTGGACGACGCGGGGTCCGGGCCGAAGCGCAGTCCGTGGCGCGCCGCCGCGCGGTTGAGGTCGTCCAGGACGACGCCCGGTCCGACCGTCGCCGTCTGCGCCTCGGGGTTGATCTCGAGGATCTGCGCGAGGTGCTTCGTCGTGTCGATGACGAGCCCGCCGCCGACGGCACTGCCGGCGAGGCTGCTTCCCGAGCCGCGCGGCAGAAGGGGAATCCCGAAGCGGGCCGCCTCCTCCATCGCCGCCTGCACGTCGTCCGTGTGCGCCGGGATGAGGACGCCGAGCGGCATCTCGCGGTAGAGCGAGGCGTCGGTGGCGTAGAGGGCGCGGTGGAGCGCGTCGAGGCGGAGGTCGCCGGCGAGGCGCGGGCGGAGGGCCGCGGCGAAGTCGGCGAGGCGCTCGGCCGAGGGGGCCGGCGTCGGGCGGGCAGAGGTCATGGCGGAAACGTACCGCCGCAGTGTGGCCAGCGGCGCGCCAGCCACGTCCGGGCGGCACACGCTTCGCGACGTGCTCACGGGCGCGCCGCGCCCGGCGGCTACCTTCGGGCGCACTTCCGGCTGCCCGATGGCCTCCCCCGGCGTCCTCGTCCTCAACGGACCCAACCTGAACCTGCTCGGCACCCGCGAGCCGGACGTCTACGGCTCCGCGACGCTCGCCGACCTCGAGGCGACGCTCCGGCGCCACTTCCCGGACCTCGCCCTCCGCTTCCAGCAACACAACTCCGAGGGCGGCCTCATCGACGCGCTCCACGCCGCCGACACCGTCGAGACGGCGGGCATCGTGCTCAACGCCGCCGGCTACACGCACACCAGCGTCGTCCTCCGCGACGCCATCGCGGCGATCCGGACGCCCGTCGTCGAAGTCCACCTCTCGAACGTCGCCGCGCGCGAGGCCTTCCGGCACCACTCGCTCATCTCGGCCGTCTGCGCCGGGACGATCACGGGCCTCGGCCCGGCCGGCTACCGCCTGGCCGTGCAGTACTTCGCGGACAAGACGTGAGCGACGCCACCCGACGGCCGGCGGCGACCGGGGACTCCGTGCCGGCCTCCACCGACGACGCCGAGGCGCAGGTCGCGGCCGAGGTCGACCAGGTCGAGGGCGCCCGCGCCCAGGGCGGGAAGAGCGCGGCGCTGCTCGTCGCGGCCGGCATCTTCCTCAGCCGCATCATCGGGCTCGTCCGCGAGCGCGCGATCAGCTACTTCTTCGGCCTCGGCCCGCATGCCGACGTGCTGCGCGTCGCGTTCAAGACGCCCAACTTCCTCCAGAACCTGCTCGGCGAGGGGACCGTCTCGGCGGCGTTCATCCCGATCTACAGCCGGATGCTCGAGCAGGGGCGCCCCGAGGCGGCCGGCCGCTTCGCCGGCGCCGTCCTCGGGCTGCTCATCGGGCTCGTCTCGGTCTGCGTCGTCCTCGGGATGCTCCTCGCGCGGCCGCTTCTGACCGTGTTGCAGCCCGGCTGGCTCGGCGACGCCGCGGCCGTCGCAGCGGGCACGATGCAGGTGGACCGGTTCGCGCTCGTCGTGCAAACGGTCCGCTACACGTTCCCGATGGCCGGCGTGCTCGTGCTGTTCGCGTGGGGACTGGGCGTGATGAACAGCCACCGCCGCTTCTTCCTGCCGTACGTCGCGCCGACGGTCTGGAACGTGTCCATCATCGCCGGCATGGCGTGGGCCGCGATGTCGATTTTCGGGACGCCGACGGCGATCGGCAACCTCTCCGTCGTCCCGATCCCGGCGGCGGACCGCATCCTGTTCGCCGCGCTCACCGGGGCGCTCGTCGGCGGCGTGTTGCAGTTCGTGGTCCTGCTGCCCGGCGTCTTCCGCGAGATCCGCGGCTTCAAGCTCAGCCTCTCGACGCAGGTCGAGGGCGTGCGCGAGTCGTTCAAGGCCTTCGTGCCGGTCGTGCTCGGCCGCGGGGCGTACCAGATCTCGGGCTACCTGGACCTCTTCCTCGCGGGCTTCCTCGCCGCCGGCGCCATCTCGGCGCTGACGCAGGCGCTGACGCTGTACGTGCTGCCCGTGTCGCTCTTCGGGATGAGCGTCGCGGCGTCCGAGCTGCCCGAGCTCAGCCGCATCCGCGAGGCCGGGCAGGACGCCTTCTTCTCGCGCGTCCGCGGCTCGCTCGCGCAGATCCTCTACCCCATCGTCGCGGCGACGGTCGGCTACATCGGCTTCGGGCTGCTCGTCGTCGGCGCGTTCTTCCAGACGGGGCAGTTCGGCGAGGCCGACTCGTGGCTCGTCTATCTCACGCTCGCCGCGTTCGCCCTCGGCCTGCCCGCCACGACGGCCTCGCGGCTCCTGCAGAACACCTTCTACGCGCTGGGCGACACCAAGACGCCGGCGCGCCTCGCCGTCTGGCGCCTCGTCGTGGCGACGGCCGTCGGCGCGGCGCTGATGTTCTGGCTCGAGCGCTTCTCGGTGACGCAGTTCGTGGACCTGGCCACCCCGCCGGGCGAGCCGCTGCGCCTGGGCGCCGTCGGGCTGGCGCTCGGCGCGAGCCTCGGCGCGTGGACCGAGCTGGGGGCGCTCGTCCGCACCTTGAAAACCCAGGCGCCGGGCTTCGAGATGCCCGTTGGGCGGGCGACGCAGATGCTCGGCCTCGCCGGCCTGGCGTCCATCCCCGCCGCCCTCGCCCAGACATTCCTGCCGGACTCCGTCCCGGTGCTGATCCGCGCCGCCGTCGTGCTCGGCCTCTTCGGGGCGACGTACCTCGGCGCGGGCGTCCTGCTCGGCTTCACCGAGGGCGAGGCGTGGACCGGCCGCCTCCTGCGCCGCCGGCGCCGCTGAGCCTTGGAAGGGGTGGGTTGGAGAGAAAGGCCGCTCCGAGCGAGACCTAAACTCTCTCCAAACTCTCTTCCTCCAAACTCTCCTCCCGTGGCCGGATACCGCGGACACCTCGCCGGTGCCACCGTCTTCTTCGCCGTCTACCTCGCCGGCCTCGTCCTGCTCTACTCCGTCGACGCGGCGTGGCGGCAGTTCTCGGACGTCGAGGTCGTCGCGCTCCCCGCCGCCCTCTTCGGGCTGTGCCTGATGTTCGGCCTCTGGCCGGACGTCGACACCAACTCGAAGGGCCAGCAGCTCTTCTACGGCCTCTTCTTCCTCGTCGACGTCGGCCTCATCGCGATGCGCTACACGAGCGAGGCGGCGTACCTCGGCCTGTTCTGCCTGCTGCCCGTCATCGGCCGCCACCGCGGGTGGACGCACACGTTCTGGGCGATGCTGCTCATCCCGAGCCCGCTGCTCGTGCTGCCGCTCGTGCTCGCGCCCGAGCGCCCGCTCGCGGGCCTGCCGTTCTACGGCGCCGCCGTCGTCGGCTACTTCTCGCACCTCGTCCTGGACGGCCTCGTGGTCAAGCTGCCCGGCAAGCGGAAGCACGGCTGGTCCTGACGCGTTCGACGTACTTCTCAACGCCTCTCGACTCTCCGTGACCACTCCCACGCCCCCGGACGCCGCGCAGCGGCCGCACACGCACGCGCTCTTCGACACCGACCGGCCGGACCCGTACCACTGGCTCCGCGACCGCGACGACCCGGACGTGCTCGCCTACCTCGAGGCCGAGAACGCCTACGCCGCCGCGATGACGGCCCCGACGCAGGCGCTCGAGGACGCGCTCTACGACGAGATCGTCGCCCGCGTCGTGCCGGACGACGCCTCGGCGCCGGTCTTCGACCGCGGCTACTGGCGGTACAGCCGGTACGAGGTGGGCAAGGAGTACCCGATCTATGCGCGCCGCCGCGGCACGATGGACGCGCCCGAGGAGATCCTCATCGACGGCAACCAGCGCGCCGAGGGCCACGGCTACTACCACCTCGGCGCCGCCGCCGTCGCCGACGACGGCCGCATGCTGGCGTTTGCCGAGGACACGACGGGCCGCCGCATCTACACCGTCCGCTTCAAAGACCTCGAGACGGGTGAGCTCCTGCCCGACACGATCACCCCGGCGACGCCCGCGATGGCATGGGCGTCCGACAGCCGGACGCTCTTCGTCGCTCGGCAGGACGCCGAGACGCTCCGCTCGTACCAGGTCACCCGGCACACGCTCGGGCAGCCCGGCGAGACGGTCGTCTTTCAGGAGGACGACGACACGTTCAACGTCGGCGTCGGGCGCAGCAAGGACCGGCGCTTCGTCGTCGTCGCCTCGGAGCAGACGATGACCTCGGAGTGGCGCTTCCTCGACGCGGCCGACCCGACGGGCGACTTCAGGACGATCCGCGAGCGCGCCCGCGGCGTCGAGTACAGCGCGGACCATGCGGGCGACCGCTGGACGATCCTCACCAACGACGGCGGCGCCGAGAACTTCCGCCTCGTGACGGCCCCGACCGACGCGCCGGACGCCTGGACCGAGATCGTCCCGACGCGCCCCGACGTGCTCCTCGAGGACGTGGATGTGTTCACCGATCACCTCGTGACGCAGGAGCGCGAGGGCGGGCTCGTCCGCCTGCGCGTCCGCACGCCCGACGGGGCGCTCGTCTCGGACGTCGCCTTCGACGAGACGGCCTACGCCGCCGACCTCGCCGCGACGCCCGAGGCCGACAGCCCGACGTTCCGCTTCACCTACGAGTCCCTCGCGACGCCCCCGCAGACCGTCGACGTGGCCTTCGACGGCGGCGCGCGGACGGTCGTGAAGACGCAGGAGGTGCCGACCTACGACGCGAGCCGCTACACGACGGAGCGCCGCTGGAT
>JBBSQZ010000055.1:0-14321 GCA_038243565.1 Rhodothermales bacterium | reverse complement strand
TCCAGTTGTCATCCCCGCGAACGCGGGGACCCAGGGGCTACAACGCGCCGCAGTGCTCGGTACTCTGGGTTCCCGCGTTCGCGGGAATGACGTTGTAGAGGGGTTTTCGGCTGGGTCCGGCTCAACTGCGTAAGTCCTATGTCATACCAAATCTGGTGGCGTCGCCTCAGGTCTGGCGTCGCCTCGGATCTAGCGTAGGGACATGGCGTGCCATGTCCAGGGCCGAGCAGCGCGGACATGGCACGCCATGTCCCTTTGTGATCGTGCTCAGGATGACACGGTAGGCGGCATGCGGTAGACGCGACGAGCGGCTCACGGTTGGAACAGTTCGAGGCTCCCAATCCCCGTCCTCACCGCGACGTGCCGAGGTAGACGAGGCCCTCGGGGAAGCCCGCGCGGGCGTCCGACGCGAGGCGCGCAAAGAGCGGCTCGGGGACGACGGCGAGGCGCGGCAGGTCGGCGAGGTCCACCCAGCGCAGCGAGCGCAGGATCTGGGCGTCCGGCGCCAGCTCGGGGTCCACGCCCAGGCGCGCGTCCGACCCGCTGCCCGAGACGAGGCGTGCCTCGGCGTAGACCGAGACGGCGTGCAGCGGCGGCCGGACGAAGTCCAGGAGGTAGCGCGGCGGCCCCATCGCGGCGTCCAGCCCGGTCTCCTCGCGGACCTCGCGCGCGAGCGCCTCGCCCAGCGCCTCGCCGAAGCCCACGCCGCCGCCGGGGGCGGTCCAGAACGGCTCCGCGCTCCAGAGCCCGGCGTGCTCGACGAGGAGGACGGCGCCGGGCGCCGTCGGGTCGTCGAAGAGGAGCGCGCCGACGCGCACGCGGACGCGCCCGGCGAGGGCGGCGGGGATGTGGCCGTCGGGCATCGAGCGCGTGGCGAGCGCCGCCGGGCTACTGCGTGAAGTCCCCCCGGCGAATCGCATACGTCCGCACCGCCGATCCGTCGTCGATGCCGATGCGGGCGCCCTCGCCCGCGCGCTCGAGAGCCTCGGTCTCGGCCGCGCCGAGGCGGTACTCGGCCGACGTCACCGAGACGCCCTGCTGCACCGCGACGTCCGGGCCGGAGGCGTACGCGGCCTCGAACGTGCCCGTCGGCGTCACGACGCGCAGCGGCCGCCCGGACGCGATCAGGATTGGCCGCGGCGTCCGGAACGAGACCATCACGCTGGAGCCGCCCTCGGGCCGCCCGATCACCCAGACGCTCGCGATGGCCGTCGTGTCGGTGGCGGCCGAGGCGCCGGCGCCGGCGCCGGGGGCGGCGTCGGGGGCGGTCGCGGCGCAGCCGGTGAGGAGCGCGGCGAGGGCGAGCAGCAGAACGGGCATGAGAACGCGGGAGAGGGGAGAGGCCCTAACGTACGAGGGCCCGGAGCGCATGCCCCGGGCCCTCGGTTTCCTTCCACCGGCGCCGGTGCTTACCGGATGACCGTCAGCTTCTGCGTCGAGACCGTCGCGCCGGCCTGCACGCGGACGACGTAGACGCCCGCCGCGAGCGCGTCCGTCCGGAACGGGAACGCGTGGTCGCCGGCCGCGAGCAGCTGGCCCTCGGCGAGGACCGCCACGCGCTGGCCGAGCGTGTTGTACACGCCGACCGTGACGGCCGAGGCCGACGACAGCGACAGGCGGACCTGCGCCGCGCCGCGCGCCGGGTTCGGCAGCGTTGCGACGGCGTCGAGCGCCGCCGCGGGGCCGTCCTCACCCGCGACCGGGCCGACGTTGATCGTCACCGGGAAGCGCAGCACGCGCTGGTTCGCCGCGTTCGTCAGGAACGCGAGCTCGTCCTGGACCGAGCCCTCCGTCAGGCCCGTGCCGTCGACGATGAGCGACAGCGTCTGCGTCGCGCCCGGCGCGAGCAGGCCCGTCGAGAAGAGCGGCGCGCCCGCCTCGAGGCGCGTCCCGACGTTCGCCGGCAGGTCCGGCGGGTCCACCGAGCGGATGCTCGCCGACGTGGCGCTCGAGCGCGACGTGACGTAGAGCGTCCCGTTGGGGTCCAGGCGGCTGCGCTTGACGCCGTAGACCGACGTCGGGAGGACGAACAACGGCGAGTCGGGGACGGTCACGCCGAACTGGCCGGCCTGGAAGAGGCGCGTCGGGAACGACGTCATCTCGAGCAGGCCCTCCGTGAACGAGAGGCCCGGCTGCGTCGTCGCGGTGATGACACGCGCCTGGACGTTGGCCGGGTAGCCCGGCAGCAGCGTCCCGGCGGCCGTGAACGCGCGGACGGCGACGCTGCCGAACTCGCCGACGAAGAAGGCGTCGAGCTCGGGGCTGTAGTCGAGGCCGAACGGCGCGATGCCGGTCTGGACCTGCTGGCCCGTCGGGACGATCGTCGTGCCCTCGAAGCGGATCTCGCGGAGCAGGCCGGACTCCTGCACGGCGATCCACAGCGAGTTCGTGCGCGCGTTGTACGCGAGGCCCGTGACCTGCCCGCCGAGCGTCGTCGCCGTGGTGTAGGTCGCGGTGACGGCCGAGAGGTCCGCCGGCGCCTGGTAAATCGTCGTCGTGGCGGCCGTCCCGCCGTCGACGGCGAGGATGTCGCCGTTGGGCATCTGCGCGAGGTCGTAGAGACGCAGCGCGGCGGTGCCGGGGATGTCGAGCCGCGCGACCATGGCCGTCGCGGCGCCCGCCTCGGCCGCCGGCAGCGGCACGTCGGCGTCCTCGGCCACCGGCCCGACCACCGCGGCGACGGCGTCGCCGTCGATCGGCTGGAACGCCGTCTCGGGGTCGCTCGCCGCCGGCTCGAGCACGCGGACGAACGTCAGCGGCGCGTTGCCGCCGTTGCGGATGTCGAGCGTCGCGGGCGCCATCTCGCCCGAGGGGACCGTCACGACCGGCGTCCCGACGGGCGCGAGCAGCGGCGTGCCGAGCGAGATCTGGAACGGCACCTCGGCGAAGGCGCGGTCCGGGTCGTTGAAGCGGATCTGGAGGCGCCCGTAGACCACGGCGCCGCCGGCCGCGGCGCTCACGTCGAGCGAGACGTTCTCCGTCGGGCCCGGCGCGACGCTGCCGACGGCCGGCGTCACGGTGACGGTCGGGGCGGCGCCGCCGAGGGCCTGCACCGAGTCTTGCACGACGGCGATCTCGTAGTCGAGCGCGTCCGGCCCGCCGGCGTTCGTGATCTGGATCGCGAGCGAGCCGCCGGCCGGCGTGAGCGACGTGCGGACGGTCGGCGACAGGAAGTCGATGCCGACCGAGTCGCCGGCGATGGTGAGGCGCGCGGACGCCGTGACGGGCGCGCGGCGGACGACGTAGCCGAAGAGCTCGAGCGCGTCGATGTCGGCGTCAGTGATCTCTTCGCGGTCGCCGGCGGCGAGCGTCGGGTCCATGATGCCGATGTAGGCGCCGGGGCCGGAGCGGTACTCGTCGGCGCGCCAGTGCGAGGCCTGCTGCGTGTCGCCGCCCTCGCGCCCGCCGGTCGCCGTCGAGAGCTCGTACTCGGCGTCTCCGACGAACATGACGTGGTTGCCGGGCTGGCCGGCGGGGAGCGTCGGGCCGGGCTGGAGCAGCCGCCGCGTGACCTCCCAGCCGACGCCGTCGGTGTAGGACTCGCCCGGCGTGACGGTCTCCGGTCGCACGCGGTAGAGGTCCCACGGCGCGAAGTACGGGTTCGCGGCCGACGAGCCTCCGATGGCGGACGTGAAGCCGAGCGCGTGGCCGATCTCGTGGACCGCGACCGCCTCGAAGTCCGTCTGGCCCGCCGAGACGCCGTCGCGCGGGTTGAAGTCGTAGTTGAAGGCCGAGTTGAAGCCGATGGTGGGGATCGTACCGAAGCCGGCCGCCGTCGGGGTCACGGCCGGGGCGAAGCCGAGCGACTGGCGCGTAACGAGCCCGACGAACGCCTGGCCGAGGGGCGTGTTGCCCATCTCGCCGGCGACCGTCGAGGGCGTCGGGTAGGGGATCGCGTTGACGAGCGCGAGCTTGGCGGGGTCCGTCTGGCGCGCCGCGATGGCGTCGCGGATCGTGGCGGATGTCGAGCCGCCGACGATGACCTGCGCCGAGTTGGTGCTGCCGAGGACGTTGGCCGGGTAGGCCGTGCCGAAGCGCTTCGGGCCGAAGTCCAGGTCCATCATGGTCGTGACGGGCGTCTGGATGATGCGCTCCCAGCGGGCCGCCGCGCGGCGGAAGGCCATCAGCGCGGCCGGCTGCGCGAGCAGCTGGTCCGTCGCGCGGATGCGGATGCGGAACAGGCTCACGCCGGGCCGGTTGAGGCTCGGCAACTCGGTGAGATGGACCGTCCCGGCCCGCTCGTCCGCCGTGCGGAGCGCCGTGGCCTGCGCCTCGGACGCCACGTCGCAGCCGAGCAAGCCGTTCGGCAGTTGGGTCAGGATGTGGACGCTGCCGTGGGCGTGCTCCGACGGATACTCGACGGGCACGTCGCGGGCGACGAGGCGCTGCGCGGATGCGTCCGGCGCGGCGAAGAGGGCGGCGAGGGCGACAAGCCCGGCCAGCGGTCGCAAACGGGTCATGGGAGGCAGGGGAGAACAGGCGGGATACATAGGGCAAACATAGCGTCGGATCGGCCGGATTGCCCGCGTCGGATGGGGCAAGCTAGCGTGCCCTGCCGCGGTTTGCACGTCCGCCCGCTCCGATTACCGCACAACGGTCACGGACCGCGTCTGCACCGTCGCCCCGGCACGCACGCGGACGACGTACAGGCCCGCCGCGACGGCCCGGCCCGCCGCGCCCGTGCCGTCCCACTCGAGCCGCTGCGGGCCCGCCGCCGCCGCGCCGGACGCGAGGACGGCCACGCGGCGTCCGAGCACGTCGAGCACCTCGACCTCGAGCGGCACGGCCTCGGCCAGCGAGAACGTGATCGCGACGCGCCCGGCCGTCGGGTTCGGCGCGACCGCCAGCTCAGCCGCCGCCTCGGCCGGCGCATCCGATGCCGTCGTGATCTGCGCCGCGAGGCGCTCGACGCCGACGGCGCCTTCGGCGAGGAATACGTCCGTCGCCGTCGCCTCGACGTCGCTGATGGCCCCGATGCGGCCGTCGTTGTACGTCGCGAGCAGGACGGGGCTGCCCGGCGCCGTCGCGTCGTAGACGGCGAGGCCGTTCGTGCCGCCGACGTAGAGCGCGTTCGCGCGCGCGTCGAAGGCCGAGCCGCCGGCCGTCGTGGCCGTCCCGAGCAGCGCAGGCGCGGTCGGCGTCGTGACGTCGAAGACGCTCACGCGCGTCAGGCCGCCGAAGGCGTAGAGCCGCGCCCCGTCGAGCACGACGCCGACGTTGACGCCGTCGGTCGGGCGCGTCGCCGTCAGGACCGGGCTCGTCGGCTGTGCGAGGCTCAGCACGCGGACGTTCGCGCCGGCGTTCTCGCCGATGTAGAGCGTGCCGTTCGCCGAGGCGTAGGTCGCGGGGTCGAGCCCCGTCTTCTCCCACAGGAGGACGGGGTTGGCCGGGTCGGCGAGCGAGTACGCGGCGGTGATCGTCTGGCGATCGCGGACGAAGAGCGTCTGCCCGTCCGCCGAGACCGCGACGACGTCCGAGTACGGGGCGACCGTCCCCTCCGGGCGCGTCGCGACGCGCGTCATCGTCGCCTTGTCGACGACGTGGACGCCCGAGTAGCCGTCGGCGGCGTAGAGGTGCGTCGCGTTCTGGGCGAGCGTGCGCGTGTAGTTCCAGGCGTAGTCGCGCGCGCGGCCCGTCTCGATGAGGCGGCCGTCAGCCTCGGCGTGCAGCCGGACGATGCCGGCCGCCCCGTCGGCGACGTAGACCGTCGCCGGGTCCTGCGCGTCCGCCTCGGCGTCGAAGGCGAAGCTGGCGCCCTCGCTGAGCGTCCGGTAGTCGAAGAGATCGGCGCTGTAGGCGAACGTGCCGTAGTAATAGTCCGCCACGAGGATCTCCTGATCGCCCGATGCGATCCCGGCGAGGCGCGTCACGCCGGGCACGAGGTTGGCCGGGATCGTGTACGCGCTGTTCTCGACGCCGCCAGCGCTATCGAGCGTGTACAGGCCGCTCGTCGATGCCGCGACGTAGAGGGCGAAAAAGTCCGGCGCGTCCACGGTCGGGTTCCACAGCACGTCCTCGACCGGGCTCTCGAACGTCGTCGCGTGGAGGAAGGCCGGCTGCATGGGGGCGGCGAGGTCGAAGAGGGTCACCGTGCCCTCGGACGTCGGCGCGTACTGCCCCGAGCCGACGGCGAGCAGCGACAGGCCGTCGCGCGACCTCACCGCGACGCGGCGGTCGAACGAGCCCGCCTCGAGATAGCGGACGACGGCGGGCGCGGCCGGGTCGGCGGCGTCGATCACGGCGGTGCCCGCCGCGCCGGCGGCGACGTAGACCGTCGTGCCGCGCGCGGCGATGCCGCCGCCGGTCCCACCGAAGGCGACCTCGCCGAGCACCGGCGGGACGCGGCCGGGCGCCGTCGCGTCCAGCACGAGCAGCACGTACGACGCGCGCGCCGGGTCGTAGACGACGGCGTAGAGCCGCGGCCCGGCCAGCGCGACCGAGACGCACGTCCGCCCGTAGACGCCGCCCGCGATGCCGCTTCCTGCCGGCGACGTCTCGACGACCGTGATGCCGCGGTTGCCGACGACGACGCTGCTCGTGGCGACGTAGACGCGCGAGCCGTCGTAGGCGACGTCGCGGACGAGGCCGCCCATGAGCAGGTCCTCGCGGCCGGGGACGGTCCCGGCTGGCCCCTCGATGCGGAGCACGCGGCCGTGGCCCGAGACGACGGTCTCGCCGGCTGCGGCGATGGCATACGACGGGCCGTACGGCCACTCGCCGACGCGCGTCAGCGACGAGCCGCCTCCGAGCGCGTCCGCGGCGTCTGCGGCGGGTTCGGCCGCCGGGTCCGGCGGCAGGCTGACGCGGGCGTCGGGCGGCGGCGGGAGGGACCGGCCGGCCGGGGCCTGCGCCGCGGCGGGAAGCGCCAGCAGGAGCAGTCCGAGGAGAACGACCGGCGGGCGGAAAGGGGACGCGAGGCGCATCGAGAGCGAGGCAGATGAGAGCGCGCCAAGCTATGTGTCCTCTCATGTCGCGCAACGTCGGGGGCGAAAAAGCGCCTTGCCCGCGTCGCGTCGGCTCGGCGCCTTGGAACAGCACCCGCGCGCTCGCGTGCGACGCGGCCCACCCCGACTGATCCCCAGAATGCCCGATTCTCCCCAGATTTCGACGCTCGGCGCCCTCCGCGCCAGCGGCTACCGTCCGCGCTCGGTGAAGGACGAGATCCGCTCGAACCTCATCACACGCCTCCAGGCCGGCCAGGAGGTCTTCCCGGGCGTCCTCGGCTACGACCGGACCGTGATCCCGCAGGTCCAGAACGCGCTCCTCGGCCGCCACGACTTCATCCTGCTCGGCCTGCGCGGGCAGGCCAAGAGCCGCCTCCTGCGCCTGCTGCCCAGCCTGCTCGACGACTACGTGCCCGAGGTGGCGGGCTCCGAGATCCACGACGACCCCCTCGACCCGGTGAGCAAGTTCGCCCGCGACCTCGTCGCGCAAATGGGCGACGAGACGCCCGTCGCGTGGCTCCACCGCTCCGACCGCTACGGCGAGAAGCTCGCCACCCCGGACACGTCCATCGCGGACCTCATCGGCGACATCGACCCGATCAAGGCCGCCACGCGCAAGCTGACCTACGCCGACGAGGAGGTCATCCACTTCGGCATCATCCCGCGCACGCACCGCGGCATCTTCGCCATCAACGAGCTGCCGGACCTCCAGCCGCGCATCCAGGTCGGGCTTCTCAACATCATGGAGGAGCAGGACATCCAGATCCGCGGCTTCAACGTCCGCATCCCGATCGACGTCCTGATGGTGTTCACGGCCAACCCGGAGGACTACACCAACCGCGGCTCGATCATCACGCCGCTCAAGGACCGCATCGACTCGCAGATCCTCACGCACTACCCGAAGGACCTCGGCATCGGCGTCGAGATCACGCGGCAGGAGGCGTGGGCGGACCGCGCGAACGGCGACGGCGCGGCCGAGGTGACGGTCCACGTGCCGCACGTCTTCCGCGAGATCGTCGAGCAGGTCGCCTTCGAGGCGCGGCAGTCCGAGTACGTGGACCAGAAGTCCGGCGTCTCGGCGCGCCTCACGCGCGCGGCCCTCGAGGACCTCGTGTCGGCCGCCGAGCGCCGCGCGCTCGTTAACGGCGAGGCCGAGACGACAGTGCGCGCGAGCGACCTCCAGTCCATCGAGCCGGCCGTGACGGGCAAGGTCGAGCTCGTCTACGAGGGCGAGCAGGAGGGCGCGGCCAGCGTCGCGCACGCGCTCATCGGCAAGGCCGTCTCGTCGATCGTCAAGACGGTCCTGCCGGACCCGGCGGACAAGGAGTCGGGCCGCGCGGCGTACGGGCCGGTCCTGCGGTGGTTCTCGGCCGGCAACCGCCTCGTCCTCGACGCCGAGATGCCGCAGGCCGCCTACGCCGCGGCGCTCGACACGGTGGACGGCCTGCGGGCGGTCGTCGCGGATCACACGCGGCCTGGAAAGGACGACCAGAGCCAGGCGGCCGTCCTCTCGATGATGGAGCTCGTCCTCGAGGCGCTCCACCAGCACTCGCTGCTCGGCAAGGACGCCCTCGCCGACGGCGCGGCCTACTCGGACCTCGTCGGCTCGGTCCTGTCGGGCCTCGGCTCGTTCCGCCCGGACGACGACGACGAGGACTTCGACGACGAGTACCCGCGCCGCCGCCGGCGCTGAGCGTCACTCGTCAACTCCTACACGCTGCCAGTACGCGTCGAACACGGCGTCCGCCGCGGCCTCGTCCTCGGGTCGCGGCGCGCCGATGGCCGTGTCCTCCCAGCCGAAGTAGTCCATCACGCCTTCTGCCCACGCGCGCACGATGTCGCGGACGGTGTCGTTGGCGACGTGCCTGCTCCAGCCGATCTCGTCCGGGACGGCCGGCATGTAGTAGTCGCTCGCCACGTCGCAGGCGAGATCGGCGAGCAGAGGATCCGCGACATCCTCGAGCGGAGCGACGACACAGGCGAGCAGATACACGTCGCCGTCGCTGTCATTGGAGTACGTCACGATCCACTCGTCGCCGAAGCGGATGGCGTCGATGCCGTTGGCCGTGCTCACTGGCCCCGAACTGTCGACCGCCCAGCCGAGCAGCGTGTGCATCTCCAGATCGAGGTCGAGCGGGTTGAACCCGAACTCCTCGACGGCCTCGCGCTCGTCGTCTGTCTCGGCCGCCTCGGCGAGCCATGAGTTGAGCGTCTCGAGCGACGGCCGGTCGGCGTCGCCGAGCACGAACGTGCCGGGGATGGAGCCGGGGACTGAGACGGCGGTGCGGAAGTGGGCCAGCAGGAGGTCGGCGTTCATCGGGCGGGGCGTGGTGAAGACCAAAACCTAACGCCCGCCCCCGTCGCAACCGGTCATCCAGCGTCCGCCTCGACGTCCGCCAGCACGCGGTGGCGGACGGCCTCGCCGAAGAGGCACAGCCCGGCGTTGAACACGACGAGCGCGGCCGTGCCGTAGCCCACGAACGCCTCGCCGCGGCCCTTCCGCAGCGTCGCCTCGCCGATGAGGCTCGCGCCGAAGCCGACGGCGACGAGGCCCGCCGGCGCGAGGCGCGCCCACGCGCGCAGGTGCGGATCCGAGGACGTAAGAGACGTGACGACGGCGGGCAGACGCATGGCGAACCGGGGCGGGGTGGGCGCGTCTAGACAGCCCTGCGCGCCTTCCGTTCCGATGCCCGACCTGCCCGACCTCCGCCAGAGCTACGAGCGCGGCGCCCTCGACCGCGCCGACCTCCCTGCCGACCCGCTCGACCTCTTCCAGGCGTGGTTCGCCGACGCGCAGGCCTCGGGCACGGCCGAGCCCAACGCGATGACGCTCGCGACGGTCTCCGACGACGGCCAGCCCTCGGCGCGCATCGTCCTCCTGAAGGGCGCCGACGCGCGCGGCTTCGCCTTCTACACCAACCACGACAGCCGCAAGGGCCGCGAGCTCGACGCGCAGCCGCGCGCGGCGCTCGTCTTCTGGTGGCCGCCGCTCGAACGGCAGGTCCGGGTCGAGGGCCGCGTCGAGCGCGTCGCGGCGGACGAGGCGGACGCGTACTACGCGAGCCGCCCGCGCGGCAGCCGCCTCGGCGCGTGGGCGAGCCCGCAGAGCGCCGAGATCCCGGACCGCGACGTCCTCGACGCGCGCCTCGCCGAGGCGACGGCCCGCTTCGGCGACGGCGAGATCCAGCGGCCGGGCTTCTGGGGCGGCTACCGCGTCATGCCGCACGCCATCGAGTTCTGGCAGGGCCGCCCGAGCCGCCTGCACGACCGGTTCCGGTACCGTCGCGGCGCAGACGGCGCGTGGCAGCCCGTCCGCCTCGCGCCCTGATCCGGCCCTGCTCGAGAAGCCGAGCGCGCCCGCCGCTACCGCACGCGGCGCGCGATGCGGGCGGCCTGCTCGGCCGGCGTCTCGTCGCCGAGCGACTCGAACGTGCCGGCGAGCGGCGGCGCCTCGGGCGGGAGCGAGGCCGCGTCGTCCCAGTCGCGGCTCGTCACGATGGCCTCGAGGTGCTCGATGCGCCGCTGCAGGCGGTCCGCGGACTGCGGCGCGCCGGTCGGGACTGCGCGCTCGTCCAGCGTCTCGTCGAGGACCTGCCGCAGGCGGGCTTCGGAAACGCCGCGGCCGGCCAACTCGTCCAGGCGGCGCTCCTCCCAGCCGGACATGCCGGGCAGGCCGAACAGCTTCACCGCCTCGCCCGCGATGCCGAGGCCCCAGCCGAACGCGGCCCACAAGAACCAGAGGTACTCCGGCGAGGTGAGCAGGTTGACGGCCGCGAGGCCAGCGATCGTCACGACGTACGTCGCCAGCCCGGCGTAGAACTTCTTCTCCTTCGCGACCCGTCTCCGGGCCTCGTCTTCGGTCATCGGCGGACGCGCAGCGGAGCGGGACATCGCAGAGGAAAGAAGGTGCAGGACAAGGCTACGACGGGTCGCCCGCGCCGGGTGCATCGGCCGTGTAGTCCGGCCCGACGATGACGTTGAGCGCGCCCGGGACGACCTCGAACGCGATCGGCACGTTCGTCCGCAGCTCGCCGTCGACGTTGAACCACATGCCGGGCGTGGACTCGATGCGGACCGAGCGGACCTGGTTGAACACGATCGCGTCGTCCGTGATGTAGTCGCCGGCGAGGACGAGCGCGGTGAGGCGCGCGATGTCCAGCGCGCTGCCGGCCCGCACGACCACGACGTCGAGGAGGCCGTCCTCGGGGTTCGCGCGCGGCGCGACGGGCTGCCCGCCCGCGGCCGTCCGCCCGTTCGCCACGACGATGTTGAACGCGTCGATGCGCTCCGCCGGGCCGTCGTCCCACGCGATCACGGTGTGGTAGTCCGTGAGGTCCGGCAGAAGCTTCGCCGCGCCGACGAGGTAGGCGAGCGGCCCCCACGAGGCCTTGAACTCGGGCGTGAGCGTCTCGCCGACCGTCCCCGAGAAGCCGCCGGCGCAGACGTTGATGGCGTAGCCCGAGCGGCCCTCGTGGGCGTAGTGGATGAGGTCGAGCGCGCGGCGCGGGCCGTCCGGCAGGCACGTCAGGCAGCCGGCGACGTCGCCGAGCGGCAGGCCGAGCGTGCGCGCGAAGTCGTTGCCCGTGCCGAGCGGGAGCAGGCCGAGGTCGGGCCGCTCGCCGGCGCTGTCGCCGACCGCCATCAGGCCGTTCACGACGAGGTGCAGCGTCCCGTCGCCGCCCGCCGCGACGACCGTCCGGATGCCGTCTCGTGCCGCGGCCGTCGCCGCGTCGCGCGTCTCGTCCTCCGTCTCGACCTCCACGATCTCGATGCCCGGCGCGTCGTGCGCGATGGACAGGTCCGCGTCCTCCACGCTTCCGGCCTTCGGGTTGACGATGAGACGGGTGTGAGCAGACATGCGTGGCGAGGGGAGGGAATGGGTTTACGCCGGGCGTGACGTGTGGTGCCCCGGCTGCGGCTCGCATTTTGCACGCGAAGCCCATACGGAGCGGGCGGGTTCTTGACGATACCGGCCGCAACCCACCGCACGGCCTTCCGTGCAGGGACGACATTCGTCGCGACAAGTATTCTGCTCGACCACCTCCCCCCGATGACTCCTTCGCTTCCCGACCGCCCCGACGACGTCCCATACGCTGACGGCCCGTCCTTCTTCTCCGGCATCGCGTGGCCGCAGGTCGGGATACTCGTCGCGATCGGCGCGGCCGTGCTCGTCCCGATCGGCCTCGCGCTGCTGCTCGCGCTGTAGCCGGCGGCGATAGCTTCGGGCAACTACCTGCGTGCCCGTGCCCGACCGTCTCCGGCTGATCCTCGGCGTCAAGCTGCGCGCGCTGCGGCAGGGCAAGGGCCTCGGCCTGAAGGACGTCGCCAAGAAGGCCGGCCTCTCGGTGTCGTACCTCTCGGAGATCGAGCAGGGCAAGAAGTACCCGCGCGCCGACAAGCTCGTCGACCTCGCGTTCGCGCTCGCCGTGCCCTACGACGACCTCGTGTCGCTGCGCGTGGACCGCGGGCTGGACGCCGTCAAGGACGCCATCGAGAGCCCGTTCCTCAAGGCCTTCCCGTTCGGCCTCTTCGGCGTCGAGCCGGAGAGCGTCGTGAACCTGCTGGCCGGGATGGCGGACCGCGGCGAGGCGCTCGTCCGCGCCCTCTCGGACCTCGGGCGGGCCTACGACGGGCGCGTCGAGGACGTGCTGATGGCGGCGCTGCGGGCGTACCAGCAGATGCACGCCAACCGCTTCCCAGACCTCGAGGCCGCCGCCGAGCGCCTCCGCGCGCGCCTGCGCCTCGGCCCGTCGCCGACCGCCGACGCCCTCCGCGCCGCGCTCGAGGCGGACGCCGGCTATGCCATCGACACCGAGACGCTGCCCGCTCACGCCGAGCTGTCGTCGCTGCGGAGCGTGCTCGTGCCCGGCGAGCGGCCGACGCTCTACGTCAACGGCCGCTTGCTCGAGGAGCAACTCGCGTTCGTCTACGCCCGCGAGCTTGGCTTCCGCGAGATCGGCGCCGCGAACCGCCCGCTGACGTCGTCGTGGATCCAGGTCGACCGCTTCGAGCAGGTGCTGGACAACTTCCGCGGCTCGTACGTCGCCGGCGCGCTCCTGCTGCCCGCCGCCGTCGTCGACGCCGCGCTCGTGCGCCTCGCCGACTCGGAGACGTGGGACCCGGCCGGGCTCGTGGACCTGCTCGCGCGTACGCGCTCGACGCCCGAGACGCTCTTCACGCGCTTCACGCAGCGCGTGCCCGAGGCGCTCGGCCTAGACGAGCTGTTCTTCCTGCGCTTCCACCGCCCCGCCGGCCGCGACGACCTCGCGCTGACCAAGTCGTTCAACCTCAGCCGCGTGCCCGTCCCGCACGGCGTCTCGGACGACGAGCACTACTGCCGGCGCTGGCCGTCCTCCACGGCCCTCCGCGAGCTCGACCGCCGCGAGGCGCGCGCCGCCGGGCGCGGCGAGGCCGCCGGCGGCCTCGTCGTGGCCGCCCAGCGCCAGCACTTCCTCGCCGAGAACGCCGAGTTCTTCGTCGTCTCGGTCGCCCGCCCGCTCTCGCTCCAGCCCGGCACCCACTCGGCCGTCTCGCTCGGCCTCCTGCGGACGCGCGCCACCCGCCGCCGCATCCGCTTCTGGGACGACCCCGCGCTGCCGCTCGTGGACGTGAGCCTCACGTGCGAGCGGTGCCCGCTCGTAGACTGCCGCGTCCGCGCAGCGCCTGCCCGCTTCCTCGCGGCCGACGAGGCGATGCGCCGCCGCGCCGCCGCGCTCGCCGCGCTCGCCAGCGACGCCTGAAACGGAAGCGGGGCGGCCCTCCGAAGAGAGCCGCCCCGCAGGCGGACGTCGGGGCAGGTTACTGGCCCGGGGCGTCCTCGGTCGTGTTCATGTTGCCGGCCGGGTCCGTAGCCTCGCCGGCGTTCTCCATCGCGTCGGCCGCGTTGCGGAGCGAGTCGGCCTGCATCTCGCCCATCTGCTCGCGGGCGTCCGAGCCCTCGTCCGTGACGTCCTCGACGGAGTCCGCCTTGGCCTCGAGGACGTTGGCGCCGGCCTCGGCTGCCTCCTCGCCCTGCGACTCGGTGTTGCAGGCGGAGAGGGGGAGAGCCAGCGCGAGGGCCAGCAGTGCAATCTTGTTCATGGCTGTGTGCGGGGGTGAGCCGCGGTTGGGTGATCAGCCTCCCGGCGAGGATCGCCGGGCACCCGAGCGGGTATCGTGCTCGGATCGTGCAACTCAACGTAAGGGGATTCCTGTCAGGTTCGCCTTCACCCAAAGTCCATCGAGGGTGGCCGAGGGCCCGTTTGGCCGAGTGCCCCGAATGGACCTCGCGGCGCGCATGGGCACATCAGGCGAGCGTCGAGCGGCGCGAGGGCGGGACGTCGCGGCCGAGGGCGAGCGCCGTCTCGATCCACGCCCGCGCGGCATCCTCCGCGTTCG
>JBBSQZ010000054.1:0-14443 GCA_038243565.1 Rhodothermales bacterium | reverse complement strand
GCCGCGGCGCATCTCCTCGAACAGGCGCAGGTTTTCGGCGACCGGCCGGTCCCGGAACGGGCTCGGCGTGCCGGCCTCGGTGACGGTCCCGCGGCGCGCGCGGATCTCGTCCTCCGTCTCCTCGTCGACGAACGCCAGCCCCTTCTCGATGAGGCCGACGGCCCACGCGTAGAGCTGCTCGAAGTAGTCCGACGTGAAGCGGATCTCGGACGGTTCGAAGCCCAGCCACCGCACGGCGTCCTCGAGCGCCGCGACGTACTCGGCGCTCTCCGTCTCGGGGTTGGTGTCGTCGTAGCGGAGCACGCAGGTGCCGCCGAAGTCGCGGGCGAGGCCGAAGTTGAGGCAGATCGTCTTGGCATGCCCGAGGTGCGGGTAGCCGTTCGGCTCCGGCGGGAAGCGCGTCGCGACGCGCCCGCCATAGGTGCCGGCGTCGACGTCGCGGGCGACGATGTCGCGGAGGAAGTTGGAGGGGGCGGGCGTGTCCATCGAGGCGCGGCGGGTTCTGCCGGACGATACCGCCGGCGCCGGGGCGCGGCTCCCCGGCGGCCGTGCGGAAAGTCGGAAAATGCGGTTTAATGTTTAAGGTTTAACGTTTGTCCTACTCGCATTCAACCTTAAACGTTAAACCTTAAACCGCATTTGCCTTCTCACCCGCCCGTGACAGGCCCGCCGGGCGCCTCGGCGGGGCGGACGGGCTCGTCGTAGCCGTCGCCCGACGGCGCCTCGTGCGAGACCGTCGGCGCGGAGTGGTCGAGGACCTCGTAGAGGTCCGAGCGGCGGTCGCGCCACGGGCGGACGGTGCCGGTGAGGCGGTTCTGGCGCAGCAGCTCGAGGTCGAGGTCCGCCACGACGAGCGCCTCGAGGTTCGGCTCGCACTCCGCGGCCACGCCGTCGCGGGCGAACGGGAAGTCCGAGGGCGTGAAGACGGCGGACTGCGCGTAGTTGATGTCCATGTTCTCGACGCTCGGGATGAGCCCCGTCACGCCGGCCGTGACGACGAACATCTGGTTCTCGATGGCCCGCGCCTGCGCGCAGAGGCGCACGCGGAGGTAGCCCTGCCGGTTGTCCGTGCAGAACGGCACGAACAGGATCTGGGCGCCCTTCATCGCCGCGATGCGCGCGACCTCGGGGAACTCGACGTCGTAGCAGATCGCGATCGCCACCTTGCCGCGGTCCGTGTCGAACACGTGGACCGCGTTGCCCGGGCGGACGCCCCACCAGCGGCGCTCGTTCGGCGTGATGTGCAGCTTCAGCTGGCGCTCGACCGAGCCGTCGCGGCGGCAGAGGTACGACACGTTGACGAGGTGCCCGTCCTCCTCGGCGTAGTGACTCCCCGCGATCACGTTGACGTCGTACTTGATGGCGAGGCCCTGGAAGAGGTCGATGACCTCGCCCGTGAGGTCGGCGAGCTGCCGGACGGCCTGGCCGGGCTCGCGGTGCGGCAGGTACGACAGCAGCTGGAGCGTCAGGATCTCGGGGAAGAGGACGAAATCGGCCTTGTAACCGGCGGCGGCGTCGACGAAGAAGGTCACCTGCTGCGCGAAGTCGTCGAAGCCCGCGATCTTGCGCATCGGGTACTGCACGGCGCAGACGCGGACGGGGAAGGTGCTGCGCGCCTGCTCGTTGGGGTCCGGCGTGTAGCGCAGGTTGACCCACTCCATCAGGACGGCGTAGCCGCGGCTCGCGGTGTCGTCCGGCAGGTAGCCGGTGATGATGCGCTTGATGGTGAAGCCGTTGGCGAGCTGGAACGTCAGCACCGGCTCGAGGACCTGGCGGTCCAGGATGCGCTCGACGTACTGCTGGACGGTCAGGTCCGGCTCGGCCGCCGCCGCGGCGTCGAAGCCGGGCAGGCGGCCGCCGATGAGCATCCGCCGCAGGTTGAGGGCCCGCGCGAGCGTCTTGCGTGCGTCGTAGATCCGCCGCCCGAGGCGCATCCCGCGGAAGGCGGGGTCCACGACGACCTCGATGCCGTAGAGCGTGTCCCCGTCGGGGTCGTGCGTGCTCAGCGTGCCGTCGCCCGAGATGCGGGCGTAGGAGTGCCTGCCGGCGAACTCGTCGAGGTCCAGGACGAGGCTGGACGACGAGGCGACGAGCGCGCCCTCGATCTCGACGCCGATCTGGCCCTCGGGGAAGGCCGCGAGGTGCGCCTCGAACTCACCGCGCGTCCACGGCCGCATGCCGGGGAAGCCGCTCTGCTGGAGCCGGACCACGGCGTCGAAGTCGTCGGGGGTGAGGGCGCGGACGAGGAGCGGGCGCTGGACGTCGTCGAGGTCGATCTCGGGCATATGCAGGTCGGGAGTTGTAGTCGGCCTACGTTCTGCGGGCGCGCACGGTGCCCGGCACCAGCCGCGCCGCGCGGTAGTTTGCAGGCCGTTCACCGACCGAGGCGCCGCGATGCGCACGTTCTCCGAGGAAGAAGCCCGCGCGCGGGGCGCGGGCGCACGCCGAGCGCTTCGAGGCGGCGCTGGACCGCATCAACCTCATCGCGCGCCTCGATCCCCCGGCGGCTGAGGCACGCAACCTCGCCGACGACGCACCCGTCCAGACGCGGCGCCTCGACCTCACCGTGCTGGACGATGTACCGGACGCCGAGCCGCGGCCAACCTCTCGCACGCGCACGCGATGACGCCCGACGACCGCTTCTCCGAGGACGAGATCCGCGCCGTGTTCGAGCGCGCCGCGGCGGAGGTCGCGCGCGCGCAGCGCCGCGCGCCGGACGGCCTCACCATGGACGAGATGGCCGAGGTCGGCGAGGCGTCGGGCATCCCGCGGGCCTTCGTCGAGGCTGCCGCCCGGCAGGTCCGCCTCGGCGCGCCCGAGGCGTCGACGGGAAAGTTCGGGCCCGTCCCGACGTCCGTCCGCCGCAGCGTGCGCCTCCTCGAGCCGCCCAGCGACGCGCTCTGGCAGCGCCTCGTCGCCGACGCCCGCCGGACGTTCGACGCGACCGGCCGGACGGGCGGGCCGGGCGAAGCGCACACGTGGCGCAACGGCAACCTCCGGATGACGTTCGAGCCCGACGGCGACGGCAGCCGCCTCACCCTTCGCACGGACAAGACGCAGCGCACGCAGGGGCTCGCCATCGTCGGCATCACGCAGATCATTGCTGCGCTGGTCATCCTCGTCACGGCGCTCTCGGCAGGGGAGGGCTTCCCGTGGGGCGTCGCGGTGATCTTCGCGGCCATCGGCGCCGTGCTGCTCGGCACGTCGTGGTCCGGGCAGAAGCGCTGGGCCGAGACGCGCGCCGCGCAGATGGCCACCCTCACCGACCGCGCCGCGGAACTCGCGCCGGACGCCGCGCGAGATGCCGCGCCTGAGTCGCGTGAGGCGCCCGCCGGCCGCATCGACCAGCGTCTGCTCGACGACGACCGCGACGACGATCTTGACACGCCCGACCCGACCCACCGCACCCGGTCCTGATGCGCACGTACTCCGAGCAAGAAGTCGCCGACATCATCGCGCGCGCTGCCGAGCGGCAGACCGCCACCGCCCGCACGTCCGATCGCGTCGGCCTGACGCTGGACGAGATCGAGCGCCTCGGCGCCGACGCCGGCCTCGACCCGGCCGATCTCCGCGCAGCGGCCGCTGAGCTGGACCGCGGCGGGATCGCCCGGCGATTGTCGCAGACCGACACGACCGTCATCGCCGAGTGCTGGGTCGGTGCGCCGCTGACGGAGGAGGCGTGGGAGGACGCCGTGGCGCTGCTCCGCGAGCGCATCGGGCAGTCCGGCGCGGCGCTGCTCGGCGGGGAGCCCGGTGGGAGCGTGCAGCAGGTCGGCCGCGCGTATGAGTGGGCGAGCGTGGACTCGCTCGGCATCCAGACGACGGCGACGCTCAGCCCGCGCGGCGACCGGACGCGCGTGCGGGTCACGCAGGTCGTCGGGCTGGCCAAGCCTAAATCCGAGGGGCAAGCCTACGGCGGCCTCCTCGCGCTCATCGTGGCCGTCATCACGGCCATCGCGCTCGGGACCGCGGCCGGCGCCGGGCCGCCGCTCGTCATCCTCGGCGCGCTCGCCGCCTTCGCCGCGACGTTCGCCGTCGCCGCCCCGACCATCACCGGGTTCGACCGCCGCTGGCGCGGCCGCCGCCTCGCCGCCCTCGACACGCTCGCCGACGAACTCGCCGGCATCCTTTCCGAGCGCGCGCCCGACGCTGCCCCGCTGCCCGACGCCCCGCTCCGCGACGCCTTCGAGGCGCTCGAACCGGACGCGGCGGACGATGCGCGCGATGCCGCACCGCGCGGCCGCGGCCACGCGTGAGGGTCGGGCGCGAGCGTGTCTCGACCCGCTGCCGTAGGTTGTCTCGACCACTAGAACTGACTCCGATGACGCTCAAAGCAATCGTCCACCGCGCGCCTGAAGGCGGCTTCTGGGCTGAGGTGCCGTCCATCCCCGGCTGCGCAACGCAGGCCGAGACGGTCGATAAGCTGAAGCAAAACCTCGTCGAGGCGGTCGAGGGTTGCCTGAGCGTGGACCTGCCGGAGGAGGACCTCGAGGAGGGGGCCCGGATCGTCGAGTTCGCCGTCTGACGGTGAAGACGCTCTCCGGAAAAGCGTTCGCACGCCTTCTCGAACGGCACGGCTGGCGGCTGGCGCGCGTCTCTGGAAGCCACCACATCTACGTGCGTGACGGAGTGGCGGTGCGCCTGTCTGTGCCGGTTCACGGCTCAGCCGATCTCAAATCTGGGTTGCAGCGGCACCTCATGAAGGCGGCAGGCCTGACCGACGCCGACCTCGAGCGCCGATGAGGGTCGGGCTCATTTTCGACCGCTTCGGCGACACGCCGCGGCCACCCGGCGCGCCGGACGACTGGGACGCCGAGTTCGAGCCCGAGGAGACCGTCGCGGCGCTCGAATCTGCCCTGCACCTGCTCGGCCACATGCCCGTCCGCGTCGGCAACACGGCCGCGCTCTTCGCCGCGATGCGGGCCGGGCCGATCACCCGGCCGCCGCTCGCGCTCGACGCCGCGCTGTCCATCGCCGAGGGGATCGGCATCGGCGAGGGCGGGACGCGCAACCGCGAGGCGCACGCGCCGGTCCTGCTCGAGCTCGCCGGCGTGCCCGCCCTCTTCTCCGACGCGCTCGCGCTCAGCGTCTCGCTGGACAAGAGCCTCACCAAAGTCGCCGTCGCCGCAGCGGGCGTGCTCACGCCGCCGCACGCCGTCCTCCGGCCGGATCACCCCGAGGACCTCGCCGCGGCCGCGGCGCTCGGCGTCCCGCTGTTCGTCAAGCCGCGCTACGAGGGGACCGCGCGCGGCATCGCACCGACGAGCCGCGTCGAGACGCCGGACGCCCTGCGCGCCGAGGCGGCGCGGCAGCACGCGCTCTACCGGCAGGACCTCCTCGCCGAGGCGTTCATCGACGGCGCCGAGGCGACGGTCGGCGTCGTCGGGACGGGCGACGAGGCGCGCGCGCTGCCCGTCCTGCTCCGCGCCACCGAAGCCGCGACGGGCATCGGCCTGCACGCGCTCGAGCGCTGGGAGCGCCCCGAGGCGCCGCTCGTCTACCGCGTGCCGGGCGTGCTCGCGCCCGACGCGGAGGCCGAGGCGGCGCGCGTCGCCGTGGCGGCGCACCGCGCGCTGGGCCTCCGCGACGTGTCCCGCTCGGACGTCCGCATCGACCGGGCGGGCCGCGTCTGGTTTCTCGAGGTCAACGCGCTGCCGACGTTCGCGCCCGACGGGACGTTCGCCGTCCTCGCCGAGCTCGCCGGCGTGCCCTACGAGCGGTGGCTCGCCGAGGTGCTTGCGGCCGGTCTCGAGCGCCTCAGTGCGGCGCGGGTGCGCCCTGGCTGTCGAGGCTGAGCCTGAACTCGGGCTGGCTCAGCGGGTACCAGACGCCCGTCCTGTCCTGCGTCTGCTGGCCGACCGAGAATTGCGGGATCTGCTCGTCGTTCGGCTCGAACGTGTAGGGCAGGCACGTTCCGGGCGGGCAAATGGTCTCGTTGATCGTGCGCTCGGTCCCGTCGAGCGCCTCGAACGTGAGCGGGAGAGAGCCTAGGAACGACAGGAGGAGATCCTGTGTCGCCGTCCGCCTGAGGATCGTTCGGATTTCGCTGTCGGGCCGGCTGGTGAGCGGCGCGATGCGGCCGTCCTCCACGACCCACGCCGTATGCGCGCGGGCACGGAACTCGGTCTCGACGCCGGCCGAGCGAACCGTCTTGAAGAACGTGGCGAAGCCGGCGAGTAGGATCGAGTCGAGCAGGTCCACGTCCGGCTGAACGAAGAGGTCTGCGCGGTAGAGGATCCCGTTGGCGAGGCGCTGCGGGTTCCCGATCGGCGCGCCGTCGAGCGCGATGGCGTCGTTGCTGCGCCGGACGGTGAGCACGGTCCCGTCGAGCGCCGTCATCTGGAGGCCGTTCGTGAGGTCCTCGGGCGCGTACCGGCCGCGGACGACGTGGACGCCCGTCGCACGGCGCAGCAGCGCCGCCTGCGCCGGCGCGCGGAGCGTCGCCCGCGTGTTGGCGCTGCGGGCCTCGTAGAGCGCGTTGCGTGGCCCGAACACCGTCACCTGCTGGCTGCGGTCCGCGAGCAGCTCCGGCAGGCCCGGCACGAGTGGCGTGTCCGCGAGGAACTGCCCGAAGTCTGCGGTGACGCGCAGCCGCTCCGACACCGTGAGGCCCGAGAAGACGGGCGAGGCGAGGACGTAGAAGCGCCCGTCGGCCGTCGCCTCGGCGTGGAGCACGCGGACGCCGTCGACCGAGAGCACGCCGTCGGCGTCCTGCGTGACGGCCAGCACGTCGCCGGCGACCGTCGTCACCGTCTGGCCGACGCGTGTCCTGAGGTCCACGTCGCCGGGCAGCACGAGCGAGCGCAGCAGGCGCCCGAAGACGTCGCGGTTGGCGCCCTCCTGGAGCAGGTTCAGCGACGCCAGCCCGAGCGCGGTGAACCCGTCGTTGATAGGCGCGAGGACCGTCACGCGCGGCAGCGCGGTGAGCTCGGCGACGGGCAGCGCGCGAAGGCCGCGCGCGAGGACCGAGAGGCTGGGCGAGAGGCGGACGCGCTCGTCGGCCTCAATGCCGTCGAGGAGCACGTCGGCGACCGGGTAGGCGATGCCGTTGTCGGCCTCGAGCGGCCGCGAGACGTCCACCGTGACGCCGTTGACGGTCACGACGGGCCCGATGCGCCGGATGGTCAGCGTGGCACCGTCGAGGGCGGTGAAGGTGGCGCCGTCGGTGAGGTCCTCGGGGGCGACGCGCCCGGCGACGACGTGGTGCCGGAGCACGCGCGCGAGCGTCTGGCGCTGCTCGTCGGCGAAGAGGACCGGGCGGAAGTCGGTGCCGATGTAGCGGAGCGCGGCCTCGGTCGGGGCGAAGACGGTGAACGGCCCGCCGTCGAGCTGCTGCGCGACGCGGGCGAGTCGGAGCGCGTCGGCGAGCGGCGCGAGCGCGGCCCGGGCCTCGAACTGGCTGACGAGGTCGCCGGAGACATCCTCGTCCGCCGATGCGCCGCCATCGCAGGCGGCGAGCGAGGCGGTGGCGAGCGTCGCGGCGGCGAGGATCAGGGCGAGTCGCGGCGCGAGGCGGGCGGGAGCAATCGGCATCGGGAGGCGGGGCGCGGGCGCCCCGAGGCGGGCGCGGAGGAAGCTACGGGACGGCGCGGCGGCCGGGCAGCAGGGCATCCGACAATGCCCCGCCCGGGCGCCGGAGGCGCCGCTAGCTTCCGGCTCGCCCGACCCACCGTGATGGCCCGTTCGCTCCTCGTCCTCGGCGCGCTCGCCGCGTGCGCTCTCCTCGCCGCGCGCCCCGCCGCGGCGCAGCCCGCGACGCTGCGCGGCTTCGTCTCGGACGCCTCGGACGGGCAGCCGCTCATCGGCGCGACGGTCGCGGTGATGCCGCTCCGCGACGGCGACCTCCGCGGCACGCAGACCGACGTCGACGGCTTCTACGGCATCGTTGGGATCACGCCGCAGCGCGTGGCCGTGCGCGTCGCCGCGGCGGGCTACGCCGTGCGCGTCGACACGCTCGTGCTCTCGACCGGCGTGCGGACGTACGACGTGGCGCTCGAGCCGGCGTCGATCGGCGAGGCCGTCGTCGAGGGCGCGGGCGGCCGGTCGTCGGCCGACGTCGACGCCGGCTTCCAGCGCATCAGCCCCGAGGACATCCGCCGCATCCCCTCGCCCGACGTCGCCGGCGACCTCGCCAACTACATCGTCTCGCTGTCCGGCGTCGTGACGAGCGGCGACCGCGGCGGGCAGCTGTTCATCCGCGGCGGCGAGCCGACGCAGAACCTCGTCTTCCTCGACGGCATCCCCGTCTTCCAGCCGTTCCACGTCCTCGGCTTCTACTCGGCGTTCCCCGGCGACCTGGTGCAGACGGCCGACCTCTACGCCGGCGGCTACGACGCGGCCTACGGCGGCCAGATCTCGTCCGTCCTCGACGTGACGGCCCGCACGGGCAACCTGCGCCGCGTAGCAGCCTCGGCGAGCGTCGCGCCGTTCGTCGCCGGCGCGAGCGTCGAGGGGCCGCTCTGGCGCGACCGGATGTCGTTCCTCGCCTCGGCGCGCATCTCGACCGTGGACCAGATCGCGGCGCGCTACGTCTCGGCGCCGCTCCCGTTCGACTTCGGCGACCTCTTCGGCAAGCTCTACTTCACCGCCTCGGGCAAGAGCCGCCTCTCGGTGACGGCGCTGCACACGTGGGACCGCGGTGGCATCGGCGACCCGGACGCCTCGGCGACGGCCGCGGCCCGGCCGGACGAGGTGCGGTACCAGAATACGGGCATCGGCGCCCGCTACATCCTGCTGCCGGCGGACGTGCCGCTGCTGGCCACGGTCCAGATCTCCTTCGCGAACCTCAACACCGAGCTCGGCCCGCGCGGCTCCGACGACCCCGCCCTGATCCGCCGCTCCGGCCGCCGCCGCGTCGACGGCACCTTCGACCTGACGTACATCTTCCGGCGCGCGGAGCTCAAGGCGGGCGGCTTCCTCTACACGAACTCGCTGGGGTCCCAGCTCGGCGGGCAGTTCCAGAACATCCAGACCGACGGCATCACGTTCGCCGAGGCGGGCCTCTACGTCCAGCCCGAGATCACGCTCGGCGGCCTGCGCGTGTCGCCGGGCGTCCGCCTGACGACGCTCCCCAAGCAGGGCCAGGCCTTCATCGAGCCGCGCCTGCGCGCGGCGCTCGAGGTCGGCCCGCACCGCCTCAGCCTCGCCGCCGGCATCTACAACCAGGCCGTCGTCGGCGTGAGCGACCGCCGCGACGCGACCTCCGTCTTCACGGCCTACACGCTCGCGCCGGACGTGCTCACGCCGCGCGCGACGCACCTCATCGGCGGCTACCGCTTCCGCGCTGGCGACTGGGGCGAGTTCTCCGTCGAGGGCTTCACCAAGTCGCTGGACGACCTCTCGGTCGCCGAGTTCACGTCGATCCCGCGGCTCACGACGAACCTCATCTCGGCCTCGGGCAGCGCGCACGGCCTGGACCTCCGCGCCGAGGTGCGCCGCCGCGGCGCCGTGCTGCAGCTCAACTACGGCCTGTCGTCGGTCGAGTACGAGACCGTCACGGCGGCCAACGAGGTCCGCTACGGCGACCCGCGCTTCCGCTACCGCCCCGGCCACGACCGCCGCCACCAGGCGACCGTCCTCGCGAGCGTCCCGGCCTTCGGCTTCACGCTCGCGGCGCGCTTCCAGTACGGCTCGGGCCTGCCGTACAGCCGCGCGCTCGGCTTCGACCAGTTCCTGTTTCTCAACGGCACGCCGAACGTCTACACCGACCCCGGCACGCCGCGCGTCCTCTACGAGCGCCCGTTCAACTCGCTCCTGCCGAACTACCACCGCCTCGACGTGACCGTCGAGCGCATCTTCCCGCTGTCGATCGGCCGGCTGACGGTCCAGGCGGGCCTGCTCAACGCCTACGACCGCGCCAACCTCTTCGCGTACGACATCTTTACGCTGCGCCGCGTGGACCAGCTGCCCATCGTGCCGACGATCGGCCTCCGCCTCGACACGCGGTGACGGGGCGCCGTGACCCAGCGACGCCTCGTCCGTTCTGCTCGCGCAGGGACGGGAGGGCAGAAGGCGGAGGGCGTACGCATTCCCAGAAACGCTTTACCACGATGCACATCCCAACGCGCTCGGCCCTCTGCCTTCCGCTCGCCGCCCTCCTCCTCGCCCTGCTCGCCGGCTGCGACGATGCCATCGAGACGCCGGAATCGCTGCGCGGGACGTACACGCTCTACGGCGCCCTCGACCCGACCGCGGACACGCAGGCCATCCGCGTGGTGCCCGTCCGCGACACGATCGGGCTCGACGAGGACGTGGTCCTGCCGATCTCGGTCGTCTCGATCGACCTCGCGACGGGCGCCGAGACGCCGTGGCGCGACAGCCTCGTGACGTTCCCGCGCGGGCAGCGCGGGCACGTCTACTCGGCGGCGACGCGGCCGGGCTTCGGCACCCGCCAGCGCGTCGTGGTGCGCCGCGATGAGGGCGGCGAGGTCTCAGCGCTGGTCGCGGTGCCGCCGCGGGTGGAGCCGCTGCGCCGTCTGGTCAGCCCGACGGGCAACCTCCAGTACGCGTTCCTGATGCCGGACGCGCCGCAGCTCAACCGCGTCACGGTGGAGTACCGCCTCGCGACGTCGACGGGCAGCGGCACGACGGTCCTGCGCACCGTGGACGGCTCGATCGGGCCGGTCGAGTTCGGCTGGGAGATCGTGCTGGACCTCGCGGTCGCCGACGAACTGGTGCAGCTGGCGGGCACGCAGCAGCTTCCGAGCGCCCAGGCCCGGGACCTCGCCCTTCAGCTCATCACGATCCGCGGCGAGATCGCGAGCGAGGACTGGCGCCCGCCCGGCGGCGTCTTCGACCCGGACGTGCTCGCCGACCCCGAGGCGCTCACGAACGTCCGCGGTGGCTTCGGCTTCGTCGGCGCGGCGTACCCGTTCGAGATCCAGATCGTCCCGTCGGGCTGCGACATCCTGCGGACGAGCTTCCGGCCGGAGGCGTCTGTCCCGTGCCGGCCCTGATCCGCGAACGCGGCGCGCCGGCGCGGGTACACCCCGGCCCACCACTCCGTCCGCGCCCGTGACTCCCGACGACCCGGCGCCCGGCGCGCCGACGCCCGAGCCGCTCCCGGCCTGCGCCGCCCACCGCGTGGACCGCTACCACCACGCCGCCCGCGCCGCCCTGTCGTTCGGCGCCGGCGGCTGGTTCGCGATCCTCAACGGCGCCTCGGGCGAGCCGCGCCAGATCACGTTCACGTGCTCCGTCTGCGGCGAGGCCTTCGAGACGACCCGCGACCCCCGCGTCCTGCGGCAGTTCCGCCGCTACCCGTACGTCGACCGGAGCCGCTAGCGCTTCCCGTATCCTCCGGACTCACCCGCACGGCCCACATGCCCTGGTATCGGACCGCCCACTGGCAGATCATCCTCGGACTCGTCCTCGGCGTCGCGTTCGGCATCGCCGCGGCCATCGGCGGGCAGGCGGCCCTCGTCGCCAACTGGGTCGCCCCCTTCGGGACCATCTTCATCAACGGCCTCAAGCTCATCGCCGTGCCGCTCGTGCTCGCGAGCCTCATCACCGGCGTCGCGAGCCTCTCGGACCTCCGCAAGCTGTCGCGCATCGGCGGCAAGACCATCGGCATCTACCTCGCGACGACGGCCGTCGCGGTCGTGCTCGGCCTCGTCGTGGTGAACGTCATGCAGCCGGGCCACTTCATCCCGTCCGGCCTCCGCGACCAGCTCATGGCGAGCTACGCGGACGTCGCGACGGACAAAGCGGCGACGGCTGGCGCCACCGTCGAGACGCGCGGGCCGCTCCAGTTCCTCGTGGACATGGTGCCGGACAACTTCTTCGCCTCGGCGTCCTCGAACGGCAACATGCTCCAGGTCGTCGTCGTGGCCATCCTGATCGGCATCGGCCTCGTGCAGGTGCCCGCCGAGAAGGCGCGCCCGCTGCTGGCCTTCTTCGAGAGCCTCAACGAGGTCGTCATCCGCCTCGTGGACCTCATCATGAAGATGGCGCCGCTCGGCGTGTTCGCGCTCATCGCGTCGACCATCACGTCCGTCGCCGGCAGCGACCCCACCGAGGCGTTCGGCCTGCTCCGCGGCCTCGGCGTCTACAGCGCCGCCGTCCTCATCGGGCTCCTCATCCAGACGGTCGTCGTGTACCCGGTGATGCTCAAGGCCTTCACGCCGGTCGGCATCCGGGACTTCTTCGTCGGCATCGGCCCCGCCCAGCTCGTCGCCTTCTCGACGTCGTCGTCGGGCGCGACGCTGCCGGTGACGATGGAGCGCTGCGAGGAGAAGCTCGGCGTCTCCGAGGAGGTCTCGAGCTTCGTGCTGCCGCTCGGCGCGACGATCAACATGGACGGCACGGCGCTCTACCAGGCCGTCGCCGCCGTCTTCATCGCCCAGGCGCTCGGCATGGGCCTCACGCTCGGCGCGCAGGGCGTGATCGTGCTCACGGCCATCCTCGCCTCCATCGGGACCGCCGCCGTGCCGGGCGCCGGCGTCATCATGCTCGTCGTCATCCTCGAGTCGATCGGCGTCCCGGCCGCGGGCGTCGCGCTCATCCTCGGCGTGGACCGCCTGCTGGACATGTGCCGGACGGTCACGAACGTCACGTCGGACGCGACCGTCGCCGTCATCGTCGCGGCGAGCGAGGGCCAGCTCTCGCCCGTGACGCTCTCCGAGGCGCCGGACCGCATCCGGATCACGCGGCCGGTCGAGGAGGAAATTCCTTAACGGAGCGTCGGGCAAATCCTGAATGTGGCGGACATGCGGACCCGGGAGCGGTAGGGTGTGGGTTCAACCGGTCCCTTCTTCCACTCCATCTCATGAAACTTCCCGCTCTCGCCGTCGCCGCACTCCTCGCCGCGGCCCCGGCCCTCGCCCAGACTCGGCCCGCTACCTCGACCGCCGACCCGCGCGCCGATGCCTCGCAGCCCGCCAGCCAGGTGTCGGACCAGCTCCGCCCCGACCCGACGGGCATCCGCGCCAACACGGTCACGCCGAACGACTACGCGGACGACGTCGTGCTCGACAACCCGACGCTCGACGACCGCTCGTTCTCGCGCCTCGACCGCGACGTCCGCTCGCTCGGCACCAACCCGGACGCTCAGCGCTACGGCCAGCAGCGCGACGCGATCCGCCGGGACTACGACGCGCTCGGCACCACCGCGACACCCGAACAGCGCATGGGCGTCATGCAGCGCTACAACGACCTCAACTCGAGCGTCGGGATGTCGCGCATGAACATGGCCTCGCGGAACGACTACTTCCGCATGGGCGACGACCGCCTTGCGGCCTATGACCGCGAGATCACCAACGCGCGCCGCGGCTTCGACACGGCCACGGGCAACGCGCGCTCGGAGCGTGCGCTGGAGCTCATCCGCCTGCGCCGCCAGCGCGACATGTACCGCAACGAGGTCTTCTCGGTCCGCGGCGCCGGCCGCAGCGGCTTCGAGAACGCGCGCAGCATGGCCACGCCGAACCTCTCGCGGATCGACTCCGAGTTCCGCCAGATGCGCCGCGACCAGATGATGCGCGGCACGATGAACGCGCCGGCGCCGGGCGCCCAGCCGATGGGCGGCACGCGCAACTGACGCCGTCTCGCACGGTGCCCTGCGGGCGCGTCTCCACCCGGAGGCGCGCCCGCTGCCGTTTACGGCGTGCGTGGCTACGGCGTGCGTGGCACGAGGACGCCGAGGAGCGCGAACGCGAGCCCGTCCAGCGCCTCGCTGGCGCCAGCATTCGAGAGCAGCACCAGCCCGAGGTCGGCGTTGGGCACGACGCCGACGAAGGCGACGGAGCCGAACGTCGCGCCGTTGTGGAACGCGAGGCGGACAGGGCCCGCGGCGGGCAACAGGTGCCAGACGAGGCCGAGGCGGTAGCGGCTCGCGTCGAACCGGGGCTCGGTGACGAGGCGCAGCGCGGCGGCGAGGGCCGGCGCGCGCTCCGGCTGGGAGACGGCCTCGGCGAGCGTCAGCAGATCGGCGGCGTCGGAGCGGAGCGCGCCGGCGCCGGCGATGGCGTCGGTCCACGTCCACGCGCCGATGGGCGTGCCGGCCGTCGTGTGCGGCGGCGCGACGGCGCCGGAGAACGACGTCGTCGTGAGCCCGAGCGGCGCGATGACGTCGCGGTCGAGGAGCGCCTCGACGCCCACGTGCTCGTGCCGCGCAAGCGCCCACGCGAGCAGCCCGACGCCGACGTTGGAGTACACCGCCCGCACGCCCGCCGAGTCGGGCCGGACGGTCTGGACAAAACCCATGAGGTCGTCCTCGGTGTAGTCGGCGTACGGATCGACGAACGAGGCAGGCACGAACGGGACGGGCAGGCGCGGAAGGCCCGCCGTGTGGGTCGCGAGGTCGACCAGGGTGATCGGCCGGCCGACGACCGCGAGCCGGATCGAGTCGGGCAGAAGCGCCTGGACAGGCGTCTCGAGCGCCACGCCGCCCCGCTCGACGGCGCGGGCGAGCGCGAGCGCGGTAAACGTCTTGGTGACGGACCCGATC
>JBBSQZ010000053.1:0-14556 GCA_038243565.1 Rhodothermales bacterium | reverse complement strand
GCCCGAGACCGGGTCGAACGAGACGTGGAAGAGCACGATGCCGACGAGGATCGGGACGAGCATCACGAGCGCGAGCGGCACGAGGCGCCCGGCGAGCAGCAGCACGCCGATGAGCGCCTGGAAGCCTGAGACGACCGGCGTAATGTGGCCGGCGTCGAGCGCCTCGGTGAACGCGCCCGCCGGGCCGGGCGGAATGACGTCCGACCCGGGGATGTAGTGGAAGAACCCGTTGAGCCCGAGCACGAGCAGCAGCAGGCCCACGAGGACGCGGGCGATGAGGACGGCGAGGCGCATGACGGTTAGGTGGTGGTCGTGCGAACCTACGCCGATGGGGGAGCGCCGCGGCCGTCCCGATCTTGCGCATCCTGCTCGGTGGACCGCCGTAGTCCGCCGTCCGCTTCCTGACGCCCGTGCCCGCCGTCTCGCCTCCGCCCGTTTCGCCAAAACGCTCGCTCCGCCGGCGCCTCGCCCGCCGTACGGTCCGCGGCGCTGCGCGCGGCGTGCGTGGCGCTGGCCGAGGCGCCGTGCGGCTGTTTCAGCCTGCCGCGCGGCGCTTCTCCTCGGTGAAGACGGCCGAGACGCCACGGGCGCGCGCCATCGCGCTGGGCGTGGGCGCCGCGTGGGCTGCCCTCGGCGCGGCCGTGCTGGGTGCCATCGCGCTCGTGCTGCTCGGGCTCGCCGTGTGGCCGTTCACGCCGTCCCGCACGAGCATCCGCCACGCCCGCGACCTCGCCCCGAGCGTCGTCCTGGCCGCGGACGGACGGCCGATCGCCGAGTTCGCCCGTGCCGGCCGCACGTGGACGCCGCTCCGCAATGTCTCGCCCATCCTCGTGACGGCGCTGCTCGCGACCGAGGACCGGCGCTTCTACGACCACGGCGGCCTCGACCTCCGCCGCACCGCCGGCGCCGTGCTGAGCACGATCGGCGGGACGCCGCAGGGCGGCTCGACGCTCACGCAGCAGCTCGCGCGCAACCTCTACCCGGAGCAGATCGGCCGCAGCCGCTCGCTCGTCCGAAAGGTCAAGGAGGCCATCACGGCGTGGACCATCGAGTCCGTCTACTCCAAGGACGAGATCCTCGAGGCGTACCTCAACTCCGTGCCGTACCTCTACAACGCCGTCGGCGTGGACCGCGCGGCGCGGACGTACTTCGGCGTCCCGGCCGCGCGCCTCGACACGCTCCAGGCCACCCTGCTCGTCGGGATGCTCAAGGGCACGTCGTCGTACAACCCGGTGCGGCACCCCGAGGCGGCGCGGCGGCGGCGCGACGCCGTGCTGGCGAGCCTCGTCGCGACGGGCCAGATGACGCCCGGCCGGGCCCTCGCGCTCGGCGAGCGGCCGCTCGGCATCACGTTCGAGCGCCTCGCGCAGCCGCGCAACCGCGCGCCGCACTTCGTCGAGGCCGTCCGGCAGCAGGCCGCGGCGTGGGCCGAGCGAGAGGGCCTCAACCTCTACGGCGACGGCCTGACGCTGCACACGACGCTGGACCTGCGGATGCAGGAGGCAGGCATCGCCGCCGTCGTCGAGGCGGGCGACGCGCTGCAGGCCGTCGCGGATGTCGAGTGGGGGCGGGCGGGCACGACGCGCCTCGGCACGACGCCCGCGCCGGACGTCGCCGCGCGGCGGCGGCCGGCGCCGTTCAGCCACTTCTGGCGCACGAACCGCGACCTCGTCAACACGTTCGTGCGCGAAAGCCCGGAGTTCAGGGCGGCCACGGCGGGCGGGATGACGGAGCAACGCGCGCTCGACAGCCTCCGCGCCGACGGCCCGTTCGTCGAGCGCCTGCGCGCGGCCAAGACGCGCCTCGAGGCCGGCTTCGTCGCCATCGACCCCAAGACGGGCGGCGTGCTGGCGTACGTCGGCAGCCGCGACTCGCGGCGCGTGCCGTTCGACCACGTCGCGAGCGCGCGCCGGCAGCCGGGCTCCACCTTCAAGCCGTTCGTCTACGCCCGCGCCCTCGAAGAAGGCTTCCGGCCGGACGACGTGCTGCCGAACGAGCCCGTCGAGATGGTCGGCGACGACGGCGTCGTGTGGCGCCCGCGCAACGCCGACGGCGCCGTCGTGGCGGGCCGCGAGGTCACGCTGCGGACGGGCCTCGCGCAGTCGGTCAACACGGCCGCGGCGCAGCTCATCGAGGCCGTCGGGCCGGGCGACGCCGCGCGGACGGCGCGGCGCATGGGCGTGAAGAGCCCGCTCAATGCCGTCCCCAGCCTCGCGCTTGGCACATCGGACGTGACGCTGCTCGAGATGGCGAGCGCGTATGCGACGATGGCCAACGGCGGCCTCTACCGCCCGCCCGTCTTCATCACACACATCACGGACGCAAAGGGCAAGGAACTCGCCCGGTTCGCGCCCGAGGCGCGGCGCGCGCTCGAGCCGTCGGTCGCGCTCACGCTCGTCGACATGCTCCGCGGCGCCGTGGACTCCGGCACGGGGCGCGGCCTGCGCGGCACCTTCGGCGTCCGCGGCGACGTGGCGGGCAAGACGGGGACGACGCAGAACGGCGCCGACGGCTGGTTCCTCGCGATGCGCCCGGACGTCGTCGCCGGCGCGTGGGTCGGCTTCGACGACCCGCGCGTGACGTTCCGCTCGGCCTACTGGGAGCAGGGCGGGCACACGGCGCTGCGCGTCGTCGGGCGCTTCCTGAAGACGGCCGAGACGCGCCGCTTCGTCGACGTGTCCGCCCGCTTCCCCGAGGCGCCGCCGCTCGCGTCGTCCGCCGGCAGCCGCGCGCTGCGCTGGATCGGCGACGCCATCGCGGGCCTGTTCGAGCGTGACGAGTCGCAGGCGCCGCCGGTCATCGACCGCTCGCCGCCGCCCGGCCAGAGCCGCCCCATCCCCGAGGCGCCGCCCGAGGCCGCCCCGCCCGTCCCCGACGACGTGGCGCCTGACGCCCCCGAGGACGACCTCTTCGAGGAGGCGCCCGACGAGCCGCTCGACGACGTCTTCGAGGAGGCGCCCGATGCTGCGCCGCCGACCGCCCCGCCGCCAGCGGTCGACCCGGACGCCGCGGCGCGCCTCCGCGACGCCGCCCGCCGCCAGGCCGAGGCGGCCGTTCGAGCGGGCGCCGACGCCGCGCGGCAGGCGGCCTCGGCGCAGGCCGCCCGCTTCCTCCGCGACGCCGAGCGCCTCGCCCAGCGCGCCGCGCAGACGGCGGACCCGGCGCTGCGCGCCGACCTCGAGCAGGCCGCCGCCGAGGCGCGCCGGCAGGCCGAGCGCCTCGTCCGGCCGTAGCGGGGGGAATGGGGATCGGCCATCGGGGGAATGCGGTGGGCAGAGGCCCGGCCCGCTGGCGGTCCGAGGACCTCGCAGGACGGCGCGGCGCGGATGCGGATGGGGACGGTTGCATCCGGGAGACGCCCCGGCGGGGCGTCTCTACGGTTCGGGCGGGCATCGGTGGTGGGTTTGCTACGGTGCCTCGGTTCGGCTATTCCCCGGTCGCCATTCCCCATTTCCTGCCCTCGTACCCGTCTTCCGTGAATCTTACGGCCCCGTCGTTCCCGCGCGCGCGATGTTGGCGGACCTGACTGGTGGCATGACGCCCCGGCGCCCTCGCACGTTCTGACCTCCCGATGCTGTACGGATTCGTTCTCGTTTGCGGCCTGCTGGCCGTCCTCTACGGCTTCATCGCCAGCCGCCGCGTGCTCGCGGCCCCCGCCGGGAACGCCCGGATGCAGGAGATCGCGCAGGCGATCCAGGAGGGCGCCGCGGCGTACCTCAACCGGCAGTACCGGACGATCGCCATCGTCGGCGTGCCCGTGGCGCTGCTGCTGATCTTCCTCGGCTGGCCCGTCGCCGTCGGCTTCGTGATCGGCGCCGTCCTGTCGGGCGCGGCCGGGTATGCGGGCATGAACGTGTCCGTGCGCGCCAACGTCCGCACCGCCGAGGCGGCGCGCGGCGGGCTGGCCAAGGCGCTGGACCTTGCCTTCACGTCCGGCGCCATCACCGGGATGCTCGTCGTGGGCCTCGGGCTGCTCGGCGTGGCCGGCTACTACGCGCTGCTGCGCGAGTTCGTCTACGACGTCGGCACGCCCGAGGGCATGCGCCACGTCATCGAGGCGCTCGTCGGGCTGTCGTTCGGCGCCTCGCTGATCTCGATCTTCGCGCGCCTCGGCGGCGGCATCTTCACCAAGGGCGCCGACGTCGGCGCGGACCTCGTCGGCAAGGTCGAGGCGGGCATTCCCGAGGACGACCCGCGCAACCCGGCCGTCATCGCGGACAACGTCGGCGACAACGTCGGCGACTGCGCGGGCATGGCCGCGGACCTCTTCGAGACCTACGCCGTCACCATCGTCGCGACGATGCTGCTCGCGGCGATCACGTTCGTCGGTGGCGCGCGCGACGCGGCGATGATCCTGCCGCTGCTCATCGGCGCCGTCTCGATCATCGGCTCCATCGTCGGGACGTTCTTCGTGCGCCTCGGCGCCAGGCAGTCCATCATGGGCGCGCTCTACAAGGGCCTCGCCGCGACGGGCCTCGTCTCGGGCCTCGGCGCCGTCGGCGTCGTCGGCTACCTCTTCGGATTCGACCGCGCGATCGGCATCGGCGACGCGGCCGTGACCGGGATGGACCTCGTGCTGTGCGTCGTCGTCGGCCTCGCCGTGACGGGCCTGCTCGTCGTCATCACGGAGTACTACACCTCGACCGAGTACCGGCCGGTGAAGAGCATCGCGCGGGCGTCCGAGACGGGCCACGGCACGAACGTGATCCAGGGCCTCGCCGTCTCGATGGAGGCGACGGCGCTGCCCGTCGTCGTGATCTCGGCGGCGATCCTCGTCGCCTTCGCCGTCGCCGGCATGTACGGTATCGCCATTGCCGCCACGACGATGCTCGCGATGGCCGGCATGGTCGTCGCGCTCGACGCCTACGGCCCGGTGACGGACAACGCCGGCGGCATCGCCGAGATGGCCGGCCTGCCGCCCGAGGTCCGCGTCACGACCGACGCGCTCGACGCCGTCGGCAACACGACGAAGGCGATCACGAAGGGCTACGCCATCGGCTCGGCCGGCCTCGCCGCGCTCGTGCTGTTCGCGTCGTACACGCAGGACCTCCAGAACTACTTCCCCAACGTTGAGACGTCGTTCCTGCTCCAGAACCCGTACGTCGTCGTCGGCCTGTTCATCGGCGGCCTGCTGCCGTACCTCTTCTCGGCGATGGGCATGACGGCCGTCGGCCGCGCCGCGGGCGCGGTCGTCGAGGAGGTCCGCCGCCAGTTCCGCGAGATGCCGGGCATCATGAAGGGCACGGACAAGCCGGACTACGGCCGCGCCGTGGACCTGCTGACGCAGGCGGCCATCCGCGAGATGATCGTCCCGAGCCTGCTGCCGGTCGTCGCGCCGATCGTGCTCTTCGCCGTCGTGTGGGCGGGCGCGGGCCTCGGGCAGGCCTTCTCGGCGCTCGGCGCGATGCTCCTCGGCACGATCGTGACCGGCCTCTTCGTCGCGATCTCGATGACCTCGGGCGGCGGCGCGTGGGACAACGCCAAGAAGTACATCGAGGAGGGCAACCACGGCGGCAAGGGCTCCGAGGCGCACAAGGCGTCCGTCACCGGCGACACCGTCGGCGACCCGTACAAGGACACGGCGGGCCCGGCCGTCAACCCGATGATCAAGATCATCAACATCGTGGCGCTGCTGCTGCTCGCGACCGTCGCGGCGCTCATCAACTAGCCCGAGGCGCCTGGGCCAGACAGCGCGCGGGGCGCGGACCAGCCGGTCCGCGCCCCGCTGCCATGTCGGGACGCCGCTGCACGGTGGCGAGAGGCCGGACAGGACACCGGGCCCGTCCCGACTCCGACAGCCGCCCGCATCCAGTCGAACGGCGAGCGCCTCGGCGAGGCGCCTCAACCAGCGCGGCGCTCGAAGGCGACCATGGAGCAGGTAGGGCGCGCTCGCCGAGCGCGCCGCGCCCGAGCAACACGGCCTGACCTCGAACAGAACGTACCGGGCCGGTTGCCAGCAGCGCCGGCCAAACGCACGGCGAGGCGGCCTGCCGGAGCAGGCCGCCTCGCAGCGGGTCGGAGCGCCGAGGCGCCCGCCTTACTGGTCCGTCGTGGCCGGCAGCGGCGAGTCCGTCTTCTCGGTGTCGCGGGCCGGGTTGTCCGGCGACGACGCCGGCGGCTTGCCCGTGCCGGGGACCGGCAGGCCGTCCTGCTCGCCCTCGGCGGTCTTCCTCTCCGGGGCCGGAGCCGTGGCGGAGACGGCCTGCGCCGCGGGCGCCTCGGCGACGGCGCGGGCGGCGTCGGCCTGCGCCTCAGCGGAGTCGGCGTCGACCTTCTCGGTCTCCTCGAGGGCCGTCATCTGCGTCGCGTGCTGGTTGCCGTAGCGGCGGCGGAAGCGCTCGACGCGGCCGGCCGTGTCGACCATCGTCTTCTTGCCCGTGTAGAACGGGTGGTTGGACGAGTCGATTTCGGCGGTGTACGTGTCCGTCGTCATCGTCGAGCGCGTCGTGTACTCGGTGCCGTCGGCGAGGCGGACGGTGACGAACGTGTAGGCGGGGTGGAGGTCGGTCTTCATCGGTCCGGAGGCGGAAAAGGGCCGCGCAGCGGCGCGGGCGCGTAAATGGCGGTCCCGAAGGTAGGCCGCTGGCGCGGCGCGGCCAAGGTGCGGCGGCGGTGTTCCTTCCGTCTTCGCGGTCCGGCCGGCCCGCCGAACCGCACCGCGCGTTGCCCGTTGCACGGTCCCACCTCGACCGACCCCGCCCCGATGAAGATCGCCTGCCCGACCTGCGCCTGGGAGCCGACGGCATCAGACCGCTGGGCCTGCTCGTGCGGCCACGTCTGGAACACGTTCGACACCGGCGGCCAGTGCCCGAAATGCCGGCGCGTGTGGCGCGAGACGGTCTGCCTCGCGTGCCGGACGTGGAGCAAGCACCACGACTGGTACCACGACCTCCCGCCCGTCGACGCGCTCCTCGAGGACGTCGGGGCGGCGGCATGACGCTCACGCACCTCACGCTCATCCTGCTCGTCCTCAGCGGGGCCTCGGCGGGCGGCCTCGGGGCGGTGCTCGGCATCGGTGGCGGCGTGGTCCTCGTGCCGCTGCTCGTGCTCGGCTTCGGCGTCCCGATGCACGTCGCCGTGGCGACGAGCCTGCTCTCGGTCATCGCCACCTCGAGCGCCGTCGCGACGACGAACGTCGAGCTGGGGACGGCCAACATGCGCCTCGGCATGACGCTCGAGCTGGCGACGGCGCTCGGCGCGATCGCCGGCGGCCTCGTCGCGGGCGCGCTCTCGGCGAACGTCCTCGAGGCGCTCTTCGCCGTCCTCCTCGCCCCGACGGCCGTGCTGATGTGGCGCGGCCGCTCGGCCGCCACCGCCGAGGACGCGGCCGACGACGTGCCGGAGTCCAACGGCCTCGGCGGCCGCTACGTCGACCCGGCGGACGGGCGGACGGTGGCGTACCGCGTCCGGAATCTCGGCGGCGGGATGGGGGTCTCGTTCGCGGCGGGCGGCGTCTCGGGCCTGCTCGGCATCGGCGGCGGCGTGTTCAAGGTGCCCGCGCTGCACCTGCTCTGCGGCGTCCCGATGAAGGCGGCCGCGGCGACCTCCAACTTCATGATCGGCGTGACGGCGGCGGCGAGCGCGTTCCTGTACTACGGCCGCGGGCAGGTCGAGCCCGCGCTGACGGCGGCGATCGTGCTCGGCGTGCTCGCCGGGTCGCGCGCCGGGACGTCGCTCAACGCGCGCGTCAGCGGGCCGTTCGTCCGGCGGCTGTTCGCCGTGCTGCTCGTCGTCGTCGCCGTCCAGATGCTTATCCGCGCCCTGTAGCCATGCCGCGCCCCGTTCCTGCCCTGCGCCACCGCGTCCACCTCGTGCTCCAGGCGGGCGTCGTCGCGAGCGGACTGCTGCTCGCCGTCGGCCTGGCCGTGGTGCTGCTCGGCTCGGACGACGCGTCCAGCGGCCTCCCCGCGTCCGTGCCGGCGGCCGTCCGCGGCGCGCTGCGCGGCGACGGGCTGAGCCTCATCGCCGTCGGCCTGCTCGTGCTCATGGCGACGCCCGTCGCGCGCGTCGCGGTCCTCGCGGTGAGCTGGATGCAGGAGGGCGACCGGCGATACGCAGCCATCGCCTTCGCCGTGCTGGCGATCCTGGCCGTCAGCGTCGCGCTCGGCGTGGGGTGAGCCGGCGCCGGGGACGCAAAACAGGACGTTCCAGGCGGGCGCCATTTCCTATGTTCTTTCGCCCGCCTCTCACCGCACAGACCCTGACGGCGATGACCCGTTCGCTCCGCCTCACCGTCGTCCTCTGCCTCTGCACCGCCGTGCAGGCGCAGGCCCCGATCCGCTGGGTGCCCGCTTCGGAGAGCCTCACCCGGCTCGCGGCTCAGACGCTTTTCCGGGCGCCGTCGGGTGCGCTCGTCGCCGGCAGCGACGCCGGGATCTACCGCAGCGACACCGACGGAACGTGGACCCGCGTCACGCAGGACTCGCTCAGCAGCGTGAGCGCCGTCGCGTGGGCCGCGGCGGGGAACGCGCGCTACGTCGCGGCGCAGGAGTCTGGCGTCCTCGCCTCCGGCGACGACGGCCGAACATGGACCGCCGCTGGCCTCGCCGGGAAAGACGTCACAGGCCTGGCCGCGCTCCCGGACGGCGCGCTCGTGGCCGTGGAACGCAACGGGCAGCCGTCCGCCGCGGGCCCGCCTCGACGACGTGGGACATGCTGAGCAGGCCCATCCGGACCTGCTATTCCAACCCGGACGCCCTGAGGGCGCTGGCCGACGGAACGCTGCTCCTGGCGTGCACGCCCGACCTCTACCGGTCCGTGGATCGGGGCGCGACGTGGACGCACACCGGGCAAAGGTCGTGGGGCGGCCTCACGCAGACGCCGGCCGGGGCCGTGTTCCTCGTGCGCACCGACCGAAGCATCGCCCGCTCGCTCGACTCCGGGGTGACGTGGGAGCCGGTCGGGCAGGCCGTCTCGCCCACCACGGGCCTGCTCGAGGCCGGAGCCGACGGCGTCCTCTACCACGCCGTGGAGACGCCGACGGGCGCCGGTGTCGTCCGCTCCGCCGACGGCGCCTCGTGGGAGTGGGTGTACAGCGACGGCGGCGGCCGGCCATCCGCGCTTCTCCCGCCGGTCGAGGCCTCGCCGTTCCTGTACCTCAGCCAGTCAGGGCCGGGCACGATCCGTGTCGACCTGTCGACCGGCGCGGCCGTCCCGATCAGCGGCGGCGCAGGCTGGGCGCCCGAGGCGAACCTGATGGCCAGCGCCGGCGCGTGGACCGTCTTCACGAGTTGGAGATCCTACCGGCCCGACCTCTACTGGACGCGCGACCGCGGCGCCTCGTGGGCCGTCGTCGCGAGGCCACCCGGCTCCGAGCACGTCTACGCCCTCCTCACGCTCGACGACGGGACGATCCTGGCCGGCGAGGGAAACACCGTGTCGCGCACGGCCGACGGCGGCCAGACGTGGACGGCCGCCACGCTGCCGCCGGTCAACGGCTACACCCTGAACACCACCACGCTGACGCGCACCCGCACCGGCGCGCTGCTCGCCGGGGCGGATGAGTCGAACGGCATGGCGACGTGGGGCATCGTGTTCCGGTCCGACGACGGCGGGCAGTCGTGGACGCGTTCAGGGTCGCAGCAGGCCGTCGGCCCGGTCGTTGCCGTCGTCGAGGGGGACGGCGGCGCGCTGTTCGCCGGGCACCGGCAGGGCGGCCCCGAGGGAGCGGGAGGCGCACTCATGCGCTCGGACGACGACGGGCGGACGTGGACCCTCGTGCGCGAAGGCTCGGTCGATGCGATCGCCCCGATCGACGGCGGCCGGTTTCTGATCGTGACGATCGGCGAGGACGGCACGTACCGGTTGGCGCGCGCCTCGGAGACGGGCGCGGCGTGGGAACTCCTCGGGCCGGCGGCCGGCCGGCCAGACGGCATGATCCGTGCCGCCGACGGTGCGGTCTACCTGTTCGGCGCCGGTATCCAGCGCACGGCGGACGGCGGCGACACCTGGCAGACCGTGACGGATGGCCTCCCGGACGGCCGGGTCTCGGTGCTGACGCAGGACGCCGAGGGCTTCCTCTACGCCGGCACGCCGCTGGGCGTCGCGCGCTCGGCGCGGACCGCCGTCGCGGACGCACCCGGCCCCGCGCCCATCGTGCCGATGCTCAGCCGGCCGTTCCCCAACCCGGCGCGCGGCTCCGCCACACTCGCCTTCACCCTCTCCGACGGCGGCGACGTGGACCTCGGCCTGTACGACGTGCTCGGCCGCCGCGTCGCGACGCTCGCACAGGGCGCGTTCGGGCCGGGACGGCATGCGGCCGCGTGGGACGCCTCGTCCGTCCCGCCGGGCCTCTACCTCGCCGTCCTGCACACGCCCGGCGGCGTCGCGACGCAGCCCGTGACGGCCATCCGCTGACGGTGCGGCGGCCGTGCTGGCGATCCTCGCCCTCGGCGTCGGGTAGCGTCGTTCACGGCGCATGGGACGAGAGCACAGCGCCGCAGCGGAGCGTGCAGAGCGGTCCACGAGCCGGCGCCTCCACACCGGCGGCTGAAAAAGTTTGGGGTCGCGTGAGCCGCCTTGGTAGGAGAAGCCGGTATAGGAAGTACTCCCTCTTCCTCCATGCCCATGGCCTCCGCTCGCTTCCCCATCCTCCTCCTCGTCCTCAGCGCCGGGCTGTGGGCCTGCGACACCAGCAGCGATACGCTGCCGCCCGACCCCGGCGCGCCAGGTCGCCAGACGCTCGCGGGCATCGACAGCGACACCGACGGCATCCGCGACGACGTCCAGCGCTACATCGCGCAGACCTACCCGGACCAGCCGACGCGCAAGGCGCTCACGCAGGTCGCCCGGGCGATGCTCGACGGCATCCGCCTCGCCGAGACCCAGGGCGCGGCGCTCGACAACCTGACGGCGATGACGCGCGGGATCGAGTGCACGGTCTCCGTCCGGCCCACCGACTCGCACGAGGCGTTGTCGGGGCTGCAGGAGGTGGTGGTGAACACGCAGGCTCGCTTCCAGGCCTACCTCACGCTCGACGCCCAGGCCGGCGGCGGCACGTTCATCGCCGCCGACAACCCCGCCTCGAGCTGCATCTGAGTCCTCCCGAGCCGTCCTCCGCCCCTCGCCCCGACACCATCATGTTCACGCCTACCCGACTCGCCGTCCTGTCCCTGTTCGTCGCGCTCGCGCCCTCCGCATTCGCCCAGTCGGATGGGGGGCAGTGCGAAGCCAACGACCTCGTCGTCGCCTTCAGCAACGGCATGTTTAACGATTTTTTAGACGCCTACCAGTCGATGCTGACCCTCAAAGGGCGGCTCGAGCCGCAGATCGAGGACGACTACGACGCCGAGTTCATCCTCTCGTACAACAAAAACGAATCGGCCTTCGCGCAGATCCTTCAGGTGGCGACGCAGCGCGGCAATGACGATTGGGGCGCGTTCCTCCGGTACCTGCAGGAGGGCACCGGACCCGCGTGGCTCCAGGATCTCGCTCGCAGCCTCCAGTCCGAATCGACTCAGCAGACGTGGGTCGATGACGCCGACCTCCAGCGGCACGTGCAGCGCTACCGCGGCGCGATCCTCGAGGGCAAGAAGGTGATGATCGCCTCGCACTCGCAGGGCAACTTCTACGCCAACGCGGCTTACTACGCCGTCAACTCGCGGAGCCTCGGGATCGTCGGCGCCGCCGTTCCGGCGTCGGAGATCGCGGGCGGCGGGCCGTACTTCACACTCACGCAGGACAAGGTGATGAACGCCGTCCGTGCGCGCTTCCCGACGACGCTCCCGGCCAACGCGACCAACTCCGGCGTGACGTCGAGCGGCCACGAGTACGCCGCCGACTACCTGTTCGGCCTCCCGACCGGCCCGGCTCTGATGAACGCCTACGTCGCGCAGATCGACGCCATCGAGGTGCCCGAGGGCGAGGCAGGCGACGGGATCATCACCATCACGCTCGAGTGGGGCAGCGAGCCGGACGTGGACCTCCACGTCTTCGAGCCCGGCGGCAGCCACGTCTACTACGCGGCCCGCCAGGGCACATCCGGCTACCTCGACGTCGACGACGTGTCGTCCTTCGGGCCGGAGCACTACTACGCGAGCTGCCAGCGCCTCGAGACCGGCGAGTACCGCGTCGGCGTGAACTACTACCGCGGGAGCGGGCCGGAGACCGCCCGCATCCAGGTCGAGGCAGGCGACGAGGTCCGCAACTTCACGCAGGCGCTCGCCAGCGACCGGGGAAGCAGCGGCAACGCGAGCCCGATCCCGGTGGCGACCGTCGTGGTCGGGGGGAGCCGGGAAGACGGCTTTACGTTCTCGATCCGCGGCGGTGGCCCGGCCCTGTACGATCCGCTCGCGGAACTTCTCGCGATCAAGCCCCCCCAGAACGCGCTGTAGCCGGTGCACCGCCGATCGGACCGAGGCGCGCGTTTCAGACGCGCGCCTCGGCTCGAGGACCGCTCAGGGAGCGTCAGGCGGCGAGCGACGCTTCGATCTGGGCGACCGAGTCGCGGAGCTCGGCGGCCTTCTCGAACTCGAGGTTCTCCGACGCGGCCTCCATCTCGCGCGTGAGCTGCGCGATGAGGTCCCGCTTCTGGTCCGGCGTGAGGTACTTCACGACGGGGTCCGCGACGCGCTTGAGCTGGTCGGGGCCGGCGTAGTACTGGACGTCCTGCTTGGCCTTGCGCTCGTCCTGCGACTCCTTGTGGTCCGCGATGGCCGTCCCGAGACGCACCTGCTCAGTGCTCTTCACGACCGTCGTCGGCGTGATGCCGTGCTCGGTGTTGTAGGCGCGCTGGATCTCGCGGCGGCGGTCCGTCTCGTCCATCATGCGCCGCATCGAGTCCGTGATGCGGTCCGCGTAGAGAACGACGAGGCTGTCGGCGTTGCGGGCGGCGCGGCCGGCCGTCTGGATGAGCGAGCGCTCCGAGCGCAGGAAGCCCTCCTTGTCGGCGTCGAGGATGGCCACGAGGTTGACCTCGGGCAGGTCGAGGCCCTCGCGCAGCAGGTTGATCCCAACGAGCACGTCGAAGGCGCCGAGGCGCAGGTCGCGGAGGATGTCGACCCGCTCGAGCGCGTCGATGTCGGAGTGGAGGTAGCGCACGCGGACGCCGAAGGAGTCGAGGTAGTCGGTCAGGTCCTCGGACATCCGCTTGGTCAGCGTCGTCACGAGGACGCGCCCGCCTGCCTTCACGCGCGTCCGGATCTCGTCGAGTAGGTCGTCGATCTGGTTCTCGACGGGGCGCACCTCGACCTCCGGGTCGAGGACGCCCGTCGGGCGGATGATCTGCTCCACGACGACGCCGTCGGACTGCTCGAGCTCGTAGTCGGCCGGCGTCGCCGAGACGTAGATGGTCGTGTTCTGGAAGCGCTCGAACTCCTCGAACGTCAGCGGCCGGTTGTCCATGGCGCTGGGCAGGCGGAAGCCATGCTCGACGAGGTTCAGCTTGCGCGCGCGGTCGCCGTTGTACATCCCGCGCACCTGCGGGACGGTCGCGTGGCTCTCGTCGATCGCCATCATCCAGTCGTCGTCGTACGCGAGGTCGAAGTAGTCGAGGAGGCAGTGCGGGCGCGTGCCGGGCTCGCGGCCGTCCATGTGGCGGCTGTAGTTCTCGATGCCCGAGCAGTAGCCGACCTCCTTGATCATCTCGATGTCGAACAGCGTCCGCTGCTCGAGGCGCTGCGCCGCGACGAGGTTGCCCTCGTTCCGGAGGATCGCGAGGCGCCAGCGGAGCTCCTCCTCGATGCCCGCGAGAGCGCGGTTGAGCTGGTCCTTGGGCGTCACGAAGTGCTTCGCGGGGTAGATCGTGATGTTCTTCTCCGCGTTGAGCTCTTTGCCCGTGAGCGGGTCGAAGCGGACCATCTTCTCGACCTCGTCGCCCCAGAAGGCGATGCGGTACGCCTGGTCCTCGAAGTACGCCGGGAAGATCTCGACGGTGTCGCCTCTCACCCGGAACGTGCCGGGCGAGAAGTCGATGTCGTTGCGCGTGTAGAACACGTCCACCAGGCGCCGCAGGAGGTCGTCGCGGTCGACGCGCTCCGCGGGATTGATCTGCACGATGCGGTTCTTGTACTCCTCCGGGTTGCCGAGGCCGTAGATGCAGCTCACCGAGGCGACGATGATGACGTCGCGGCGGCCGGACACGAGGGCCGACGTGGCCCGGAGGCGCAGGCGATCGATCTCCTCGTTGATCGCCATGTCCTTCTCGATGTACGTGTCCGACGAGACGATGTAGGCCTCGGGCTGGTAGTAGTCGTAGTACGAGATGAAGAACTCGACGGCGTTGTTCGGGAAGAACTGCCGCATCTCGGCGTAGAGCTGCGCCGCGAGTGTCTTGTTATGCGAGAAAATGAGAGTTGGTTTCCCCGTGTTACGTATGACATTAGAAAGTGTGAACGTCTTGCCGGTGCCCGTCGCTCCCAGAAGCGTCTGCGATTTGTCACCTCTGAAGATGCCCTCCGTGAGCTCCTCGATGGCGCGCGGCTGGTCGCCCATCGGCCGGAAGGGCGTGTCGAGCGTGAACGGCGAGTTGAGGCGCGTGATGTTGGCCATCGGTCGTCGGGGCAGGTGCAGCCGGGAAACGTATTCTAGGCCGCTGACAACGGTGCGTCAGCCCACAGG
>JBBSQZ010000052.1:0-14607 GCA_038243565.1 Rhodothermales bacterium | reverse complement strand
GCGGGCCGAGCGCGCGGAGCAGCGGCGGCAGGCGGCGCACGGCCCACATGCTCCGCGCGTCCACGGCGAGTTGCGCCGCGCTGGCCTGGCTCCCGGCGGCCGCGATCTCGGCGAGGCGCGCCCCGCCCCACCGCGCCGTCCGGTCGTCCCCGACGAGGCCGTTCTCCACGACGACCGGCTGCCCGAGCGTGCGCGCGCCCTCGGCCGTCGCGATCAGCCCATCTCCCTGGAGCAGGACGAAGTCGCCGGGCGCGCGGCCCGCAGCGAGGCCCGCGAAGAGCGCCGCGTCGGTCCCGACGCGGAAGCCGGGCCAGCGGACGATCCACTGCGCGGAGCGACCGGCAACGGAATCCGGGCGCGCGGCCGTCGTGTCGGCGAGCGTGACCGGACGAGGTGCAGCGACGGCAGGACGAGCGGCGGGCGCCACGGCGGGCGCCACGGCGGCGGAATCCGCCCGCACCGAGTCCGTCCGAACCGAATCAGGACGCACGCGCGGGGCGCGGCCGAGGACGAGGCCGGACGAGTCGCGGGCGATGGCGACGAGCGTCTCGCCGCCGTCGCGCGTGACGACGCGGCTGTAGACGGGCATCGGCGGCGCGCCCGCGAACGGCTCGACGCGCAGGCTGGACGCGAGGAGGACGGCCCACGTCGCCGCCCCGTCCGTGCCGGCGGGCATCGAGAGCGTGCCGGGGATGCTCGCCACGGCCACGCGCCGCCCGCCGACGTGGAACGCGACGGGCACGACGAGCGGCAGCGCGCTCGCCCCGGCCGGCTGGTGCCAGACGACCGCCCGGCCGGTCGGCGTCGGCGCCGAAAAGGCGCGGCCGAAGGCGGTCCCCGCGACGGCGGCGGTCTTCCGGAAGGCGGCGTCGGTGCGCGCAAACGCGGCGACGTCGGGCGAGGCGGCGATGGCCGTCGCCCACGACGCGTCCGGCGCGGGCGTCGCGAGGTAGGCCACGAGGCGCTCGACGGCGAGGGCGTCCCACGGCTGCCACGGCTCGGGCGTGAGGCCGAGCCAGACGAAGGCGTCGGACTGCGCGACGGCGGGCTCGTTCAGCGCCGCGTTGACGCCGCGGGCGTAGGCGTCGAGGAGCGCGCGCGTCGGCGCGTCGAGGCCGTCGTAGGTCTGCCGGGCGAGGGCGTCGAGGCCGAGGCGCCGGGCATGGAGGTCGGCGGCGCGGGCGCTGTCGCCGAACCACGCGGCCGTCTCGCCGCGCGCCGTCTGCCGCCAGAGCGCCATCTCGAAGGCGTTGTCGGCGGCGTGCGCGTAGCCCAGCCCGGCGGCCGCGTCGGCCCACGTCTGCGCCTCGATCGCGACGCCGCCGCTGTCGGGCCACGCCACGCCGACGGCCGCGCCGAGGCCGTCGAGCGCCATCTCGCCGTCGCGCGCCGGCGCGGGGCCGTAGGCGAGCAGGCTCGCGGTGCCGACGAGCGCGGCGAGCACGGCGAGGACGACGCCGAGGGCGAGGAGGACGCGCTGCACGGATCGGGGGCGAGGGGCGGGCAAGCTACCGCGCCGCGGCGCCGCGGGCCGGGACGCCCGGCGCGTGGATGCGGACCGCCGCGGCGCGATCCGCGGGCCGCACAGGACCTTTCGGCACCGGCCGCGCGCACAGCCGAACGGACCCTGAAACTGCCCCACCAGGGCGCATCACACCGGGACCGGGGCGGGGACGCCGGCGGGGATCCGAACGGTGAACGTCGTCCCGACGCCGACGGCGCTCTCGACCGTCAGCGTGCCGCCGTGGACCTGCGTCACGATGTCGTGCGCGAGCGACAGCCCCAGCCCCGTGCCCTCGCCCGACGCCTTCGTCGTAAAGAACGGCTCGAAGATCTTCTCGAGCGCCTCGGTCGGGATGCCCGGCCCGTTGTCCTCGAGCGCGATCTCGACCAGGTCGCCGTCCGCCTCCGGGAGGCGGCGCGTGTGCAGCGTGACGGTCGCGTCGTAGCCCGGCTCGCCCGCCTGGCGGCGCAGCCCCACGGCGTGGAACGCGTTCGAGAGCAGGTTGATGAGGACGCGCCCGAGCTCCTGCGGCACGACCTCGGCCTCGCCCGCGTCCGGCGCGAGGTCACGGACGAGGTTGACGGCGAGGTCCGAGTCGTTGGCGCGCGCGCCGTGGTAGGCGAGGTTGGCGTACTCGTCCGCGAAGCGGTTGACGTCGACGCGGGCGCGCTCGACGGCGCCGCCGCGGCTGTGGAGCAGCATCGCCCGGACGATGCGGTCCGCGCGCTGGCCGTGCTCGTGGATGCGGCGGGCGTTGTCGCGGAGGTCGTCGAGGAGCGGCTCGATGTCCGGCAGGACGTCCGAGACGGGCCGCTCGGCAGCCGCCTCGAGGTCCGTCCGGAGGTCGGCGGCGAGGTCGACGGACAGCTCGGCGAAGTTGTTGACGAAGTTGAGCGGGTTCTTGATCTCGTGGGCGATGCCGGCCGTGAGCTGCCCGAGCGACGCCAGCTTCTCGGACTGCACGAGCTGCGCCTGCGTCGCCTGGAGGTCCTGCAGCGACGCCTCGAGGCGCTCGTTGGCGGCCTCGAGCTTGGCGTTGGCCTCGCGGACCGACCGGGCGCCGGCGAGCTCGGCCTCGGCCGTCTCGGCGCGGAGCTCGGCCTCGCGGCGCTCGGCGCGCTCGCGCTCCTGCTTCAGCAGGCGCACCTTCTGCCAGCGCTCGCCGCGGACGAGCGCGACGACGGCGAGCGCGGCGAAGGCGAGCATGGCCCACGTCGTGCGCCACCACGGCGGCGTGACGGTGATCTTCAGCATCGCGCCGGGATCGCTCCAGACGCCGCCGTCGGCCGTCGCGGCCTGGACGTGGAACGTGTAGTCGCCGGGGCTGAGGTTGGTGTACTGCCGGTCGCGGGCGCGGCCGGCGTCCAGCCACTCCTCGTTGAGGCCCTCGAGGCGGACGCGGTAGCGGATGCGCTCGGGGTCCGAGAAGTGGAGGCCGGTGTAGTGCAGCGTGATAACCTGCTGCTCGTCGTAGCGCAGCCGGAGGGCCGTCGCGACGGGCGCCGCGGCGTCGAGCGCGCTCTCGGGGCCGGGCGTGACGGGCTTGCCGAGCACGTCGACGCCCGTTATCACGACCTGCGGTGGGTTGGCGTTGCGGGCGTCGAGCTTCCTGGGGTAGAAGGCGAGCAGGCCGCCGGCGCCGCCGGCGAAGATTCGGCCGTCGGGCGCGCGGGCGGCGGCCGTGCCCAGCGTGCGGTCCACGCCGCCCGTCCCGAGGCGGTCCGCGAAGACGCCCGTCGGCGGGTCGAACTGGCTCAGGCCGCCGCTCGTGCTGAGCCAGAGCGTGCCGGACTCGTCCTCGGTGATCGCCGAGACGGCGTCGCCGGGGAGGTCGGAGTCGGCCATCGTGAAGCGCGTCGTCTTGCCGTCGGCGCCGAGGTGGACGAAGCCGCTGCGCGTGCCGATCCAGAGGCTGCCGTCGCGCGTCGCGTGGAGCGCGAGCACGTCGTCGCGGACGACCGGCGCGGCGCCGCCTTCGGCCTCGTCGGCGCACGTGAACGGGCCGCCGGGGCCGTCCATCCGGCACAGCCCGGCGTTCGTCCCGACCCACAGCGCCCCGTCGGCCGTCTGCGCGAGCGCGCGGACGTTGTCGCTGGCAAGCGCGCCCTTCTGCCCGATGCGGGCGCGGATGAACTGCGCGGTGCGGGCCGCACGATCGTAGAGGATGAGGCCGTGGGCGACGGTGCCGATCCAGAAGTGGCCGCTGCGTTCCTCGAAGAACGTCTGGACCGAGAGGTTGACGCCCTCGCCCTGGACGGGCGCCTTCTCGAGCGCGTCCGGCGCCGTTAGCCGGAAGAAGCCGGCGCCCTCGGTGCCGGCCCAGACCGTGCCGGCGCGGTCCTGGTAGAGCGCCGAGACGGCGTGCTGCCCGAGCCCGCCGACGGCCGAGACGTCGGTGTGAGCGAACGTGCGGCCGTCGACGGAGCGGTCCAGCGAGCGGTCCGTGCCGACGTAGAGCGTGCCGTCGCGGGTGACGAGCGCGGAGCGGACGTCGTTGCTGGCGATCGAGGCGGCGTCGTCGTCGCTGTGGCGCAGGCGGACGGCCGTGGCCGCGGCGCGGTCGAAGCGGTCGAGGCCGCCGTAGGTCGCAGCCCAGAGGATGCCCTGGCGGTCCTCGAAGACGGCCGAGACGCGGTCGTCGGCGAGCGACGCCGGCACACTCGGATCGGCGCGGAAGACGGTGACGCCGGCGCCGGGCGTGAGCCGCCGCAGGCCGGCGCCGACGGTCCCGACCCAGACCGTCCCGCCGGTGTCCTCGAAGACGGCCGAGACGCCCGCCGCGAGCAGCCCGTCGCCGATGTCGACCGACGCGAAGCGGCCCGTCTGGGGGGCGAAGGCGAAGAGGCCGCTGCCGGCCGTGCCGACGAGGATCTGGCCGCGCTCGCTGCGCGCGAGCGCCGCGACGGCCGTGCCCGCGGAGTCCGGCCGGAACGTGCGGGCGCGGCGCGTGGCCGTGTCGAAGCGCGTCAGGCCGTCGTCCGTGCCGAGCCAGAGCGTGGCGCCGTCCAGCAGGAGCGCGTTGACCATCGCGTCGCCGTCGGCGCGGACGGCCGTCGCCTCGAGCGTGCCCGGCTCGACGCGCGCGACGCCGCGCGCCGTCCCGGCCCAGACGCCGCCGAGGGTGTCGGCGGCGAGCGCGAGCACGTTGGCCGAGGGCAGCCCGGTGACCGTCTCGAAGGCGTCGCGGGCAGGGTCGTAGCGGCTCAGCCCGGCCGACGTGCCGACCCAGAGGCTGCCGCCCGGCCCGGCGGCGAGCGCCTGGATCTCGTTGCCGGCGACGCTCGACGAGTCGCTCGCGCGGTGCCGGTACGACTGGAGTTCGACGCCGTCGTAGCGGGCGAGGCCGTCGGCCGTGCCGACCCAGACGAAGCCGAGCGCGTCCTGCGTCACGGCGTAGACGCTGGGGCTCGGCAGGCCCTGGTCCGCCGTGAGGTGTCGGAACGCGACCGGCGCCTCGTCGGCCGCGCCGGCGAGCGGCGGGAGCGGGGCCGGGCCGGGCTGGGCGAACGCCCACACGCCGCCCGCGGCGACGCAGCACACGCCGAGCGCGAGCGCAGCGAGCACGTGCAGGGCCGGACGCGCCCGGCGGCGGGCGCCGCGCCCGGCAGCGGAGGGCGGCGCAGCATTCATGCGACCGCGCTCGACGCGCCCGCCGTGCCGAGGACCGACGCGCCGAGGGCCGCCGCGGCGAGCGGCGGCAGGCCCGCAAAGCGCAGGCGCGCCCACCGGCCGTCGCCGTCGTCCCACGCGTCGAGGACCTTGGCGTAGACCGCATCGCCGTCGGCGGCGGCGAGCGTCAGCCGGATGTCGGCGCGCGGCGCCACAGGAGCGTCGAGCCTCACGAGCGCGCCCGTCGCCGAGGCGCGGACGACCGTCCCCGTCGCGCCCGAGTCCACGAGGCGCTTGCCGTCGAGGACGGCGAAGGCGAACGGCGCGGCGTCGGGCAGCTCCGCGAGCACCTCGGCGTCGTCCGGCACGCGGGCGTCGCCGATGCCCGAGACGGAGTGGACGGCGACCTCCTCGGCGAAGCCCTTGAGCGCGACGTGGCGCGTCTCGCGGATGTGGACCGGCCCGGCCTCGCCGCCCGTCGCGGCGTACGTCGGCTCCGAGACGAGCGCCTCGCCCGGCGCCGCGAGCGTCTGGATGCGGCTCGTGAGGTTGACCGGGCTTCCGACGACGCCGTACTTCGCGCGCTTCTCCGAGCCGATCGTGCCCACGACGACCTCGCCCGTGTTGACGGCGACGGTCATCTCGAGGCTGGGCAGCTCGCGCTCGGCGAGGCGCCGGTTGACCTCGGCCATCTGCTGCTGCATCGCCACGGCGCAGGCGACGGCCTTGCGCGCGTGGTCCGCGTCCTGGATCGGCGCGCCGAAGATGACCAGGATCGCGTCGCCGATGAACTCGTCGATGGCGCCGTCGTGGGCGTCGACGACGTCCGTCATGACGGTGAGGTAGACGTTGAGCAGCTCCACGACGCGCTGCGGGTCCAGGCGCTCGGCGAGCTGCGAGAAGCCCGAGAGGTCGGACATCAGAACCGAGACCTCGCGCTTCTGGCCGCCCTCGAACGCCGACGGATCGGAGAGGACGGCCGAGGCGATTTTGTCCGAGAGGTAGCGCGTGATCGTGGCCCGCACGCGCTGCGCCTCGCGGTCGCGCTCGACGGCCTCTCTCGCCTGGCCGAGCGTGATCCGCAGGTCCTCCATATTGATCGGCTTGGTGAGGAAGTCGAAGGCGCCGCGGTTCATCGCCGTCCGGATGTTCTCCATGTCGCCGTAGGCCGTGACGACGACGGCCTTCATCAGGCGGCCGACGTCGGCGAGGCGGCCGAGCAGCGTCAGCCCGTCCATGCGCGGCATGTTGATGTCCGTCACGACGACCTCGACGTCGGGGTGCGCCTCGAGGTACTCGAGTGCCTCGACGCCGTCGGCGGCGAAGGCGAGGGCGAGCGAGCCGTCGCGGACCTGCTGGCGGAACGTCTGGCGGATGAGCGGCACGAGGTCCGGCTCGTCGTCGACGAAGAGGATGGTCAGGGCCTGCGGCATCGGGCGTCGGTGGGTGGGCACGGTCGTTGCCAGACAACGGGCCCGCACGGCGGGCTCGCATCCCGGGGTACGCCCCGAGGGGGCGCCGGGGTTCTCCCCGGCCCGTTTGCGAGCCGCCGCGCCTGCGCCCCCGCTCCCCGACCGGTGATTTCGTGACGCGCCCGTTCCCGTTCGTACTGCTCGCCGCCCTCGCCCTGCCTGCCGCCGCGCCCGTCCGCGCCGCGGCGGCGCCTGCCGATCCGCCGCGCACCGCCGTCTCGGACACGTCGCGCGCCGCGCTCGCCGACTCGGCGCGCGTCGACGAGGTGATGGCGTGGATGGCGCAGGAGGACGCCGCGCGGCAGCGCGCCGAGGCGGCCCGCCGCGGCACGCTCACGGCGCAGCCGCTCACGGCGCAGGCGCTCCAGCCGCGCGAGGCGTCGCCGCTGCGCACGCGCATCGCCGCGCTCCGCGCCTCGGTCGCCGTGCCGGCGCACCTCGCCGTGCCCGCCAGCGCCGAGGGCCTCGTCGCACAGCAGACGGCCGTCGTCGCGGGCGGCCTCGCCTCGGCCGCCGTGAGCCGCGGCTACCTCTTCCCCATGATCGAGCGCGCGCTCCGCTCGGCGGGCCTGCCGGACGAACTCAAGTACGTCGCGCTGATCGAGAGCGCGCTGGACCCCTCGGCGACGAGCCGCGTCGGCGCCGCCGGCATGTGGCAGTTCATGCCCGGCACCGCCGCCGACTACGGCCTCGACCGGTGGAGCGTCCGCGACCCGGTCCGCTCGACGGACGCCGCCGTGCGCTACCTCTCGGACCTCGGGCGGGCCTTCGACGGCGACTACCAGCTCGCGCTCGCGGCGTACAACTGCGGCCCGGGCCGCGTCGCGCGCCTCACCGCCGAGCACCGCCGCCGGACGGGCGCCGCGGCGACGTACTGGGACATCCGCTCCGAGCTGCCGGCCGAGACGCGCGACTACGTCGTCCGCTTCATCGCCGCGGCGCGCCTGCTCGACCGCCCCGCCGGCCGAGACGTCTGAGGGGGAACCGGGAACTGACGACTGACCGGGGCGCCGCGGTCGGGTCCACCGCCGACGCCCGGCGGAACCGCCGCCCCGTACAGGCTCGGCTTGCCGTGCCCTTCTCCCCGGATGCCGCCGCCTCGCGCACGGCAATCATGCCACGGCGTCGGCACGCGGCACGGCGCCCGCATCCCCCCATCGGCCCTAAAACCCCCAACCCGCCCGGCGATTTCTCACCGGGCGGGCTGGCAAGCAGGGAGTTCCTGCAGGGAGTCACCGGAGCCGCGAACGGCTCGCAGTGCTGCCCGGGTCACGCGCCGCGCGCCGCGCGTGTTCCCGGGCGAGGCGCCGGCAGGCGCACGGAACGGCCGGCCGAGACGTTCTGGCCGGCCTAGCTTCCGCCGTTCGTCCTCCCGCTGCCAATGTCCTCCCGCCTCTCGCGCCTCACCGCGCTCGCCCTCCTCGCGGCCGTCCTCGCCGCTGCCCCCGCCGACGCGCAGGCCCGCCAGCGCCGCGCCCGCCCGGCCGCGCAGAGCGCCGCGCCCGTCGCAGAGGCGCCCGCCGCGCAGGAAACGGACTACTACTCGGTCGAGACGCCGAAGGGGCGCCTCGTCGTCCGCCTCTTCGACGACACGCCGCTGCACCGCGACAACTTCCGCGCGCGCGCCGCTGCCGGCCTCTACGACTCGACGCTGTTCCACCGCGTCATCCCGGGCTTCATGGCGCAGGGCGGCGACCCGAACACGCGCGACGACGACCCGTCGAACGACGGACTCGACTCGCCGGGCGCGACGATCCCGGCCGAGATCCGCCACCCGCACCTCCGCGGCGCGCTCGCCGCCGCCCGCCAGGGCGACGAGGTCAACCCGCTGCGGGCGTCCTCGCCGAGCCAGTTCTACATCGTCCAGGGCCGGCCGTTCGGGCCGCGCGAGCTGCCGATGATGGAGCAGCGCGTGCGCGCCGCGACGGGCGACACGACGTTCGCCTACACGCCCGACGTCGCGCAGCGCTACGCGGCGGAGGGCGGCGCGCCGTTCCTCGACGGCCAGTACACCGTCTTCGGCGAGGTCGTCGAGGGCATGGACGTGATCGACGCCATCGCCGCCGTCCCGACGACGTACCCGGACCGGCCGACGGAGCCGATCTGGATGGTCGTCCGGCCGATGCCCGCGGACTACGCGCCGCCCGCCGAGGCGCCGTAAATGCGGTTTAAGGTTTAATGTGTAAGGCAGGCATTCGCAATCCTTAAACATTAAACCTTAAACCAGCAATTTCAGGCGAGCGTGTGGAAGACGGCCTGCACGTCGTCGTCGCCCTCGAGGCGCTCGATGAGCTTCAGCGCGTCCGCCGCGGCCTCGTCGTCGAGGTCCGTCTCGGCGAGCGGCACCCACTCGGCGCCGGACGAGAGCGGCTCGATGCCGCGCGCCTCGAGCGCGCTCTGGAGGTGGCCGAAGTCCGTGAAGGCGCAGCGGAGCACGACCGTCGGGTCGCCGTCGTCGGTCTCGGACGTGCCCATCTCCTCGAGACCGGCGTCGATGAGGTCGAGCTCGAGCTCGTCCGGGTCCGGCACGGCCGAAGCGGGCAGCGTGAACACGCCGAGGTGCTGGAAGAGGTACGTCACCGAGCCGTCGGTGCCGAGGGCGCCGCCGCCGCGGTTGAAGTGCGTCCGCAGGTTGGCGACGGTCCGGACCGGGTTGTCGGTCGCGGCCTCGATGATGAGCGCGATGCCGTGCGGGCCGTAGCCCTCGTAGCGGATCTCCTCGTAGTCCGTCGCGTCGCGGCCGACGGCGCGCTTGATGGCCGCGTCGATCTTCTCCTTGGGCATGTTCACCGCGCGGCCGTTCTGGATGACGCGGCGGAGCACCGAATTGCCGTCGGGGTCCGGCCCGCCGGCGCGGACGGCGATCGTGATGTCCTTACCGATGCGGGCGAACTGCTTCGCCATCCGGTCGAAGCGCGCAAACATGGTGTGCTTGCGCTTCTCGAACATGCGTCCCATACGAGGTCCCGGGGTGAGTCTGGGCGGACAAGATCGCACCAGCCGGCAGACGGAGGGCAGAGGGCGGACGCGCCAAGGCGCGGGACGACGAGGCGGCTACTCCCCCTCTACCCTGTCATCCCGGCCCCCGAGCCGGGATCTCCTGGACGATGGGACGCGCTCGACCATTCACGCCGTGCGCCGACCAACACCAGGGAGATCCCGGATCAAGTGGGCTGCGCCGTCCTTCGGATCGGGATGACACGTTTTGATTATCGCGCCAAACGTGACGGGCGACGTCCATCCGGAACTTTGCGAGGCGCTCGGTCCAACCCTTCCGCCTTCCGCCTTCCGCCTTCCGCCTTCCGCCTTCCGATCGAAGAATCCGTGGCCAGGCGCGCGCCGCAGCGCAGCCGCGTTTCTTGCGCCATGACCCTGTTCGTCTCGGACCTCCACCTCGGCCGCGGCACGCCCGCCCAGACGCGCGCCGCCGACCGCGACGCCGCGGCGATGATCCGCGCGCACGCCCTCACGCCGGCCGACACGCTCGTGCTGCTCGGCGACGTCTTCGACCAGTTCATCGAGTACCACCACCTCGTGCCGAAGGGCGCGCCGCGGCTCGTGGGGACGGTCGCCGAGCTCACGGACGCCGGCGTGCGCGTGCTCTACGCCGTCGGCAACCGCGATCCGTGGCACGAGACGTTCGTCGAGGACGACCTCGGGGCAACGCTACTGCGCCGCCCGACCCGCATTGAGACCGATGGATGCGGCGTGTATCTTGCCCACGGCGACGGGCACGTCCGGGAAAGGACGGCCCGCACGCCCAACGCTGCACGGCCGCCTGGCCGGCCTTTTCTCCAGCCGCTTCTGCGAGCGCCCCTGATGGCACGCCTCTACCGGATGGCCCTCCCCGGCGACGCCGGCTTCGCGCTCGCCCGGTGGGTCGCGCGGCGCTTCGGCTCGGCCGGCGCGCCGACGGACCCGGAAGCGGCCATGCTCGTCGACGCCGCCCGCGCGCTCCTCGAGCAGCCCGACGTGGATCTCGTCGCGTTCGGGCACGTCCACCGCGCCGTCCTCGAGCGGCTGCCCGGCGGCGCGTACCTCAACCCCGGCTACTGGTTCGGCGACCGCACGTTCGCCCGCCTCGACGCCGACGGCCCGGCGCTCTTCCGCTGGGCCGACGGCGCCGCGGCGCCGCTCGCTCTCTCCTGACCCTCCCCGACCCTGCGCGGCCCTGCCGCCGGTGTGCCATGGACGACCCGACCGACCCCGCCCGCCCCGACCTGTCCCGCGACGGCGACGACCTCGGCGCCTTCTTCGACTCGCCCGACGCGAGCCGGGACGCCGACGTGCCACTGCCCGCCGCGGCGACGACGCCGCAGGCGGACGACCTCGCGTCGTTCTTCGGCTCCCCCGACACCACTGCCGCGCCGCCGCCCGTCGCGCCGCGCCCGCGCCCGGCGGACGACCTCGCGTCGTTCTTCGACTCGCCCGACAGCGCCCCGCGGCGCCGCGGCGCCGGCGCCCCCACCGGCGACGGTGCCGCGGGCCGCCGCCCGAGCCTCCGGCCGTCCGGGCCGCGGACGCCCGCGCCGCCGCCGCCGACTGCACCCGCCGCACCGCCACGCCCGACGGGCCCGCTCGCCGAGCGTCGCCGCCGGACGGGCCGCATCCTCGCGTCCATCCTCGGCCTCGTCGCGCTGGGCCTCGTCGCGACGGCTGCGACGGTCGTCTGGCTCTCCCGCGACCTCCCGAGCCTCGAGCAGATCGAGAACCCCCGCAACCTGCTCGCCACGCGCGTTTTCACCGCCGACAACGTCGAGATGGCGCGCTACTACGACGGCGAGAACCGGACGTGGGTGAGCCTCAAGGACATGGCCCCGGCCGTCCCCGAGGCGCTCGTCGCGACCGAGGACCGCCGCTTCTACGAGCACTGGGGCATGGACCTCCGCGGCTTCGCCGCCGTCGCCTGGGGCACGCTCCACGGCGGCGACATGCGCGGCGCCTCGACCATCACGATGCAGCTCGCGCGCAACCTCTACCGCGAGGTCGGCCGTGAGCGTTCGGTCGTCCGCAAGGCCAAGGAGATCCTGACGGCCATCCGCATCGAGCGGACGTACACCAAGGACGAGATCCTCGAGGCGTACCTCAACACGGTCCCCTTCCTCTACAACGCCTACGGCATCCAGGCCGCCTCGCAGACCTACTTCGGCAAGACCGCCGCGGACCTCAACGTGCAGGAGGCCGCCACGCTCGTCGGCATGCTCGCCGCCAACACGGCCTACGACCCGGTCCGCAACCCCGATGCCTCGCGCGAGCGGCGCAACATCGTGCTGGCCAACATGCTCCGCTCGGGCGACCTCACGCAGGAGCAGTACGCGACGGCCCGGGACTCGCCCATCGACGTCAGCAACTTCGAGGCCTACGACCACGCCAACAGCCTCGCGCCGCACTTCTCCGAGGTCCTCCGGCTGTGGTTCAAGGAGTGGTGCGCCGAGAACGGCTACGACCCCTACAAGGACGGCCTCGTGATCCGGACGACCATCGACAGCCGCATGCAGGCCCTCGCCACCGAGGCCGTCCGCGAGCAGGGCGACTACATCCAGCGCGCCGTCGGCTCGTACCAGGGCTGGTGGAACCGGAACACGGCCATCGTCAACGAATACATCGGCCTCTCGGACCGCTACGCCGAGGAGGCGGGCAAGCCGTGGGACGGCAAGCGCGCCACGCTGGACGCGGGCGTCATCCAGACGATCCGCCGCGACGCCGCCTTCATGGACTCGCTGCGCGTCGCGCGCACGCGCGTCGAGGCAGGCCTCGTCGCCCTCGAGCCCGCCTCGGGGCAGGTCCGGGCGTGGGTCGGCGGGCGCGACTTCCTCGCCAACAAGTTCGACCACGTCGGGCAGGCCCGCCGGCAGGCCGGCTCCACGTTCAAGCTCTTCGCCTACACCACGGCCTTCAACAACGGCTACTCGATGCAGAGCACGGCCCTCGACTCGCCGTTCTCGTGGGGCGACTGGCGGCCGCAGAACTCCGGCGGCAGCTACGCCGGCACCGTCACGCTCGCCTCGGCGCTCGCCGCGAGCCGCAACGTCGTCGCGGCGCGCATCACGCAGCACTTCGGGCAGGCCGAGATCGCGCGGACGGCCTACCAGCTCGGCATCCGGAGCCCGCTCGAGCTGCCGCCGCCGATCGTGGACTGCACCCACAACAAGAACCTGCGGCAGTACGGCCTCACGTGCGCCCCCGGCGCCAAGTTCGTGGCGGTCCCGCAGGAGCGCTGGGCGCGCGAGTGCCCGCCCTTCGGGGCGAGCAAGAACGACTGCTACGCCCGCTCGATCGCGCTCGGAACGTCCGACGTGAACCTGCTCGAGATGGCCGTCGGCTACGCGACCGTCGCCGACTACGGCGTCTACCACGGCCCGACGCTTGAGGAGGAGCGCCCCGGCGACGCCTCGATCCCGCCGCACATCGTGCTCGCCGTGGACCGCATCGAGGACCGCTACGGCAACGTCGTCGCGGACTTCACGCCCGTCGCGCGCGAGGTCCTCAACGCCTCGACCGCCTACACCATGTTCGACGCCATGCGCGGCGTCATCAAGAGCGGCACCGGCCGCGGCCTCGGCGGCTTCGCCGGCGTGACGCTCCTCGACCTCGCCGGCAAGACCGGCACGACGCAGGACAACGCCGACGGCTGGTTCATGGCCATGTCGCGCCAGCTCGTCGTCGGCGCGTGGACCGGCTTCGACGACCGCCGCATCACCTACCCCAGCACGGCCATCGGCCAGGGCGGCCGCACCGGCCTGCGCGTCGTCGGCGACTTCCTGCAGCGCCTCCAGGCGGACTCGACGCTGCGCCTCGACCCGGCGGTGACCTTCGAGACGCCGGCCGGCTACCAGGCGCCGACGCGCGTCGGCCGCATCGGCGGCTCGGGCGGGACGCTGCCCTACGGCACGTCGCGTGCGCGCGGCACGGCGCGGCCGCGCAGCAGCGGGGGCGGCGGGGGCAACCATGGCGCCCGCGAGATGATCGACCAGTTCCACAGCCGCGACCGCGCGCCGAGCGCGCCCGCCCAGCCGCGGGCGCGGCCGCCGACGCAGCCGCGACCGCAGGCCGAGGGCGGCGGCTCCGGAGGCCGCATCGCGTGGTAGCACGAGGGGGACTGGGGACTGGCGAATGGGGACTGGCCTAGCAGAAGGGGCGGTCCAGTCAGTACCCATTTCCCATTTCCCAGTCCCCGCTTGAAAATCCTCCACTGCGCCGACATCCACCTCGGCTACGAGACGCACGGCCGCCTCGACGCGGCGACCGGCCTCAACTCGCGCCTGCTGGACTTCCGCCGCTGCTTCGACTTCATGGTCCAGCGGGCGATCGAGGAGCGGATCGACCTGTTCCTGTTCGCCGGCGACGCCTACCGCACCGCGGACCCCACGCCGACGCAGCAGAAGCAGTTTGCCGAGGCGATGCGGCCCATCGCTGAGGCCGGCATCCCGGTCGTGATGATCGTCGGCAACCACGACCACCCCGTGACCTTCGGCAAGGCGTCGTCCGTGGACATCTTCGGCGTCTTGGGCGGCGGCCTCTCGGGCGGCCACGTCGAGGTCTTCGCGCAGCCGACGTTCTGCGCGCCGGGGCAGGAGCACGGGCCGATCCAGACGCTCGCCGGGCCGCTCCAGCTCGTCGCGCTGCCGTGGCCGATCCGCTCCAAGATCCTCACCCGCGACGAGCACCGCGGCAAGACGCCGCACGAGGTCCGGGCGTTCATCGAGGACTTCTACACCGGCTTCGTCCAGGACTGCGCCCGCGAGATCGACCCGGCCCTGCCCGCCGTCGTCGCAGCGCACCTGACCGTCCAGGGCTCAGACCTCGGCGGCTCGGAGCGCGCCTCGCTCATCGCCCACGAGCCGACGTTCACCGCCGCCCAGCTCACGCCCCTCGGCCCCGACGGCCGGCCGGCATTCGACTACGTCGCGCTCGGCCACATCCACCGCTACCAGGACCGCAACGCCGAGGCGGTCGCCCGCGGCGACGGCCCGCCGGTCGTCTACTCGTCGTCCATCGAGCGCATCTCGTTCAAGGAGCACG
>JBBSQZ010000051.1:0-15220 GCA_038243565.1 Rhodothermales bacterium | reverse complement strand
TCGGCGCCCTCGTCGGGGAGGCCCTCCAGGCCACGCGCTCGCTGACGGTCGAGCTGAGCCCGCCCGTGCTCGAGGGCGAAGGGCTCACGGCCGCGCTGCGGTGGCTGGCGACGCAGATGGAGGAGACGCACGGGCTCCGCGTCTCGGTCGAGGCGACGGGCGACGATGCAGCCCTCCCCGTAGAGCGCCGGATGCTCGTGTTCCAGCTCGTCCGGGAGCTCCTGTTCAACGTCGTCAAGCACGCCGGCGTCGACGAGGCCCGGGTCGTGGTCGACGCCGGCCCGAGCGGGACCACAGTCCGCGTCGAGGACGACGGGCGGGGGCTCGCCGACACGCCCACCGAGGAGTCCGGGTCGGGCGGGTTCGGGCTCGTCAGCCTGCGGCAGCGACTCGGCCCGCTCGGCGGGCGGCTCACCATCGTCTCGGCCCCCGGGGAAGGCACCCGGGTGAGCATCGAGCTCCCGACGTAGGCAAGATCAGAGGTTCCCCGAGGGGTTCCGTGCCGCGTGGCCCCGTTCTTGTCCCTCCCCGGCTGCCCCGCCATGCCCCACCACGTCTACCTCGTCGAGGACCACCCCGTCCTCCGTCAGATCTACGCCGAGCTCATCGACGCCTCCGACGACCTCCGCGTGGCCGGGGCCGCAGCCTCGGCCGAAGCCGCGCTGGCCGAACTACCCGACCTCGACATCAACGTGGCCGTCGTCGACGTGTCGCTCGGCGGTCCGCGTGGGACGGCGCACGGGATCGACCTCGTCGGTGAGCTCCACCGGCTGTGGCCCGCGATGCGCCTGCTCGTCGTGAGCGGCCACGACGAGACGGTCTACGCCGAGCGGGCCATGAGGGCCGGGGCACGCGGCTACCTCATGAAGCACGAGTCCGGCCCGAACCTGCTCCCGGTCATCCGCCGCGTGCTCGCCGGCGACGTCGCGCTCAGCGACCGGATGCTGGAGCGTGTGCCCGAGGCGCTCTGCGCGCCCTTGCCGGCCCTCTAGCACGGCCCGACCCCATGGAGATGCCCGCCCTGAACGCACCGGTAACGGACGGCCCCGCAGGTCGTACTCCACCGCCCCACCGCGTCTATATCGTCGAGGATCACCCCATCGTTCGGGAGGCCTACATCGCCCTCTTCGACGCCGAGGACGATCTCTACGTGGTCGGCTCGGCTGGCTCGGCCGAGGCCGCCATCCTGGACCTCAATGTGTTCGAATCCGACATCGCTGTCGTCGACTTCGCGCTCTTGGACCCGGGAGCCCGGATGAACGGGATCCATCTCACCGGGCAACTCCACCGACTGTGGCCGCGTCTCCGTGTGCTCGTCGTGAGCGCCTACGACGAGACGATTTACGCCGAGCAGGCCATGAGGGCCGGGGGGCGCGGCTACCTCATGAAGCAGGAGGCCGCTCCGAACCTGCTCGCAGCCGTCCGTCTCGTACTCCACGGCGGTGCCGCGCTCAGCGACCGAATGAAGAAGCGCCTCCCCGAAGCGCTCTATGCGCCCCTACCTGCTCTCTGACTCGTCGCGACCCGATGGAGACTCCCGCCCTGAACGCTCCCGTGACGGACGGCCCCGACGCCCCGCAGGTCGTCGTGGTCGGGGCGTCGCTCGGCGGCGTCGACGCCCTCCAGCGGCTCGCGGCCGCCTTCCCGGCCGGCTTCCCGGCGGCCGTCCTCGTCGTCCAGCACACGGCCCCGAACGGGCCGGGCCTGCTCGGCGGGATCCTCGACACCGCAGGGCCGCTCCCGGCCGCGATGGCGACCGACGGCGAGCCGCTCCGGTCCGGCACGATCCGCGTGGCCCCCCCGGACCGGCACCTCGTCGTCCGCGGCGGCGAGCTCCGGCTGACGCGCGGGGCGCGCGAGAACCGGTCCCGGCCGGCCCTGGACCCGCTCTTCCGCTCGGCCGCGATCTCCCACGGGAGCCGCGTCGTCGGCGTCGTCCTGACGGGCCTGCTCAACGACGGGGCGGCGGGCCTGCTCGCCGTGCAGCGGTGCGGCGGCCGGACGATCGTCCAGTCGCCCGGCGACGCCGCGCACGCCGGGATGCCGACGAGCGCGCTCGCGGCCGTCACCCCGGACTACACGGTCCCGCTCGTCGAGGTGGGCCCGCTCCTCCAGCACCTCGTCCATATGCCGACGCCCCCCTCACCGCCGCCGCCGGACGACCTCGTCCGTGAAGACCGCCTCGCCGATACCGGCGTCACGTCGATCTCCGAGGCGGAGGCGTGGGGCGAGCGGGCCCCGCTGACGTGCCCCGAGTGCGGCGGCGCACTCTGGCGCCGGACGGACGGCCCGCTGCTGCGCTACCGGTGCCACACGGGCCACGCGTACACCGCGCAGTCGCTCGTCGCCGAGCAGGACGAGAGCATCGAGCAGGCGCTCTGGGGGGCCCTCCGGGTCCTCGTCGAGCGGGCGGGCGCACTCGACGCGCTCGCCCAGAACGAGCGCGCGAGCGGGCGCGCGTCCGTTGCCGAGCGCTACGAGTTGCGGGCGGCCGAGTCGCACGCGCAGGCGCAGCGCCTCCGCGACGGCTTCCAGACTCTCGCGCTCTGACCCGGCAGCTCGGTCCTGGGCCCGGCGGCCTCGCCGGTCGTCGAGGAGGCTCCGAGGGCGGGCCGCTTGCTCGCGGAGGGAGCGGACGGCGCGGCGGTCCTGCTGAGCCACAACCGCCCGTCGGGCAACCCGGAGCCGAGCCGCGAGAACGTCGCCGTCTCGAAGCAGCTCGTGGAAGCGGGGAAGGTCATTGGGATCCCGGTCCACGGCGCCAAGGCACCCACTCGGCATACCGCAGGCTATACTCTACACCACTCTCAGGCGGTCGCGGCGAACGTGGATCTCTGCCCGTAGCGGCCCCGGCCCCATCCAACCATGGCGATCCGCGTCTTTCTCGTCGACGACCACCCCCTCATACGCGAGGGGTACGCGCGGCTGGTCGCGCGCGACGCCAACATGGAGGTCTGCGGTGCTGCCGGTTCGTCCGAAGCAGCCTTCGCCGTCGTCCCAGGCCTGCACCCCGACGTGGTCCTCGTAGACCTCTCGCTGCCGGGCGTGAGCGGAATCGAGCTTATCAAGCGGCTCGCGGCGCTGAGCGGGTGCGGCGCCATCCTCGTCGTGTCGGCCCACGACGAGGCGATCTACGCCGAGCGGGCGCTCGCCGCTGGTGCCCTCGGCTACGTCATGAAGCAGGAGCCCGCGGACGCCATTCTCGATGCGATCCGGCACGTGTCCGCAGGCCGCATCTACCTCTCTGAGCGACTGCATGAGAGACTCCTCCTCGCGCGGATCTCGCATCCACCCGCCGGTACGTCGGCCGTCGGAGACCTCACAGACCGTGAGACCGAGGTGTTCGAGCACTTCGGCCGCGGCCGGTCGACCGGTGACATCGCCGAGCGCCTCTGCCTCAGCCCCAAGACGGTCGAGAGCCACCGAGCCAACATCAAGAAGAAGCTCGGCATCGTGACGGCCCCTGCGTTCGTCCAGCAGGCCGTGCTGTGGGTCGGGCGCGCGCTCGACTCAACGGACGGCGCGGCCGTGATCTGAGCGGTCCGACGCAGGGGGCAGGCCACGACGCCTCGAGCGCCCCGGTGAGGGGACGGCGACCGTCGATCCAGAGCGTAAGGACCCGAACGCCGGGTGCAGGTCCGGAAATCCTGCTAGCGCCCGCGCCCGTCCGTGAGCGCGTGTGCTACTCCGTCCGGTCCTTGCACCACCGGACGGCGAACCGAAGCAGCACCGGCGAGCTCGCCACGCCGAGCTTCTCCTTCATACGCTCGCGGTATGCCTCGACCGTGCTCACGCTCAGGCACAGCGTCTCGGCGATGTGACGCGGCGCGAAGCCCTGCCCGAGCAGCAGGAACACCTCGAACTCCCGGTCGGACAGCGCCGACACCGGGTCCGCGGCCTCGGCGGCCGCGGGCGGCCCGACGGCTCCCCCCGCGAAGGTCTGTCCGGCGAGCACGGCGCGAGCGGCCGGGAGCAGGTCGTGCTCGGCCTGGCGCTTCCTCACGTATCCCCGGGCGCCGGCGGCGAGCGCGCGCGGCCCGAAGAGCGCCTCGTCGTGCATCGACACGACGACGACGGGAAGGCCCGGGTGGTAGCGGTGGACCTGGGCCGTCAGCTCGAGCCCGCTGCGCCCGTCCAGCGTGAGGTCCGTCACGAGCAGGTCCGGGGCGAGGCGCTCGACGGCCTGAAACCCCTCGTCGACCGTGCCGGCCTCGCCGCACACGGCGAAATCGGGCTCGGAATCGAAGAGCCGGCGGAGCCCCCAGCGCAGGATGGCGTGGTCGTCTACGAGGACGACGCGGTGGAGCACGGCCTTCGCCTGAGGCCCGAGGCCTCGGGCCTCCCCGGCCGTGCCCTGCAGCGCCTCGCGCAGCGCAGGCGCGAGGGTGTCGCCGAGGTGCGCCGTCGAGAGATATGCCGTCGCGCCAGCACCTCGGGCGCGATCCGCCGTGGCGGCATCGACCGTCGCCGAGACGACGACGACCGGGAGGCCGGGGTACTCGGCGCGGACGTACTCGGCGAGCATGATGCCGTCCATGCCGGGGAGCGCGACGTCGGTGAGGAGCAGGTCGCACGCGGCCCACGCCCCCTCACCGAGGGCCTCCTCGGCGCTCGCGGCGACGCCGCACAGGTCGAGGTCTGCCTCGGACTGGATCAGCGCGGACAGACTCGCCCGCACCGCGGCCTGGCCGACAACGACAAAAATGCGGTGGGGTATGGAAATGCTCGTGTAGCGGAGGCTGGGCGCGTAGAACCTTACGCTGGTACTGCGCGCCTCGCCGGAGGCTCCCCAGGGCAATTGCATTACCCTGAACGGTGTGGGAGCGGTTCCGGCTCTCCACGGCGCTGCTGGCTCTCGTCGGCGGGCACGCCGACGACCTCCCAGACCGGCAGCGTAAGCACAGACGACGCCCCACGCGCGCCGACCCTATCGCGCTCACGCTCTGCGTCGCCTGCTACGCGGACGGGCAGGGACTCCGGGTCTCGCCGCACTCCCACTGCCACATCGTCTCGGTGATTCCAGCCGTGCCCCGTTCGAGGGTGCGACGAAACGTGCTGAACGAGAGCCCGAGCCTCTCCGCCACCTCCGTCTGCGTCCCGGACGGCCGGAAGTAGTAGGCGTCCAGGGCAGGCGCGTGGCGCGCCCCGGCGCGGGTGGCCGCCGAGACCTCAGCCGCCTCGCGGATCCGCGCGCGGAGCGCCTCGGTCCGGTCGGTCGTGCTGCCGTCCTTGCCCGCGAGGCGGGACTGGAGGAGCGGATTGTGCACCAACGCGTGGGGCTGGGCAAAGTCGCGAAGGGCCTCCCGGACGGCGCCTGTGAATCCAGTCTTGTCGAAGACGGTGACGTGCTCGGGCGGTCCCGGAAGAGCGTTCGAGGCGACGGAGGCACCATCGACCAGCCACGAGAGCCACGCCTCGACCGGGACGGCGCGCCAGTCGTGCCAGAACGCTCCGGCGGTCGGCGACTCGGCCAGCCACCGGAAGCCGGCGCGCTCGAACGCAGACCTCCACACCTCAGGGTTGGCACACGTCAGGACCGTGGCCGCAGGCCGGGGGAACGCTACCGCGTGCCGGAGCACGTCGGCGAACACGGGCCAGAGCGCGGCCGACGGGGCCTGCCCGGTAGCCGTGGCGTCGGCAGCAGCGCCCGTAGCCCCGGACCAGAACCGGAGAACGGAGACCCGCTCACCCTCCCGGAGTGGGCTCGACCGGTCGACCGCGTCCCAGGCCGCCCGCACGAGCGGGTCTGTCTCGCGGAGGTCGGCGTCCAGGGGCCCGGCCGGGCTCTCCGCCACGTCGACCACGTGAGCGAACCCGGAGAGGGTGCCGCCGCGTGCGCGTGCAGTGCGAAGGCCGCCGGGCTGAGCCTCTGCCCACCGCGCCGCGCTCGTGGCCTCGGCCGCCCCGTCGCGCGTATGGACCGCGGCGAGGACGTCTGCGTGGTCGGCCGGCACGGCGGGCTGGAGCGGGGTGAGGCCCATCGGGGCGTCGGCCGCTCGGGGCGAACACGGCGACGGGCGGCAGCCGGTGGGGACGTCGCAGGTCGCGGCGTACCCGGTGATCGCGTCGAGCACCGACTCTGGCGTCGCGGCCCGGGCCTGCTCCGCAAAGTGCACCCGGAGGCGGCGGCGGACCGCGTCGTAGCGCTCCCGGTTGCGCCAGCGGAGCTCCGCCGTGAGCGCGTCTCGGGCGATCCCACCCACGCGGACGCCGCCCGGCACGGGCTCGGCCGCAGGCAGCGCGCGGAGCGCCGCGAAGGCCTCTTGCACGTCTGGCCGGCCGAGCCCCGCGGCCAGCGCCGGCTCGGTCAGGACCCGGACCATCGCCGCGACGCCCAGCGCGTCCATGATCTTAGAACCGACGGCGGGTCCGATGAGTCGGTCGAGGAGCGCGTACGTGAGCGCCGGCTCTGCTGCGAGCGTGGCACCGGGCTCCAGCGACCGCGCGTACCCCGCGGCGACGAGCGCGAGGGCGAACGGGTACCCCTGCGCGAGCGCGAGCGCGCCCGCGTGGTGAGCTTCCGGGACGCCGCGCCGGGACAGGAACGCGCGCGCCTCCGCCGGCCCGAAGCCACCGAGCCGCAACGCACGAACGTCGCTATCCGTCGCCGTCTCGAAGCCTGCGTTTCCAGGGGGCAGGCGGGAGGCGACGACGACGAGCGCATCGCCAGGCACGTTGCGGAGCAGAGACGCGAGGGGAAGCCCCGCCTCGCCGGGTGCACCCGAGTCGCCGAGCGCGTCGATGAAGACGACGGGGCGCCGGCCGGGCGCCGCGTGCCCGTCCAGGCCAGGTCCGCGGTGTGGCCCGTCCGCTGGTGTCCGCCTCTGCTCCGACGCTCCCCAGTCGGTCCAGACGCTCGCGTGCCCACGGTCGTGGCAGAGGCGTTCGAACGCCCGGAGCAGTTCGGTCTTCCCGACGCCGCCCGGCCCGTGGACCCATAGCACGCGGAACGGCGCCGAGGCCAGGGCGGACTGAAACATCTGCCGCTCGGCGCGCCGCCCGACGAACAGGCGCGCCCGAGCCTCGCCCAGCACGTCCGCGAGCCGTCGGGTCGCGGCTGGCGGCCGGCCAACCGGGGCACCGAGCGGGGGCAGAGCGAGCCCCGCGAAGCGGTCTGTGGGGTGCGATTCGGGTGTCGGGTTGGTCACGGAGCTATTCGCTGATGACGTCGTCGGCGCAGACCGCCCAGGCCCCTTCCGACAGGGTCTCGGCAGCCGTCGCCTCGAGCGGATTCCAGCCACGTACGACGAGGCGGACCGTGGTGCCGCGGTCGATCACGACGCCGACAGGCTCTCCCGGCTCTACGATGACCGTGACTGGCTCACCGTCCTCGTCGTCCATCGCGTGCGCGACGTCGCGGATCGACTTGTCCAACGAGCACGTGGTCGCGAAGGGGGTCACGATCTCGTAGGGGGTCGTCATTCCGTAGCGGGTCATCGAAGCGGAGCCTGGCAGACTCCTCCGACGCGGGCCGAGCCGTGATGTGTCCATTGAATGTGTAGCAGGATCCTCCGAAAGGGACTCTTGCCACCTGGTGCGTCACGCCAGCGGTGCAGGTGGGTATCCTGTCGTCACAGGGGCCGGGTGAAAGGACCCCGCGGGCCCGCTCTCTCCGTTCTGTCGGCACCTCACCTGCACGGCTACGCCGGCCCCCCACGCTCCGCATGGATAACAGTCCGCTGACGGCTCACTGGCTCGGCGTCACGCTCTACCGCATCGGTGACGCCGTCATCGCCACGGACGCCGACGCCCGGGTCACGTTCATGAACCCGGTCGCCGAGGCGCTGACCGGGTGGGCGGCGGCGGAGGCCGCCGGGACCCCTCTGGCGACGGTGTTCGACATCGTCACCGTGGACACGCGGCTCCAGGTCGAGAGCCCGGTCGACAAGGCCCTCCGCGACGGCATCGTGGTCGGCCTTGCGAACCACACGCTCCTCATCGCCCGCGACGGGACGGAGCGGCCCATCGACGACAGCGCCGCCCCCATCCGCGACGAGGCGGGCGAGGTGACCGGGGTCGTCCTCGTGTTCCGCGACATCACCGAGCGGCACCAGCACGAGCAGGACCTGAAGGAGTCCCTGGAGTACTGCAACGACATCCTCGCGACCCTCCGCGAGTCGTTCCTCGTGCTCGACAAGGACCTCCGGGTCGTCTCGGCCAATGCCGCGTTCTACCAGACCTTCCACGTCTGGGAGGGGAACACCGTGGGCTGCCTCGTCTGGGAGCTCGGGAACGGCCAGTGGAACATCCCCCGGCTGCGGACGCTGCTGGAGAAGGAGCTCCCCCAGAGCCACGACTTCAACGACCTCGAGGTCGAGCACGACTTTCTGGAGAACGCGGCCCGGATGTCGGGGATGCTCCTGCGGTCGTGGGGCCACGAGGTCCGAACCGCCCACGACGGCGCCGCGGCGCTCGACCGGACGGTCGGGTTCCTCCCGCAGGTGGTCCTGCTGGACATCGGGCTGCCCGACATGGACGGCTACGAAGTAGCTCGGCACATCCGCCGCAACCCGGCCAACGAGGGCGTCGAGCTCGTCGCCGTGACCGGGTACGGGCAGGACAGCGACCGGGCGCGCTCGAAGGAGGCCGGGTTCGACGTCCACCTCGTCAAACCGGTCGAGGCGTCCGATCTACGGGACCTCCTCGCCGGGATCCACCCCGCGGAGGTATGAAGGACACCGCTGGCCACTCCTCGACGGAGACCCCGATGAGAGCACACGACGAGCCGCCGCACGACGAGGCCCTCCACCAGTTCGCCCATGACCTCCAGAACTGCCTCCACGTGGTCGGCATGGGGCTCGAGATCCTGAAGGACGTCCGGAACGACGACGCCCGGTTCGCCGAGATCTCCGACTGGGTGCGCATCGAGCACCGGAAGGGCGTCGAACTCCTCGAGGCGTACGTCCACGCCGCCGACGTGCCTCCGGCGTGAGGCGGTCTCTGGGGCGGGGCCGAGACCGCGAACTACCGGTCGGCTCCGAGGACGACAGCGCGGGCCCCGACGATCTTGTTGAGCCCCAAGGGTAAAGGCTGAATCGCCGACGCTGAGGCGGAAGGGCAAGCCTGTCCCGATGACGCCCGCCATGTTCAGGTGCTCCCACCCGAGCTGAAACCTGCGCTCGGAATGCCAGCCGGAGCCCGCGAACGTGCGAGGCAGCACTGTAGCCTTTGTCCGGGAGATCCGGTTGGCATGGGCCGGGTCGCCGCGTCCGCCCCAGGCGGTGCTGGCCGAGACGTACGGGGTGTCCCGGTCGGCCATCTCGCTCGTCGTGCGGGGCGTGACGTGGACGGACGTCCCGGTCCCCGCCGCCCCGGAGAGCACGGACGTGACCCCGGCCGTCGCGCCCGTGCCGCTCAGCCCGCTCGATGTGCTGAGGTCCCGGACGATCCGGTCGCGGCCAACGTAGGGCTCGCTCCGCGGGCCCCGACGCACTATCCTCACTGCATGGGATGGAAGGTGCCCGCACCGCTTTGCCGTACAGGCCTCGGCGATACGGCAGATCAAGCGTGCGCATGAAGCACGAAACCGCCCCTAGATAAGCCTCTAGGGGCGGTTTCGGAACGTGGAGCGTAGCGGAGTCGAACCGCTGACCTCTACAATGCCATTGTAGCGCTCTACCAGCTGAGCTAACGCCCCGGAGGGTCCGCGCGGACGGCCGGGCGGGCCGCGAAGATAGGCGGCCCGCGCCGAGGCCGTCAATGGAGCCCCGGCGAAGATGCGGCGGCGGCGCGGGATAGCTTGCCGGAGCCCCACCGCCGCCGCCGTGCCCGACCCGACCGACGCCCGCCCCGTTGCTACGCGACCTCCGGTTGCTCCGCGACCTTCGGTGCACGTTGCCAAGTTCGGCGGCACGTCCGTCGGGACGCCCGAGCGCGTGCGCGAGGTCGTCCGGCTGAGCGCCGCGACGCCCGATACGTTCCGCCGCGTCGTCGTGTCGTCGGCCTTCGGCGGCGTCACGGACCGCCTGCTCGCAGCCGTCGACGCGGCCGTCGTGCGCGACGCGGCGTGGCGCGGCATCCTGGACGAGGTCCGGCAGCGCCACGCCGAGGCGGTTGCCGAGCTCGCGGCGCCGGGCGAGCAGGCGCGCGTCTCGGCGCTGCACGACGCCCTCTTCGGCGAGGTCGTCGACCTGCTGCACGGCATCTCGCTCCTGCGCGAGTGCACGCCGCGCTTCCGCGACGCGATCGTCTCGGCCGGCGAGCGCGCCTCGGTGCCCGTCGTCGCCGCGGCGTTCCGCGCCGCCGGCCACGCCGCCGTGGCGCTGGACGCGACGGCCTTCGTCCGCACGGACGACGCCTTCGGCGAGGCGACGGTCGACACGGCCGAGACGCGGCGCCTCGTCCGCGCCGCCCTCGACGCCGTCCCGGAGGACGCGTTCGCCGTCGTGACCGGCTTCGTCGCCGCGACGGCGCAGGGCGTCACCACGACGCTCGGGCGCTCGGGGAGCGACTACACCGCGACGATCCTCGCCGGCGCGCTCGACGCCGCCGAGTGCGTCATCTGGACCGACGTCGACGGCGTGCTCTCGGCGGACCCGCGCGTCGTGCCGGAGGCCTTCTCGCTGCCGCGGCTGAGCTACGAGGAGGCCGCCGAGCTCGCGCACTTCGGCGCCAAGGTGCTGCACCCGCGCACGATGCGCCCGCTCGTGGCCAACGGCATCCCGCTGCGGATCGCCAACACGATGAACCCCGACGCGCCGGGGACGCGCGTCGGGCCGGGAGAGGCGGGCGAGGCGCAGATCAAGGCCCTCACGGCCGTCCGCGGCGTGGCGCTCGTCCGCGTCGTCGGCGCGTCCGTGCTCGAGGTGCCGGACCTCGCGTCGCGCGTGTTCGCCGCCCTCGCCGGGCTGCCCGTGTACCTCGTCGCGCAGGCGTCGGCCGAGGGCTCGCTGGGGCTGGCCGTCCGCGAGGCGGACGCGGCGGCGGTCGTCGGGCGCCTCGAGCGGGCGTTGGCGCGAGACGTGGAGCGCGGCGACGTGCTCGGCATCACGACCGAGGGCGGCGCGGCCGTCGTCGCCGCCGTCGGGTCGTTCGTCCACGGCGCGCCCGGGCTGGCGGGGCGCATGTTCGGAGCGCTCGGGCGGGCGCGCGTCAACGCCCGCGCGCTGGCGCAGGGCGGCGGCGACCACACGCTCTCGGCCGTCGTCGCGGACGCCGACGCCGGAGCGGCCGTCCGGGCGCTGCACGAGGCGTTCGCGATGCGCCGCCTGCGCGCGCACGTCGTCGTCGTCGGCGCGGGACGCCTCGGGCGCCGCGTGCTGGATTTGTTGGCGAGCGAGAGCCCGCGCCTGTGCGACGCCGGCCTCAACCTGCGCCTCGTCGGCGTCGTAGACTCGCGGCACCTCCTGTGGGACGACGCCGGCCTCGCGCACACGGACCTCGCCGACGCGCCGGCCGGCACGCTGGACGACCTCACCGAGCGCCTCCAGACGGCCCGCCTCGAGCGCCTCGTCGTCGTCGACGCGACGGCGAGCGCGGCCGTCGCGGCGCGGCACGCGGACTGGCTGGCGGCGGGCGTCGCGGTCGTCACGCCGAACAAGGCCGCCGCGGCACGGCCCGCCGCTGCCTGGGCGCACGCCGCGACGGCCGCCCGCGACGGCGAGGCGCCGTACCTCTACGACGCCGCCGTCGGCGCCGGCCTCGGCGTCGTGTCGCGCCTCCGCGATCTGGTCCGGACCGGCGACACGGTCCGGGCCGTCGAAGGTGTCCTCTCGGGGACGGTCGCGTTCGTGATGGCACGCCTCCGCGACGGCGCGGCCTTCTCGTCTGCCGTTCGCGAGGCCGTGGATCTGGGCTACGCCGAGCCGGACGTCCGCGACGACCTCTCGGGACGCGACGTGGCGCGCAAGCTGGCGCTGCTCGCCCGCGAGATGGGCCTGGCCGCGGACGCCGAGTCCGCGCCCGTCGAGTCGCTCGTGCCGGCCGGGCTGGCGGACGTGCCGCTCGCCGTCTTCTGGCAGCGCCTCTCCGAGGCGGACGCTGGCTGGGCCGCGCGCCGTGCCGAGGGCGACCTCCAGCTCGTCGCGCGCCTCGACGCGGACGGGTCCATCCGCGCGGCCGTCGAGGCGGTCGCGCCGGGGTCGGCACTGGCGGGCCTGCGCGGGCCCGAGATCGCCGTCGCCTTCCACACCGCGCGCACGGGCGCGACGCCGCTGGTCGTGCGCGGCCCCGGCGCCTCGGCGGACGTGACGGCGGCCGTCGTGCTGGCGGACGTGGTGCGGGCCGCCGAGGCGATGCGGTGACGCAGAGGGCGGAGGGCGGAGGGCGGAGGGCGGAGGGCGGAGGGCGGAAAATGCGGGTCGGGTTAGATGGCGCCTTGGCCGGAGTCTCGGATGTCGCGCACCTTCAACGAGAGCCATGCAGATCAGCCGATTCGAGGACCTGACCGTTTACCAGGATGCTTTCCGACTTCAACAGTCCGTGTTCACGTTCACGAAGGCGATGCCGCGAGACGAGCGCTACTCCCTGACCGACCAGATCCGCCGGTCCTCGCGGTCGGTCGGGGCGAACCTTGCCGAGGCGTGGAAGAAGCGCCGCTATCCTGCCCACTTCGTCAGCAAGCTGTCTGATGCAGATGCTGAACTTGCCGAGACCCGCCACTGGCTCCATACAGCGAACTCGTGCGGGTATCTGCCGGCCGAGGCGCACGAGACGCTCTGTGCGTCCGCGGACTCAATCGGCGCCCGGATCGGGGCTATGATCCGAAACCCCGGAGCGTGGACGCCTCGCGGATCCTGACCGCCCTCCGCCTTCCGCCCTCCGCCTTCCCCCATGCACCTCGCCCTCATCGGAACCGGCCGGATGGGACAGGCCGTCGAGGCCGTCGCCACCGAGCGCGGCCATTCCATCGCGGCTCGTTTCGACGCCGAGACGCCGTTTCTCGACGATGACGACACGGCGGCCGACGTGTTCGTCGACTTCTCGGACCCGGCCGTGGCGCTCGCGCACGTCGAGCGGATCGCGGACCGCGGGCTGCGCGCCGTCGTCGGGACGACGGGTTGGACAGCGGATCTCGACCGCATCGCGCGCCGCGTCGAGGCCGACGGCGGGGCCATCGTGTGGGCGCCCAACTTCTCGCTCGGCGTGGCCCTCGTCGTCCGCGCCCTGCGCGGGATGCTGCCGCTGCTGAACCGCTTGGGCGAGTACGACGCGTACGTCCACGAGGTCCACCACACGGGCAAGCTGGACAGCCCGAGCGGGACCGCGCTGCGCCTCGCCGAGGTCCTCGTGGGCGGGCTCGACCGCAAGACGCGCGTCGAGGTCGAGACGGTGCACGGGCACATCGACCCCGAGGCGCTCCACGTGAGCAGCACGCGCGCCGGGCACGTCTTCGGCGAGCACACCGTCGGCCTGGAAAGCGACGTCGACCAGATCCACCTCACGCACCGGGCGCTCGGCCGCCGCGCCTTCGCCGCGGGCGCCGTCACCGCGGCCGAGTGGGTTCAGGGCCGGACGGGCCTCTTCACGCTGGACGATGTGCTCGAGGACCTGGCCTGATCATCGGGCGCCGCGGCGCGCGACCGGATCTTCCGCACGGCGGACCACGCCCCGCCGACGACGAGCGCCGCGATGACGCCGTAGACCCACACCGGGATGTTGCGGCCCACCGCGAGCAGGTACAGGTACGCCGAGACGAAGCAGAAGCCGGCCGCCAGCGCCGGCCCCACGATGGACGTGCCGCGGCGCAGGTTGCGCACGACGAGCGCGACGGACGCCGTGAAGAACGGGATCGCGCCGACGTAGATCGCGCCGAAGATCACCGGGTTGACGCCGTACGCGTCGCCCAGGCCGAGAAACCAAGCGCGGAGCGCCTCCCACGTCATAACGGAATCGCGACGAGCGGGCAGCGGTCGAACATGGCGGGCGCAGGCGCGTGAACCCCATGGTACCGCCCGACGCGGCGCGATCTTTCCGCCCTCCCCCCTCCGCCCTCCTCCCCATGGGACCCTCCCGCCAGCCCGTCTTCCGCGGCACCGCGCCCGCGCTCGTCACGCCGTTCACGCCCGACGGCGCGCTCGACGAACCCGCCTTCCGCCGCCTCCTCGACGGCGTCATCGGGGGCTCTGAAACGCCGGGCCTCGGGCACCACGCCGGCGTCGAGGCGGTCGTCGTGCTGGGCACGACGGGCGAGAACCCGACGGTGACGGCCGCCGAGCGGCAGCGCCTCGTGGAGCTCTGCATCGAGCACGTCGGCGGGCGCGTGCCGGTCGTCGTCGGGTCGGGGACGAACGACACCGCGCAGTCGGTCCGGTTCTCTCGCGCGGCGGCGGACGCCGGGGCGGACGGCCTGCTCGTCGTCAGCCCGTACTACAACAAGCCGACGCCGGCCGGCCTCGTCGCCCACGTCTCGGCCATCGCCGACGCGACGGACTGCCCCGTCATCTTCTACAACGTCCCCGGGCGGACCGGCCAGAACGTCACGGCCGAGACGCAGCTCGCGCTCGCGGACGCCGTGCCGTCCGTCGCCGGCACCAAGGAGGCGTCGGGCAACCTCAACCAGATCGCGGACATCCTGGCGCACCGGCCGGACGGCTTCGCGGTCTACTCCGGCGACGACGACCTCGCGCTGCCGGCGCTCGCGCTGGGCGCGGACGGCCTGGTCTCGGTCTGCGCCAACGCGATCCCCGGCGGCACGGCCGAGATGGTCCGCCGCGCGATGGCGGGCGACATGGACGGCGCGCGGGCGCTGCACTTCCTGCTGCTGCCGGCGATGCGGGCGAGCTTCGCCGAGGCGAACCCGGTGCCGGTCAAGGCCGTGCTGGCGGCGATGGGCCGGATGGACGCGACCGTCCGCCTGCCGCTCGTGGCGCTCTCGGACGCGGCCCGCGCGCTCGTGATGGACGCGTACGCGCCGTTCGTCGACGCCGCGATGGCGCGGGCGTGACCTGACGCGGCGGCATCCTGCGGGATGGGCACACCACGTGCCGGCCGGGCACGCTGCGGTAGGCCCGGCGCCGAGGCGCCTGGCGCGGCTGTGCCATCCGTCGTGACGGGGTGCCCCTACGGTTCGGACGGGCGGTGGCATCGGAACAAACCGCGGCGCCTCGTTCAACCCATCCCCCATCCCTGTGATGTAACGGGGGACCTGGCAAGCCGCTCACGATAGCACCAGCGTCAGTTTCGCCGTCCGGTTGGCCTGCGTGATCCGCGGCAGCGACGACACCTCCACCGCCGAGCCCGCCATGCGGAGACCGAATACCGACGACAGACCCGGCTTCGG
>JBBSQZ010000050.1:0-15273 GCA_038243565.1 Rhodothermales bacterium | reverse complement strand
GAGGCTGCGTGGGCCGCGAGCCTTGCCGGCGGCTCGGGCTTCGGCACGCGCCTCACGATGGGCCCGCAGGCGAGCGTGACGTACCGCCCGCAGGACGTCGTGCGCCTCGCCGAGACGCTCGGCTTCGACGGCAACGAGGTCACGCTCGTCTCGACGCAGAGCTGGCACGTCTCACCGGGCGAGGCGCGCGCCGACTACGCCGCGGCCCACCCTGGCCCGTCCACCAGCCCACCCAATCCAGCCGGCACACCGCCCGGCACACCGCCCGGAACGCCGCCCGCGACGCCTCCGCCTGGAACGCCGATTCTGCCCCCCGGAACGCCGGCCACGCCGCCGGGGCCGACCACACCGACGCCGCCCACGCCAGCGCCGACCCCAGCGCCGACGCCAGCCCCGACGCCGGCACCTGCGCCAACACCTGAGCCCGCTCCCGCCTATTCGCCGCCGACCAGCTGGAGCCCGTCGTTCTACGTCTGCCACCAAGAAAGCGGCGGACAACTGAAGTCCAAGAAGATCGACAAAAGGAGCGACTACGAAAAGCACGTCACCGGCAGAGCGGATAGCCACCACGACCCGGTTCGAACGGGGAGCTCGTGCCGCGACGACTGAGCGGCGGCCGGGGCGGCGTAGCTTGACGCACCCGCCCCGCGCCCGATGCCCGACGACCTGAACCGCGACGACCTGCCCGACCTGCCGGGCGATGACGGCCCGCTCGACCCCGCCGAGTTCTTCGGCGACGACGACGCGCTCCTCCCCGGCCTCGTGATGACGGGCGACGTCCCCGAGGGCCACCGCTCGGGCTACGTCGCGCTCGTCGGCGCGCCGAACGTGGGCAAGAGCACGCTGCTGAACCGCCTGCTCGGGACGAAGCTGAGCATCGTCTCGCCGCGGCCGTCCACGACGCGCAACCGCGTCCTCGGCATCCTCTCGTCCCCGGGCCAGCCCGCCTACGAGGACGCCGACGGCCGGCCGCACGCCGGCCTGCCGCCGCACCAGCTCGTCCTGCTGGACACGCCCGGCACCGTCCGCCCCAAGTACCGCCTCCACGAGGCGATGATGCGCGACGTCGACCGCTCGATCGGCGACGCCGACGTCGTCGTCCTGCTCGCCGACGCCGAGGCGCCGCGCCTGACCCACGACGCGCAGACGGCGCTCGAGCGCGCCGCGCGCCAGCACGGGCCGGTGATCCTCGCCATCAACAAGGTGGACACGCTGCCGTCGGCCGCCGAGGCGCTGCCGCTCGTGGACCTCTACGCCGAGGCCTTCGGCCGGCCCTTCGACGAGGTCGTCCCGATCTCGGCGCTCTCCGGCCGCGGCGTGGACACGCTGCTCGCGCTCGTGCTGGACCGCATCCCGCAGGGCCCGCCGTACTACCCGCCGGACCAGCTCTCGGAGCACCCGGAGCGCTTCTTCCTCGGCGAGATCGTCCGCGAGGCCATCTTCCACCTCTACCGCGACGAGATCCCGTACTCGACGCAGGCCGTGGTCGTGAAGGTCGAGGAGCGCCCCGGCCAGAAGACGCTCGTCGCCGTGGACGTCGTCGTCGAGCGGGACTCGCAGAAGGCGATCCTCGTCGGCAAGGGGGGGAGCGCGCTGAAGCGCCTCGGGACGGCCGCGCGCCACGAGATGGAGGCGTTCCTCGGGCGCGGCGTCTTCCTGCAGCTGTTCGTCAAGACGCGGGCGGACTGGCGGGACCGCGAGGGCTACCTCCGCGAGTACGGCTTCGGCCGCTGAGCGTCATCGAGGCGCGGGCTCGGTAGGACGCGCTCGCCGAGCGCGCTGCTTCAGAACCGCCGAGGCGCGACGGGCCTCGACGCCTCGTTCAGGTAGCGGACGCCCAGGCGAGGCGTCCCTCCCTCCCTCCCGCTGTCTGAACGGACGCGTGCCGAGCGCGCGGACCCGGCCCTACCGCGCCGCGCCCTGGAGCACCTGCATGATCTGCCGGGCCGTCGCCTGCTGCGGGTTGAGCGCGAGCGCCGCCTGCGCCTCGGCAAGCGCCTCCTGCGGGCGGTTCGAGTTGATGAGGAACAGCGCGTAGTTGGCGCGCGCGTTGGCGTTGCGCGGGTCCGCCGTGGCGGCGCGGGCGAAGAGGCGGCCTGCCTGCGGGACGTCGCCGGCCTGCGCGAGCAGCGCGCCGAGGTTCGTCAGCGCGTCGCCCATGTCCGGGTTCAGCGTGACCGCCTCGCGGAGCGCGGCGATGGCGTCCGACGTGTCGCCCGTCTTGGCGAGCGCGCCGCCGAGCAGTGCGTGCGCCTGCTCCAGCCACGGCTGCTCGGCGATGGCGGCCCGGTACTCGGCGATGGCCTCGGGGACGCGTCCCTGCGCCTCGAGCAGCCGCCCGAGGTTGGTGCGGATGCTGGCCTCGGCGGGCTGGACCGCGAGGGCGCGGCGGTACGCCTCTTCGGCGCCGGGCTGGCCCGCCGCCTCGAGCGCCTGCCCGAGCGCGTTGAGGCGCTCGGGGACCTCGCCCGCCGCGACGGCTGCGCGCAGTGGCTCGACGGCCTGCTGCGCCTGGCCCATCTGCAGGCGTGCGAAGCCGAGCAGGAACTGCGCCTCGCCCGCGCCCGGCGTGTCGGCGTCGATCCCGCCGGAGAGCAGGTCCACGCCGCGGCGCAGGGCGGCCGGCCCGCCCAGTTGGCGGCCATAGATGACGTAGGCCATCCCCTCCATGAGGCTCCCGTCGCCATCGCTGGCGAGGTCGAAGTACGGCGTCAGCGTGTTGCCCGAGGACGTGACGCCCGTGATCTCATCCCCGCGGACGACCCGGATCTTGTGGTCCGTGAACGACGCGTGGGGGACGTCGATGGTGCGCACCCTGGGCATGTGGCACGAGAAGCAGTTCGTGCCGACGGTGTGCTGCGCCTTCGCCTCGGGCGTCGGCATCGAGGCCTGGAGCGCGGTCGGCTCGTGGCACGTCCTGCACGTCGCGTTGAAGTAATCGGGGCCCTTGTCGCGGAAGCCCTCGTGCGGGTTGTGGCACGTCACGCAGTCCATCGCGCCCGACTGGATGAAGCACTGGCTCGCCTTCATCCGGTCCGCGTGCGAGACGACCTTGACCTTGTTCGGATCGGGGTTCGCGAGCCCGTACGAGGCCTGGTGCGCTGAGAGCGGCCGACTTGGGCGAAAGCTCGTCGCCGTCTCACCCTCGCGGAGGATCGTCACCTCGGCGTTGAGGTGGCACTGCTGGCAGACGTCCAGCCGGAGGTCCAGCGACAGGTACTTCGGATTGACGATCGTGACATCGACGGAGTCCGGGGCGTCGGGGTTTTCGAGGCGCGCCTCGACGTGGAGCGCGCCCGGGCCGTGGCACTGCTCGCACCCGATGCCGTCGCCGAGCGTGGCGTACTTGCCGTCCGTGAACGGGACCGGCTCCGTCATCCCGTTGTGGCACGCCATGCACCGCTCGGGGATGCTCCGGTTGAAGCGCTGGTTGAACTCGGGGTAGCCGGGGCTGAGTGCCCAGTGCCCCAGCGACTCCGGGCTTGCCCGCCCGTGCGGCCCCTCCGTCGAGTCGCGCTCGGGGCCGGCGGACTGCGTGTACCACGTCAGCGGCAGCTCGTAGAGGCGGCCGTTCTCCTGCGAGAGGTACGTCCGGGCGGCCGTGCCGCTGCCCATGACGTAGTCCATCGTCCGGACGAGGCGGTGCGAGACCGTCCCGTCCGCGTCCGTCCGCGTCTCCTCCTGAACGAAGCGGTCGCCGTCGCGGCGGGCCGTGTACGTGAAGCCCGTCGCGGCGTGCGTCACCGGCACGCCGGACCAGTCCTCGACGGCCGTCGAGTCGGCGAGCCGGTAGAACGACTGCGCCATGCCGTGCGTGGCATACGTCGCCGCGATGTCGGCGTGGCACGACGCACACGACGCGTCGCCGACGTAGGCCACGTCGGGCGCCGTGTTGAGAAAGCGGGAGTCTGCCTCGACGGTCTGCGAGCTGAAGCAGGCCGCGGCGGTGAAGCAGAGCGCGAGCGTAGCCGCGGCGAGGCCGAGGCGCACGGCGAGGGAGTCGAGGCGGAGGGTCACGCGCGGATCCGGAAGCGCTGGTCGTGGAAGTCCTGAACACGCCGGGGGCGGCTCCGATTGCTCAGAGCCGCCCCCGGGCGATCCTTTCGTCACGTGCTAGAGGCCGATGCCGACCGAGAACACGTTGACGCCACCGAAGACGTTCGTCGGGCGGTAGGCGTAGTCCACCTTGAGGTTGGTGTTCTGGAAGTTGAGGTCCAGTCCAGCCCCGACGTTCCAGCCCCGCCAGAAGTCCTGGTCGGTCTGGGTCGTCATGTCGATGCCGCCGCGGGCATAGATCATGTTGGCGTAGCCGAGCTCGAGGCCGGCCGAGTAGCGCTCCAGGTCGTACGAGACGGACTTGAAGTTGGCCAGGCCCGACACCGAGAGGTCGCCGGCGAACTGGCGCGTGTAGGACGCGCCGAAGTTCAGCACCGACGGCAGCTGACCCGGGAGGTCGTCGATCTCGCCGCCGATGGTGTTGTTTCCGTTCGGGCCGTTCTGGCCGATGCTGTTCTGCAGGCCGCCGCCCGAGAAGGTCATCTCACCGCCGAGGTTCTGCAGCGCGACGCCGAAGCGCAGGCCCGACTCGGCGACGACGTACGTGATGCCCGCGTCGAAGGCGAGGCTGTTGGCGTTCGAGTCGTCGATGGTCCGGCCGAGGGCTTTGAGCGTGAAGCCCGCCCCGATCCGGTCCGTGAAGCGGCGGCTGAACGTCGCGCCGGCGACGAACGTCGACGCGGTGAACGTCAGCGGGTTGTCGAGGTCGATGTCCGGGTTGATCGTGCTCGTGCGCGGGATGTCGCCGTAGTCCCAGTTCGTGAGCGTAAACGCGACGCTGTTGGCGCCGAAGCTCTGGGAGATCCCGAGGTAGTTGATGCCGATGTCAGCGACGTACTCGCTGCGGCTGAACAGGGCGTTGGTGCCCTGGCTGACCAGGAGGGCAGCGGGGTTGCTCTGGACGGCTTCGACGCCGCTCACGTTGGCGAGGCCGGCCGTCATGGCCGATCCCAGGGCGACAGTACGAGGCGTGACGGGAACGAGCAGCTCTTCCATGGCCGCCGTCCCGACGCGATCGTCCTGCGCCGCGGCGGTCGTCGCGCCGGGCCCCAGAAGGGCCGCGGCGGACGCGCAGAGTGCGAGGAGTTTGGTCTTCATCATCAGGGGGTGTTAGGGGTCGCGGTGGACCGGCTTTAGAAGATGGTCACCTGAGTCCGGCGGTTGATGACGGCGAGCTTGAGCGTGCGCTCACCCACCCCATCGATCTCCACGTGCACGAGGTACATGCCCGAGGCGACGGGGAGGTTGTTCGACGTCTGCAGGTTCCAGTCCAGCGACCGCGCCGAGCCCGTCTTGTTGAGCGTCGTCACGAGCGAGCCCGACACCGTGAAGATGCGGATCGACGCCGACTGCTCCGGCAGGTTCGTGAAGCGGATGACGTTGCTGAGGTTGCCCGACTCGTACGACGAGGTGCCGAAGTACGGGTTCGGGACGGCCGCGATGCGGTCCAGCGAGCGCTGCACGTCCTCGCCAGTCGGCGTGGACAGCTGCATGTCCGCCGTGCTGAACGAGAACGTGTCCCCCGGCTGGTTCGGCTTGAAGGTGATGATCTTGAAGATCGTCCCCGTCTCCGGGAGCTTGGCGTTGAACCTGCCACTGTAGGCGGTGCCGCCGTTGAAGTTGACGAGCACCGTCCGGGCGAACACCTCCTCCTGGAGGCCCGTGAGGTCATAGTCGGCTCCCTGCGCCTGCGCGGCAGCGAGCGCCTCGCTGTAGCCAGCCTGGCCCGGGGTCGTGTTCTCCGGCCGGAACCAGTAGACCCAGTCCGTCTGCGGGTCGTTCGTACCGCCCGAGGTCGGGTGGTCCGCGCCGAGGTCGTAGATCAGGTTCCCCGACGTTGAATCGGTGCGGGAAGCGGGGGTGGCCGCCCACTCGTTGATGACCGGGAAGAGGCGCACGTCGTCCGCCGGCGAGGCGTCCGTGCCGACGTCCCAGAGCTCGAACGGCACCGAGATCAGGCCCGACGGGTCCGAGTAGTACACGAAGCCGGAGTTGGGGCCGGCCGTGAAGCGCATCTCGTAGTCGTTCGCTCCGATCGCTCCGAAGTTGGCCAGGTTGCGCGTCGTGCGGTTGATGAAGTACTGGTAGTCGCAGTCGGCCGCCGTAAGAATCGTCACCGAGTTACACGCCGTGTGCAGGCCCCAGCGCGAGGTGTTCGTCGACTGCTGGCCGACAATCGGCGTCTGGAATCCGTCGTCACGGCCGTTGTCTGGGAAGCCCGTGTGGTTCGGGTCCATCGCGCCGTCGTCCACCGGGACGATTGGGCCAGCCGCGTTGGCGGTCGTCTGGAAGTCCTTGTAGCCGGGCTCCGGTGCCTCGATGTCGAACGTGAAGCCATCGATGACCGTGACGTTGCTGCCCGTCGGGAGTCCGTTGCCAGTTGAGGCGTAGTACGCCTGCCCGTCGAGCACGACCGTGTTCGTCGTCGTGTTGATGACGTTGTACGTCAACACGCCCGTGTCCACGGTGCCGTCACCCTTCGTCGGGTTGTAGAAGCGGATCTCGTACGCGTTGCCGGTGATGACCGTCGGGTCCACGACGCGGGCTCTCAGGACGCCCTCACCCGACTGCGACACAACCGTCACAGGCAGAACCGTGCCGTTCTGCGAGTTCGCCTCCGCGTTGTTCGCGAGGCGCGACGGGCGGACCGTGATGAGCGTCGGGCTGCTCTCGTTCGCCCTCGGCGTCGAGAACTCGTTGTACGCGTAGGCCGTGATGCCGTAGTAGTAGTCCGTGTAGTTCGTCAGGCCGGTCAGGTCGAACGAGTACTGGACGCCCGAGTCGGTGCCGCGCGCGGAGATGTACTCCCGCACCTCACCGTTGACGGCCGGGTCCGGCGCGAGGTCACGGACCTCCTTGACGCCGTTGATGACGTCGAACGTCGCGACGAGCTGGCGCGTCGTGTTGTCGAACGAGGAGGTCGGGTACTTGTAGATGTTGAACCCCTCGAAGTTGTACGTCTTGTCCGGGACGTCGAGGTCGCGGAGGAAGCCGTTGAACACCTCGAACTGGCCGAGGTAGTTGGAACTCGTGGAGGGGTAGCCCCAGACGAGCGTGGCCGTCCCGTTCTGCGTGACGGCCTCGAAGCAGCGGCCCGAGCCCGGCGCGAGCACCGGGTCGCCCTCGACGCAGAGCGGCGGGGCCGGCGGCGGCGGCGGGATGTCGAAGTCGATGTCGTAGGCCGCCTGCGCGATCTTGTCCGCGTTCCGCAGGGCCGTGATCGAGTCCAGGTTGCTGGTGCCCTGGCCGAAGACGATGCCGAAGACGATGTCCTGGGTCTCGCCATTCGACAGCGTGAACGGACCTGTGCTGATCGAGAACCGGCGGTCACTGGCGGCAAAGACGGGAGCACCCGGTCCCGGGTTGACCTCACTCCATGCCTGGTTGGTCACCGGGTCGCCCGGGAAGGCGAACGTGGTGACCTCTCCCTGGGTCTGCTGGTACCCGGTTCCGTAGGCACGCATCGTGGAGCCGTCGGCCCAGAGCCCGCGCTGGTAGTTGTAGATCGCCTCGCCGTTGCTCGGGTCGGAACTGCCTGCCCCGCCTCCGTTCGAGTAGTAGTTGAAGGCAGACGTGCCGAGCGTATCGCCGTTGACGATCGGGCCCTGGAAGAAGTCGTAGCCGATGGCCGGCGGCTTCGCACCGTAGCTCGTGCCACCGCCCGTTCCGTCTTGGTTGTCGCCGTTGTAGACGTACCCGAGACCGATGGCAGGGTCCGACCCGACGCGGTCGTCGGTTGCGTCACCCAGGTCAGGGTCCGAGAAGATGGAGACGTACGCGTCCGTGAGGTCGGTCCCGCTCTTGTTGACGATCTTGTACTTGTAGAAGGTCGTGTTGCCGAGGGCGTCGGCGCGCGAGAACGAGAAGGCGAGCACCTGAACCTCGATGCCGAGCGGCGGCGTGTTCTGCTTCGGGTGCACGTTGCCCACGTCGTTCATGACCCACCAGATGCCCTGCGTGCCGATGACGTCCGGGAGCTCCTTACCGGCGAGGTTGATCTTGGTCCCGTTGACGCCGTAGCCGGGGTCGGTGTAGGTGCGGATGATGCGCGGCTCGCGCGGCGTGCCGTCCTCGAGGAGGTCACGGTCGCGGACGCCGTTGCCGTTGAGGTCGATGAAGTAGGGAGCCCCGAGCTCGACCGGCCACGCGGCGACGTCGGCTGTCACGCTGCCACCGGCGGCAGCAGCGAGGACGTCCTCCTGCGTGGCCTGGTAGATGCGGTCGAAGGCGGCGCAGGTGGTCGGGTTGACCGGGCGGCCGCTCGCGTTGTCGAGCGGACCCGGCCAGAACGTAAAGTCCACGGACGGAGCGCCATAGGTGCCGCCCGCCACGCGGAGCTCACCATTCACCTTGCCGCCGACCCAGAGGCCGGAGGCAAAGATGGGGGACCTGCCCGACGCCTGCGGAACGAAATAGAAGTTCTGGGAGCCGTTCCCGTAAAACAGGCTGCCGTTGTTGAAGACGCGGGCGAGGACGTTGTTCGCGCCGAGGTCCGCCTGGGCGGTACCGAGCACGCAGCTTCCGGCCGCTGGGCCCTGTGCGTGGGCTGCCGGCGCAAAGCCGAGCATCGCCATCGCCATCAGGAGCGGGATGTAAGAGTATCGCATTCGAGCCATCTCGGAGAGAGGAGAGGAAAGGGCGCGGGGGCCGGCTGGCGGCCCCCGCGGCGTGCCTGCTTAGAAGTCGAAGAGGAAGCCGAGCCGGATCTGGCGCGGAGCGCTGTAGAAGAATCCGTTTCCAGATGACTGGTTGTTGCTCACGTTCACCGGGCCACCGGAGTAGGCCTGGTAGTTGAACAGCCGGCCGGGCGTGTTCAGCTCCTCCTGGCCCGTCGAGGTGCCGGCGTAGCCGTCCTCGTCTGCCTGGCCGGTCGCGCGGTAGACCGCGAGGCGGTTCTGCGTGTCCAGCAGGTTCTGCACCTGGAGGTAGGCGCGCAGGCGCGAGTCCGAGAAGCCGAGGTCGAAGGCGCGGTCCACCCGGAGGTCGAGGCGCGTCGTCGCCGGGAGCGTGGCCCCGTTGACGGTGCCGCTGACGTTCGGCGTGAACGAGTCGTTGACGTTGAACTGCGTGTTCGGCAGGAGGCGCGTGTAGCGCTGGCCGCTGCCGAACTGACCGATGAGGTTGATGCCGAAGTTCTCGAACGGGCGGATGCCGCTGATCATCGGGCCGTCGCCGGCACCGAGGCGGTAGTCCAGCGTGACGTTGGCCGTGTGGCGCTGGTCGAAGTCCGACGGGCTGATGAACTGCGGGAAGTAGTTCCCGCGCCAGGCGACCGTCCCCGTGGAGGCCGCGTCCGAACCGGTGCCCTGCGCGAACGAGAGCGTGTAGTTGGCGTTGATCTGGAGGTTGTTGGTCCGGCGGAGGTCGAAGTTGAGCTCGGCAGCCTGCGTCGTCGTGAAGTCCTCGTTGAGGTACGTGCCGTAGGCCGGGAGGCCGCCGGTGAGGTTGCGCGCCGAGATCTTGTTCTCCTGCGTCCGGTAGTAGCCGGAGAGGGAGATCGCGGCACGCTCGCCGAGGCGCTGGCGGAAGCCGAGCTCGTACTGCGTCGTCTGCTCGGGCCGGAGGCTCGGGTTAGAGATCCGGCTCTGCTGGCTGAGCTGGTCGAACTCCGAGATCGGCGCGAAGGCGCGCTCGGTCGGGCGCTGGCTCGTCACGTTGTAGCTCGCGAAGAACAGCGCGCGGTCCGTGACCGGGAAGCTCACGCCGACGCGCGGCATGACCGTGACCTGGGCCTCGTAGGGCTTGAACAGGTCGGCCTTCGTGAAGCCCATCGCCTCCTGCTCCTCGAGCGAGAACTGCTTGACGGCGCCGCGCAGGTCGTTGAGGACGAGGTCCGAGATCACGCGGGTACCGGCGGCGTCGTAGAAGTCGCCGTCGAGGTCGCGGAAGCCGACCACCGTCGTGCCGTTGCTGGCGTAGTAGACGGCGTAGTCGGAGCCGATGCCGTTCGGGAGGTTCCCGTTCGGGAAGGCGGAGGCGTCGAGGTCGCCAAAGCGCTGGATCGGCACGGTCGCGTAGATGTCCTTCAGGACGCTCGTGTTGTTGTCGAACACGTCGACGCGGAGGCCGAGCTGCACGACGAGGTCCTGAAACTCGATCTTGTCCTGGATGTAGCCGGCGTAGTAGATCGGCCGGTAGGGCGCGATGTCGAGGTTGGTCCGGCCGAAGTAGCCGTTGATGTCCTCGCTGTTCGTCTCGTTGAGGCCGAGGTAGTCGTAGCCGTAGCGAGCGGCGGTCGGGACGCGGACGGCCTCGAAGTCCAGCTGGCTGTAGTTGTCGACGCCGTTCGGCATCGCCGCTGCCATCTGGCCGTCCGGGCCGGTGTGCTCGGGGACCGGGAGGGCGTTGCCATCGTTGAGGTAGCTCGCGAGCGGGGCTGCGTCGATGACAAAGCGGCGGCGCGTCTCCTGCTGGAACTCACCGCCGAACTCGATCTGGTTCACGCCGACCTGAGCCGTGGCGCTGCCCGAGAAGCGATACTGCTGGTTCTTCCCCTTGTCGTAGCGCGACAGGTTGAGGCGGCCCGGCAGGCCGAACGAGCCTGCGACGCGCGCCGCGCGGGTGCTGCCGTCGCTGGTGAACTGCCGGCCGTAGGTCGTGCCGGAGAACGTGTAGTAGCGCCGGGAGACCGCGGCCGACTCGTCGCTGATGTCGCCGTAGCTGAGCACGTCCATCACCTCGTCCGAGGCGCCATTGGGGCGCGTGAGGAACGACCGGTCCTGGAACTCGCCCTGGAGCTGGTAGAACGCCGTGTTCGAGAGGCGCTGGCGCAACGTGCCGAAGACGCGGTAGCTGTCGGTCGTGCTGATCGAGTAGCCCTCGCGGTTGTAGAGCGAGTTCGAGAACGTGAAGCCCTCGTCGCGACGCGTGACGTAGTTGCCGCCGACGCGCAGGCCGATGTCGCCGAACGTGAAGTTCAGGTTGCCGTTGAGCGTCAGGTCGCGGAGCGGGTCGCGCTTGCCGCGGACGACGTCGAAGTCGCTCGCCGTGAGGTTCTCGGCGGCCGAGCGGATGTTGCCGTTGTCGATCCGCTGGCCCGGCTGAAGGGCGCCGGTGCCCAGGAGGAGCGCCGTGAGCGAGTCGCGCGTGATGCCGGTCTGGTTGCCGATGACCGTGTACGGGAACGGGATGTACGAGAGCGTGCCGCCCGTGTACGTGTCCGGCGTGGCCGGCGCGTCCGGCGTGGCCGGCGTGCCCGGCACGAGCGTGCCCCCGGTGCGGATCTGGATGATCTGCGGGTTGTCCTGGATCGCGTTGTAGGTCGCGTCCGGGAGGCGGTACGTGTCCGCGCCGTACGGGCTCTCATCCCGGATGGACCGGCCCTCCGCCGAGAGGAAGAAGCCGAGGCGGTTCGGGACGATCGGGCCGCCGAGGGAGACCGAGCCGAGGTTGTAGCCGAACGAGTCCAGGCCGGAGCTCGTGACGCCCTCGACGGAGCCGAAGAAGTCGTTGCGGCCGGACTTGGTCGTGATCGAGATGACACCGGACTGGACGTCGCCGTAGCGCGCCGGGATCGTCCCGATGAGGACCTCCTGCTGCTCGATCGCCTGCTGGTTCACACCGAGGATGCTGCCCGTGACGCGGACGCCGTCCACGTAGTACGCGACCTCCTCGGCGCGGCCGCCGCGGACGTTGAGCTCGCTCGAGCCCTCCGTGTTGACGATGCCGCCCTGGAGCGCGACCGTCTCCGCGACGCCGCGGATCGGGAGGTTCTCGAGGTCCTGGCCGGTCACCACGCGCGACTGCCCGACGGCGTCGTTGGTGATGAGCGGGGCCTGGTACGTGACGATGGCCTCGCCGACCGAGGTCGCCGAGAGCGTGAAGTTCAGCTGGCGGGTCGAGCCCGCGTTGATCTCCGCGCCGGTGATGGACTGCGGCTGCAGCCCGGCGTACGAGGCGGTGACGGTGAAGCTGCCGACGGGGACACCGATGATTCGGTAATTGCCGTCGAGGTCCGTCGCGGCGCCGAGGGTGGTCCCGTCGACGCGCACGTTGGCACCGATGACGGCGGTGACGCCGTCGGATTCGAGGACCTGACCGGCGATGGTCCCGGTCCCCTGGGCCAGCGCCACACCAGGCAGCGCGAGCAGGAGGAGGAGCACGGCTGTGCTCAGTGAACGAAACATTGCGACCTCCGTGATGGTGGTGTGGGTGGCCGAGCGGGCGCGGGGAGCCGCGCGGCACGGAAGAAAAGGTGCGTCGAGACCTGCGTCTGCGGAAACCCGCAGGGCTGAGCCTCTGGATCGAAACGTGAAGGCCGACCGCCTCCCCGAGCCGCCGCGCCGCGGCCGCGAGGCCTGCGTGCACGGCGTGTCAGTGCCGAGTGTCTCAACCGGAAGAGGCCCGAAGGCATCGGGCTGAGACGGGTGTGTGAACGGCGGTAACAAGCTCGGGAGGGGGGGGCTCTTGTGTGAAGCGAGAGTTACGCGACAGGGGGCAATATAGCCGGCGCTCTAAAAGGGAGTCAAGGCAACACGAAGTGCCTTCCCTGGAACGTACCCCGTTCGGCCAGGCCGTCCGAGGCGCGTCTCGCCTCAGGAGTGTACCACACAGAGCGTGCCGGCGCATACCATTCAGCGCCCCGATCGGACGGTTCGGGCAGATTAGGTGCCTGAACTGCTGCCCGGCGTGCCGCCCGGAGCGCCGCCCGGAGCGCCTCCGGCGCCGCGTACCTTCGCGGCATACTCGCTCCTGCTCCGAATGGCCGCCTTCGCTCATCCCGACGTCCTCGTCTCGACCGACTGGGTCTCCCGCCACCTCGCCGACAGCGCCGCCGTCCGCCTCGTCGAGTCCAACGAGGACGTGCTGCTCTACGCCAGCGGCCACCTCCACAACGCCGTCCACGTGGACTGGCAGACGGACCTCCAGGACCCCGACGTCCGGGACTACATCCAGCCCAAGGCCTTCGAGGCGCTCTGCTCGCGCCTCGGCATCACGCCCGAGACGACGGTCGTCTTCTACGGCGACAAGGCCAACTGGTGGGCGACCTACGCCTTCTGGACCTTCAAGATGTTCGGCCACCGCGACTGCCGCGTCATGGACGGCGGCCGCGCCAAGTGGGTCGCCGAGGGCCGCCTGCTCACGACCGACGTGCCGACCTACGACAGCACCGAGTACGCCGCACGTAAAAAGGACGACTCGATCCGCGCCTTCCAGCCGGACGTGCTCGCGCACATGAAGGCCGGCGGCGCCATGGTGGACGTCCGCAGCCCGCAGGAGTACATCGGCGAGGTCACGCACATGCCGGGCTACCCGAACGAGGGCGCGCTCCGCGCCGGCCACATCCCCGGCGCCCGCAACGTCCCGTGGGCGCGCGCCGCCAACGACGACGGCTCCTTCCGCAGCCGCGACGAGCTCGCCGCGATCTACCTCGGCGAGCAGGGCCTCGACCCGGACGACGAGACGATCGCGTACTGCCGCATCGGCGAGCGCTCGAGCCACACCTGGTTCGTCCTGACGTACCTCCTCGGCTTCCAGAACGTCAAGAACTACGACGGCTCGTGGACCGAGTGGGGCAACATGGTCGGCGTGCCCGTCGAGAAGGGGGAGCCGGAATAGGGTGGCGGTTTGAGAGGTTGAAGGGTGGAAGGGGAAAACCCTTTCGGCCAGCACTCTGCTCGTCAAGACGATTCGCATTTCACCTTCCACCGTTCAACCCTGCCACCCTTGAACCCCAGATTGCAGGCCATCGCCGACGAGATCGCCAGCGTCCCGCGCGAGATGCAGGTCGAGCTCTTGCTCGACCACGCGCGGCAGTTTCCGCCGCTGCCCGAGCGCTTCCGCGCCGCCCGCGAGGCCGGTGTCGGGCGCGTCACGGAGTGCCAGGCCGAGGTCTACTTCTTCCCCGAGGTCGCCGGCGGCGCCGTCCACATCCACGCGGACATCCCCGGGGAGGCGCCGACGCAGCGCGCGCTCGTCGGCATCCTCATGGACGCGTACGAGGGCGCGACGCCGGCCGACGTCGCGGCCATCCCGGACGACCTGCTCACGCGAATGGGCGTGGACCGCCTGCTCGGCGTGCAGCGCCAGCAGGGCTTCGCGGGCGTCCTCTACCGGCTCAAGCACGGCGTCGCCGAGGCTGCCAAGTGATGCGCCGGTTTCTTTTCGTCGCGCTCTCCGCGACGCTGCTCGTCTCGGCCGGCTGCGCCGGAACGCGCCCGCGGCCGCTCGGCCTCGAGCAGCGCCCCGCCGACCGCGTCGCCGTCCCGACGTCGTCGCTGCACTACCGCGGCTACGCCGACGCGGCCGCGCTCGCCCGCGCCCTCCGCTACACCGACGGCGCCGAGCGCCTCATCAGCGCGCACCGCGGCGGGCCCGTCCAGGGCCTCGCCGAGAACGCCGTCCCGACGTTCGAGCACGCTCTCAACTACGCGCCCGCCCTCATCGAGCTCGACGTGCGCAGGACGACCGACGGACACCTCGTGCTGATGCACGACGACTCCGTCGACCGGACGACGACGGGGACGGGGCGCGTCGACGCGCTCACGTTCCAGCAGGTCCGCGCGCTGCGCCTGCTCGACGTGACCGGCGTGATGACGGCGTTCCGCGTCCCGACGCTCGCTGAGGCGCTCGCGTGGGCCGACGGCCGCGCCGTCCTGATGCTCGACGTCAAGAGCGACGTGCCGTACCCGGAGATCATTGCGGCCGTGCGCGCCGCGGGCGCCGAGAACCGCATCGTCGTCATCGTCTACGCGCTCGAAGATCACGAGACGGTAGTCCGCCTCGCGCCGGACCTCAACGTGTCGGCCAGCCTCGAGACGGTGGCGGACGCTGAGACGCTCCTCGCGGCGGGCGCCGCGGGCCGCGTCGACCTCTCCCGGACGATCGCGTTCGTCGGCGTCGGGCAGGCCGACCCCGAGGTCGTCCGGCGGATGCACGCCGCCGGCATCCGGGTCCAGATGGGCACGTTCCCGATCGACGCCGCGGCCGACGCTGCAACGGCGCCGAGCGTCTACCTCCCGTTCTTGGAGGCCGGCGTCGACGTGCTCGCGACGGACAACGTCCGCTCGGCGTCCGAAGCGGTTCGCATCTTCAGAACGGCCCGCCGCCGCTCGTGACGAGCGCACGGGCGAGGCGCTCCAGCCAGCCCGCGTCGCCGGGGAGCAGCGGGACCGCGCCGACGCCGAGCGTCCCGAGGCTCGTCCACAGCCGCGACGCGGCGAAGGCGGGCGGGGCGTGGGCTGGAAAGAGGACGGCGGCGGTGCGGACGAGCGGGCG
>JBBSQZ010000049.1:0-15441 GCA_038243565.1 Rhodothermales bacterium | reverse complement strand
GCGCGGCGCCTGCACGGCTCTCTTCCGCGTCTACACGACGCTCGGCCGCGCCGACGACGCGCGCGGCGTCTCGGCCTGCGCCGGCATCGACATGAACTAGGACGGCCCGTCGCCCCTGTTTCCCCGGCGGGGACGCGCATGCGTCCCCGCCCTCTTTTTGTCCAGCAACCCGAGACTCTCTGTGTCTACGACCGACTCGCCCGACATGTCCACACTGGGCTTCGCCACCCGCGCCGTCCACGCCGGCCAGCACCCGGACCCCTCCACCGGCGCCATCATGACGCCCGTCTACCTCACGAGCACGTTCGTGCAGAGCGCGCCCGGCGAGCACCAGGGCCACGAGTACGCACGCGTCTCGAACCCGACCCGGAGCGCGCTCGAGGGCAACCTCGCGAGCCTGGAGGGCGCCGCCCACGCCGTCGCCTTCGCCTCGGGCGTCGCCGCGACGGACGCCGTGCTGCGGCGGATGCGCCCCGGCGACCACGTCGTCGCCTCGAACGACCTCTACGGCGGGAGCTACCGCCTCATGCGGCAGATCCACGAGCCGATGGGCGTCCGCTTCTCGTTCGTGGACCTGTCGGACGTCAAGGCTGCCTCTGATGCAATAACGGACGACACGAAGCTCGTCTGGGCCGAGACGCCCACCAACCCGCTCCTCCGCATCACGGACATCGCGGCCCTCGCCGAGGTCACGCGCGCCCGCGGCGTCACCCTCGCCGTCGACAACACGTTCGCGAGCCCGTACCTCCAGCAGCCCCTCGCCTTGGGCGCCGACCTCGTCGTCCACTCGACGACGAAGTACATCGGCGGCCACTCGGACGTCGTCGGCGGGGCGGTGATGACGTCGGACGACGGCTGGGCGGAGCACCTGCGCTTCCAGATCAAGTGCACCGGCGCCGCGCCGGGGCCCCTCGACTGCTTCCTGCTGCTGCGCGCGACGAAGACGCTGCACCTGCGCATGGAGCGCCACTGCGCCAACGGCGCCGCCGTCGCGCGCTTCCTCCGCGACCACCCGAAGGTGGCGGACGTGCGCTGGCCGGGCTTCGAGGACCACCCGGGCCACGACGTCGCGAAGAAGCAGATGCGCGGCTTCGGCGGCATGGTCTCGTTTACGCTCAAGGACGACGCCATTGAGGCAGCGGTCCGCTTCATGGCCGCGACGCGGATCTTCTCGCTCGCCGAGAGCCTCGGCGGCGTCGAGAGCCTCGTCTCGCACCCGGCGTCGATGACGCACGGCTCGATCCCGGCCGATGTCCGCCGCGCGGCGGGCCTGCCGGACAGCCTCGTGCGCCTCTCGGTCGGCGTCGAGGACGAGGCGGACCTGCTCGCGGACCTCGCGCAGGCGCTCGACGCCTGACCGAGTCGGCGCTCCGCGCCGCGCACGGATGATCCGCGCGGAGCGACCTTGCAGCTTCTCCCCCTCCACGACCCGATGCCCGCGCCGACCTCCGAGACGCCCCCGCCGGCCGGCGGCCCCGTCGCGACGCCGCGCGTCAACGACACCTTCGTCGCTCGGTTCGAGAAGTGGGCGCTGCCGAAGATGGCCCGCCGGATGCCCGCGTGGGTCACGCCGGACACGCTGACCCTGCTTGCGCTCGTCGGCACGGCGATGATGGCCGGCGGCTACCTCCTCGCGGGCAAGAGCCTGCTCTGGCTCCATTTCGCCTCGCTCGGCTTCGTCGTCCACTGGTTCGGCGACAGCCTCGACGGCACGCTCGCGCGCGTCCGCGACATCCGCCGCGAGAAGTACGGCTTCTTCGTGGACCACCAGGCGGACGCCGTCTCGGCGGCGGCCATCTTCGTCGGGCTGGGCCTCGGGCCGCTGATGCGCATCGAGTTCGCGCTCGCTATCCTCACGGGCTTCCTGCTCATGATGAACCTCGTGAACATGGTCGAGATCGCGCGCGGCGTGTTCAAGATCTCGTTCTGGGGCGGCGGCCCGACGGAGCTCCGCATCGTGATGATCCTCGTCAACACGGTCATCTTCGCGCTCGGCAACCCGACGCGCACGCTCTGGGGTGCCGAGTGGACGGCCTTCGACCTGTTCGCGCTCGTCGCCATCCCGTTCGTGTACGTGCTCTACCTGTCGTCCGCGGCCCGCGAGCTGGTCCTGATCGGCAAGCTGGACCCGCGCCCCGAGCCGGGCGAGAACCGCGAGGCGTAGCGGGCTGGGAAAGACCTCCTGTCTGTGCTCGGGTCGCTTCGCCCCCTCTTCGCTCGAGGAATTTCAGGCCGATTTGGGACTAACTTCGTAAGCCCTACGTCATACCAAATCCGGCTGCTACGTTTCCCGTGTCATTGCGAGCGCAGCGAAGCAATCTCGTCGGTCAGCGCTCTGGGTGTCGAGATCGCCACGTCGCTTCGCTCCTCGCGATGACACTCTGAAAGAGAGCAAACGGACGTGGTATCAGTGCGAGCGAAGCGAAGCAATCTCGCTCTACAGCGCGCTGCGTCTCGAGATTGCTTCGTCGCTTCGCTCCTCGCAACGACATTCCGTAAGAGGCCAGGCGGATTTGGTATAACGTGACCCCGGTCAAGCAGCGTCACGGGTCGTGGAGCGCCTCCGGGGCGACCTCCTCGGCCTCCTCCGCCTTCTCCTCGTCCTGGCCGGGGTACTTCACGCGCGAGTGGTAGATGCCCGTGAGCATCGCGAGGAACGTCTCCCGGATGCGGGCGACGTCCTGGAACGTGAGCGCGCACGTGTCGAGCTGCCCGGCGGCGATGCGCGCCTGCACGATGCCGTCGACGAGCGCCTCGAGGCGCCGCGGCGTCGGGCGGTCCAGGCTGCGCGAGGCGGCCTCGACCGAGTCCGCGAGCATCACGATGGCCTGCTCGTTGGTGACCGGCCGCGGGCCGGGGTAGCGGTAGTCCGCCGGGTCCACCGCCGCGTCCTCGGGGCCGCGCTGCTCCTCGGCCTTGCGGAAGAAGTACTCCATGACCGACGTGCCGTGGTGCGTCGCGATGAAGTCCAGCACGACCTGCGGGAGCGTGTGCTGGCGGCCGAGGTCGAGGCCGTCGCGGACGTGCGCGGCGATGACGAGGGCCGACATGGACGGCTTGAGGCTCTCGTGCGGGTTCTCGCCGCCGCGCTGGTTCTCGATGAAGTACTCCGGCTTGAGGATCTTGCCGATGTCGTGGTAGAGCGCCCCGACGCGCGCCCGCAGCGCGTTCGCGCCGACCGCGTCGGCCGCCGCCTCGGCGAGGTTGGCGACCTGCAGGACGTGGTTGAACGTGCCCGGCGCGCGGACGGAGAGCTCCTTGAGCAGCGGCCGGTTGGTGTCCGAGAGCTCGAGCAGCGTCAGGTCCGTCGTCACGCCGAAGGCGCGCTCCATACCCCACAGCACCGGCGCCGCGAGCAGCAGCAGCAGCGCGTTAGCGAGCGCCGCGACCATCTCGCCCGCGAAGCGGTCCGTGAACGGATCGGCGCGCAGCAGCGCGTAGCCGACGATCACGACGGCGTAGGCGCCGGCGATGAGGCCCGCCGAGACGAGCAGCTGCGACCGGCTCTTGACGTCGCGGACCGAAAACACGGCGAGGATGCCCACGATGAGCGTCGCGAACATGAACTCGAAGTCGAAGCCGAAGACGAGGCCGCCGGCGAGCGCGAGCGTGATCGTCGCGAAGCTCCCGACGCGGCTGTCGAAGACGATCGTGAGCAGCACGGCCGCGAGCGCGACCGGGACGACGTAGCGCGCCTCGCCGCCGAAGTAGCCCGCCGCGAGGAAGCCCGCGAGGACGGTCCCGATGACGAGCGCGACGAGCACGGTCGGCCGCGTCTCGTAGTAGATCTTAGGCCGCAGCAGGACGAGGAACAGCAGGAACGGCACGAGCGCGGCGATGACGAGCACGAGCCGGCCGAGGAGGGTCTGCGCCCACGAGACGCCCGAGCGGTTGCGCTGCGCGAGGTCCAGCGACCGAAGCTGGTCCGACTTGTCCGGCGTCACGACGTCGCCGCGGCGGATGATGGTGGTGCTGCGGAGGACGCGGCCGGCCGTCGGGAGGACGGCCTGGACGGTCGCCTCGCGGCGCCGCGCCGTCGCGTCGGGGAGGTAGCGCAGCGACGGCTGGACGGCGCGCTGCGTCATCGCGACGGCGATCTCGAGCGTGTCGCCCTGGAGGCCATCCGCGGCGAGCCCGCCGCGGATGGCCTGGTCGGCCTCGTCCGAGGCGACGACGGCGTCGGTGGCGCGCTCCTCCTCGGTCCGCACGTTGGGGTCGAGGTTGCGGACGACGATGGACGCGGCGCGGAGCGAGTCGCGCGGGATGTCGGCGAAGCCGCGGTCGGCGATGGCGCGGCCGGCGCGCGACGCCGCCCCGAGGAGGCGGTCCGAGAGGCGCTGCCCGGCGGGTTGGACGAGGGCCGAGCGGAGCAGGAACGACCACTGGCGGTCCGTCAGGCCGAGCTGGAGGGCGGCGCGGGCCCTCGCCGCCCGCAGCGAGTCGGCCTCGAGGGCCGCGACGAGGCGCGCGTCGGCCGAGTCTGCCGCCGCGCCGCGCCGCGCCGCCCACGTGGCGTAGGCGGCGAAGGCCGAGTCCATCCGGGCGTCGACGCGGTCGAGCGCGGCGAGGACGGAGTCCGACGCGGCGGCGTCCTGGGCGACGATGAGCGGCTCGGAGCGGCGGACGGAGTCGCGGCGCGCGGCGACGACCTCGTCGGGCAGGCGGATCGAGAAGTCGAACGGGGCCACGACGTCGTCGCCCTTCCACACGTCGCCGACGGCGCTCGTGCCCTCGAGGGCGGAGACGTCGGGGAAGGCGAGCAGCGCGATGCCGACAAGGCCCGCGAAGAGGGCGGCGCGGATCCAGCGCTGGCGCGGCGTCAGCGTCGGGCGCGCGGGCTCGGGGAGGCGGCCCTCGAAGCGGAGCCCGGCGAGGCGAGGCCGGAGCGCGGGTTTGGGGGCGAGGCCGAGGCGTTCGAGAAGAGTCATGGGCGTTGGACGCCCGGCGGCGCCGCGGGCTCCCCGGCGGGCGCACGGCGGCGTGCCGGCTTCGCCCCGACCGGGTGATACCACATCCGGTCGCGTCGTCTCGGATCTGGCGTAGGGACATGGCGTGCCATGTCCAGGGCCGAGCAGCGCGGACATGGCACGCCATGCCCCTACGGCTTTGTGATCGTACAGCCGGATTTGGTATGAGTCGCCTGTCCCATTCAGCCCTCTGTGCGACCGCTCGGTTTAGGCCGTGCCCGCCCGACCAACACCAGCGTCATCCCGAGCGTGTCTCGAATCGTGCAAGGCTGATAGGCCAGGCGAACGTCGGCCCTCCGCCGAGCCGGGTAGGCCGTCACGGCGACCCGTCGGCAAAAAGGTCTGCCTGTCCCGTAGGCGGCGCCTCGGCCGGCGCCTCGATCAGCGTGCCGGCGAGGAGCGCGTGGAGCTCGTCCTCCGTCAGGACGCGGACGCCGAGCGCCTCGGCGGCGTCGCGCTTCTGGCCGGCGCTCTCGCCCGCGACGAGGTAGTCTGTCTTCTTCGAGACGCTGCCCGCGACGCGCCCGCCCGCGGCCTCGATGAGCGCCTTAGCCTCGGGCCGCGTGAGCGTCGGCAGCGTGCCGGTGAGCACGAACGCCTTGCCCGCGACGGCGCCGCCGGCCTCGGCGTCCATCGCGACGGCCTCCTCCTCGAGGCGCTCGAGGGTGACGCCGGCCGCGCGCAGGCCCTCGACCGTCGCGCGGTTCGTCTCGTCCGCGAACCACGCCGCGACGCTCTCGGCGACGATCGGCCCGACGCCGTCGATGGACTCGAGCGCCTCGCCCTCGGCCGCGGCGAGCGCGTCCAGAGACGCGTGGTGGGCGACGAGCAGGCGGGCGACGGTCTCGCCGACGTGGCGGATGCCGAGGCCGAACAGGAGCCGCGCGAGCGGGCGCGCTTTCGCCGCGTCGAGGCCCGCGAGGAGCCGCTGGGCTTTGCGCTCCTGGAAGCCGTCGAGCGCGAGCAGCTGGTCGGCGGAGAGCGTGAACAGGTCCGGCAGGTCCGACACCAGGCCCGTGTCGACGAGCTGCGCCGCGATCTTCTCCCCCATCCCGTCGATGTCGAGGGCACCGCGCGAGGCAAAGTGCTGGACGGCGCGGCGGAGGCTCGCCGGGCAGCCGCCCTCGGCGTGGCGCAGGTCTGCCGTGCCCTCGGGGCGCACGAGCGGGCGCCCGCACTCGGGGCAGACGGTCGGCGGGACGTACGCGGGCAGGTCCTCCGTCCGCGCCTCGACGACCGGCCCGACGACGGCCGGGATCACGTCGCCCGCGCGCTTTACGACGACGAGGTCGCCCGGGCGGATGTCGCGGGAGAGGATGTAATCCGTGTTGTGGAGCGTCGCCCGCGAGACCGTCACGCCGCCGACGTCGACCGGCTCGAGGGCGGCGATCGGCTTCACGACGCCCGTCCGGCCGACGCTGTGGAAGATGGCCGCGAGGCGCGTCGTGGCCTCGCGGGCAGGGAACTTGACGGCGACGGCCCAGCGCGGGCTCGTCGCGACGGCGCCGAGGAGCGCCTGGAAGTCGGCCCGGTCGACCTTGAGCACAACGCCGTCGATCTCGTAGTCGAGCGCGTCGCGGCGGTGCGCCATCTGGTCGCAGAAGGCTGCGGCCTCGTCGGCCGGCGTCTGCGTGTCGGACCCGGTGAACGTGATGCGGGCGGGCTCGACGGGGAAGCCCCACGCGGCGAGGCGGTCCATCGCGGCCGTCTGCGTCTCGGGCGGCGCGCCGGAGTGCGGGCCGAGGCCGTAGGCCCAGAAGGCGAGGCCGCGCGCGGCCGTGACGCTCGGGTCGAGCTGGCGGAGGCTGCCGACGGCGCCGTTGCGCGGGTTGGCGAGCGGGCGCTCGCCCTGTGCCACGAGCGCCTCGTTGAGCGCCTCGAAGCGCGACCGCGCGAGGTAGAGCTCGCCGCGGACCTCGAGGCGCTCCGGGATCTCATCGCCCGACAGGCGCAGCGGGACGTCGCGGACGGTCCGCACGTTGGCCGTCACGTCCTCCCCGACGGTCCCGTTGCCGCGCGTCACCGCGCGCACGAGCAGGCCGCCGTCGTACGTCAGCGCGACGGCGAGGCCGTCGATCTTGAGCTCAGCCTCGATCGCCGGGTGCTCGCCGGCGTCGAGGACGGTGGCGAGGCCGCGCTCGGCGCGCGCGGCCCACGCCTCGATTTCCTCCGGAGAGAAGGCGTTGGCGAGCGACAGCAGCGGCTCGGCGTGCGTCGCCTTCCCGAACCGCTCCGACGGCGCGCCGCCGACGCGGTGCGTCGGCGAGTCGGGCGTGACGAGGCCCGGGTCGGCCTCCTCGGCGGCGCGGAGCGCGTGGAAGAGGCGGTCGTACTGCGTGTCGCCGACGAGGCTCTCGCCCTGCGTGTAGTACGCCGCGGCGAGGGCCGAGACGACGGCGCGGAGCTCGGGCACGAGGTCGGCGTCGGCAGGGGCGTCGCCGAGGCGGCGGAGGAGGCCGAGCGCCTCCGAAGCGGCGTCCATCACGGCGCAGGCGCGGCGGCGGCGGGGACCGGCGTGAAGGCGGCCGAGAGCGAGTCCAGCATCCGCTGGCCGGTGGCCGCGGTGATCGAGACCGTCTGCCCGTCGGCAGGCGTCCAGCGGAGGCCCTGCCACTCGAGGACCGCGTCCGCGAAGCCAGCCGTCGAGCCCTCGCCCGAGAAGACGAGCGCCGAGTCTGCTTTGAAGGTCTTGCTCTTGCCCGCCGCGAACCAGTACGCCCGCCGGCCGCCGGCGTCCTCGCTCACGCGGAACGACTGGAGGCCGTTGTTCTGGGCCGTCACGCGGACTTCGATGGGGATCTGGAGCTGGCGCCCGCCGCTCGCGGCGCCCGCGCCGACGCCGGCGCTGTCGATCTGCGCGGCGACGCCCGGGGCGTCGGCGAGGTCGTCCGGGGCGGCGGCGTCCGGCTCGTTGAAGAACAGAAAGTAGATGGCGACGGCGATGCCGACGACGACGACGGCGAAGAGCGACAGGATGGCGCCCCAGTTTTTGTCGTACGAGCGCCGCGCGCCGGACACGGCCGGCCGGGCGACGCGCATCGCGGTGACGGGCGCGGCCGCCGTGACGACGGGCGCCGTGACGACGGGGGCCGCGCGGAGCGCCTCGACGGGCGAGGTCGGCGGGGCCGGGGTCTCGACGGGTGTCTCGGCTGCCGTCGCGCCCGCGGACGTGGCAGCAGGGCGCGCGGACGCCGGGGCCCCGGCGCCCGGAGCGGCCGCCTCCGGCGTGGCCGCCTTCGAGCCAGATGCTTTCGCTGTGGACGCCTTCGGGGTGGCGGCGCTCGTGGCCACGACGCGCGGCGGCTCGGGCGTCGTCCCGGCGGCTGACCCGACGGACGGTTCGGGCACGGGGGGCATTTCGGCCGGGAGCGGTGCCGGCGGCGGGCCGTCGTAGTCGGGGTGCAACTCGCCTCCGTAGATGCCGGCGCGCGCGCGGTCGTAGGCCGCCACGACGTCGGCCTGCGGGAGGCCGACGGCGCGGGCGTAGGAACGCATGAAGGCGACGAGGTAGACCCGGTTGAAGGTCGGGTCGTCGGCGAGGTCGCCACTCTCGAACCGCTGCAGGACGTGGAGCGGGATTCGCGTCTCCTGCTGGATCTGCTCGAGGGTCCGGTGGCGGGCTTCGCGCGCGTGGCGGAGATCGTCTTCGAACGTGGGCACGGGCGCAGCGGTGGTGGTCCCGGAAGGTAGCGCCCGGCGGGAAGCAGGCCGCGCGGGACGCGGGCGGGCCGTCCCACCCGCGCCCCGCGCGGCTCTGGATCCGAAGGACTCGGTCAGCGGATGACCGTCATCCGGCGCGTCCGCACGTCGTCGCCGACGCGCACGCGCACGACGTAGACGCCCGACGCGACCTGCGCGTCCCAGCGTGCCTCGTGCCAGCCGGCCTCCTGCGCCTCGCCGTCTGCGAGACGCGCCACCTCACGCCCGAGCAGGTCGTACACGCGGATATCCACGCTCGCCGCCGTCGGCAGGCCCCAGCGCAGCGTCGTCGCGCCGCGCGCCGGGTTCGGGCGCGGCGACGACAGCGTGAGTTCGCGCGGGAACGCCGGGTCAGCCTCCGACGCCACGACGCCGGCCGTCACGGAGGCGCTCCCCGCGTTGTTGGCGGGCAGCGCGTCGAAGGCCGTCGTCGACGCCGAGGCGGCGAGCGTCAGCGTGCCCGCCGCGGTCGGCTGCACCACCACGTCGACCGACACGATGGCGCCGCCGTTCTCGCCCGAGGCGAGGTCGGAGAGGTCGCAGACGATCGGCGCCGTCCCGCTGCACGTCCCCGCCGACGGCGTCACCGACAGGACCGTCGCCGCGGGCGGCATGATCGTCAGGCTCGTCGCCGATGCGGCGTCGCCGCGGAGGTTGGCCGCGAAGACGCGGAACGCCGCCGGCTGCCCGACGGCCGCCGAGCCCGGCGCGCGGACCTCCACAGCCAGGTCGGCCACCTGCCGGACCTCATGGACGACGGTCCGCGTGGCGATGGCCGGGTTGAAGTCGAACACGATGCTGGCCGTGTTGCTCAGCGTGGCCCCGTCGGCGAGCGCCGCCGCCGGGCGGACGCGGAAGTGGACGTAGCCCTCGCCGTTGGGCGGCGTCGTGTTGGGCGGCAGGTCGATGCCGATGAAGCGGAACGTGACCGTCTGCCCGCTCGCGGAGTACGAGAACGTGCTGTCGGACGACGTGCCGAGCACCTCGAGCGTGGCCGGGTTGAAGGCCGGGTCCAGCACGTCGGTGATGGTCACGAACTCGGCCGGCGCACCCGCCGTGGCGATGTTCTCGAAGCGGACGGTGTACTCGACCGGCTCGGCCGCGCTGGCGAGCGGCAGGAAGTAGCGCACGCACGCCGTCTGGTCCTCGCCACCGACCATCACCGTCCCGAACAGACACGGCAGGCTGGTGTCGCCGTACTTGTCGTTGGGATCTGCGGGGCCGCTCGGCGGCGTGGGCGCCGTGTACTGGTTTTCCGTGGGGTTCTCCTTCCCGACGGGTGCGCCGCTGAAGTATCCACCGAAGGGGCCTGTCGGTTGAATCGTCGTGTTCGTGCCGGTGGTCGACGTGCCCGAGTAGGCGCCGCCTGGGCCCGGCGGCGGGGCCTCGGGGCCAGACACAGTGGCCGTCCTGCGGTTCTCCGTCGGGCGGGCCGTCGGGCCGAGGTCGTAGACGATCCCGAGCGCGTCGAGCTCGCCCTGGAGCAGCGCCGCGATGGCCGCGGAGGACGCCGTGAGCGCGTCCCTCGTCGCGTCGCCCTCGCGCTGCGTGAGGTCGTAGACGGCCGTGTCCAGCGAGTCCCGGAAGACGGGCGCGGCCATCGCCGCGAGCCCGGCCGGCGTCGGCACGAGCGGGTCGAGCTCGCCGAGGATGTCCCGGAGCAGGCCGTCGCTCACGTTGATCGCGCGGGACGACAGGCGCAGGACCGACTCGACGGCACCCGTCACGGCACCGGCGTTCACGCCGTCCACGGCGTCGAGGTACTGCTCAAGCGGCGCGAAGGCGACGCTCGCGTTGCGGAGGCCCTGCTGCGTCGTGAACGCGGCCTTCTCGAAGGACGTGTTGGACGTGAAGAGGCTCTGGAGCGGAAGGGCCACGCCGAACGGCAGGCGCGGGTCGTCCGGTCCGGTCGGCGTCTGCTCGGGGAAGAGCACATCGTCCGGGTTGACACGGAGGCCGATCTCGAACGTCAGGTCACCCGACGGCGGGATCTGCATCGAGCCGAGCGGCGGCTCGAGCGGCTCGGCGGCAGTCGCGGTGTCGAAGTACGCGCCGACGGGCGAGTGCTGCGACGCGAGGATCATCGAGACACGCTCCGGCGCAGGCCGCGCGACGAGCGAGAACGGAAGGGCGCTCACGGGCGCGTTCGTCACGTTATGGACCACGTTCGGCGTGAAGTTGTGGGTCCGCCCAGGGGCCGACGCCGGCCGGACCCGAATCCCGGTCTGCACGGGAATGGTGAGCCGGACCGAGCTGACGTACGGCCGGATCGTGACCGGGCGCACGTCGTCGGGCAATCCGGGCTGCGTGAGCACGAGGTTGTAGAAGCCGAATGAGCGCGGGTTCGTCAGGTCGAACCGGGCCGTCCGGCTGTCCCCCAGTTGCCCCAAGACGGAAGGAATGACGTTGTAGAACACCGTGTCGACGCAATCGACGCACTCGAGGCGGGCGGCCGTGACGCCCGCCGCGCCCGGCCCGCCCAGGAAGAACGTGCGGTATCCGCCCGCGACGGGCGCGGTATCCGAGACGGTGATCGGTCCGCCGGCGGCGACGGCGGCGACGCGGAGCACGACGGCCTGCCCGCCCGGCAGCGACACGATCTCGGGCACGAACACGAGGCCCTCCGGCGCGCCATCGGGGACGACGGCGGCGAAATGGCCCGTGACGGTGCCCACCGTCCGGAGAATGGTGAAGGCGTCGCCGATGGCAGGCACGTAGCCCGGCCGGACGCGCACGACGAGCACCCCGGCGAGGCGCGCACCCGTGGGGCCGCCCGACGAGAAGGTGGTGGCGAGCGTGTCGCTGCGCCCACCGGCGTCCACGTCGATGACGAGGCGCGACGTGGCCACCGGGTAGAAGTACGCGCCGTGGACCAGCCGCGCGAGCGGCTGCGCGGCCGTGCCGGGGCTCACCGTGCCCTCCGGTGCGAAGCCGGAGGGCACGGAGACCGAACCGGCGCCGCTCAGGGTCGCGCCAGCCGGCAGGATCCGCGAGCCGGGGCCGCCTGAGAGGTCGAGGCTGCCGGCGGCGACGCGGATCTCCGAGCCGGGCCGGCTGAACGGCCCCGAGAAGCGCCCGGACCCGCCGTCACTGAACGTGAACGACTCGCCCGGCGCGTCGAGCACGAACAGGCCCGCGTTCTCGAAGCGGCCTGTGCCGCTGACGTTGCCGGAGAGCCGGCCTCCGCCCGTCACGCGGACGACGCCACCGGGCTCGTTGATGAGCAGGCCGCCGACGTAGAGCCCCAGGCTCGACGGCAGCTCGAAGACGCCCTCGTTGCGAACGATCCCGTTGGCGATGGAGGAGCTGCCCCCGGTCGTGGTGGCCTCGACCAGCAGACCCGTGTTGGTGAACGAGCCGCCGGCGCTCGTGAGCAAGACGTTGTAGGCGAGTTGCAGCCCGGTCCCGCCGATGGCAAGCGTGGCATTGGCCGGCCCCGCCGCGAAGGTTCCGCCGTCGGCGTAGACCTGTCCCGAGGGCGCCCCCGAGAGGGTCCCCTGGACGACGTACGAGGGGGAGGTGCTGCTTCCGCCCAGGAGCAGGAGGCCTGTGTCGCCGGCGTCGAGCGTGGCCCCGTTCATCGTGCCGCCGGCCTGGAGCCGGAGCACGCCGCTGGCCGCGCGGAGCGTGCCGCCGAGCACCTCGACGGGCGCGTTGATCTGGCAGTCGCCATTGCCCAGTGTCGGGCAGCCGACGCCCTCGATCGTCCCGCGGACGCGGAACAGCGCGCTCGGTCCACCCGCCTTGCCGCCGCTCGCACTGCCGGTGTCGGTGAGGCGGAGCGTGCCGCCGGGCGCCACGTCGAGCGTGCCGCCATCGTTCATGAACGTCGTCCCGGCGCGAACGAGAACCTCGCCTTCGAGCGTGACCGTGCCGGTCGCGTTGAGCCCCTGCGACGCGCCGCCGGCGCGGACCGCAGTGAGAAGCCCGTTCGGCCGAATGGCCGCGTCGGTCACAATGAGCCGGCTGAGGAGCGTGAGCGTCTGCCGTCCGCTCGCGCCGCCGAGCACGAGCGAGGTGACGGTCTGGCCCCCGAAGACCCCGCCGACGCTGAACGAGACGGTGTAGGTGCCCGCGGCGGTGATGCACGGAGCGAGGCCGCCGGTCTCGGTGCCCGGAGCTCCGTTGGTCCAGTTGGCGTCGACGGTCCAGGACCCGTCGACGGGGCTGATCCACTCGGTCGAGCAGGTCTGGGCGAGCGCCGAGGGCGCGAGGAGCGCCGCGAGTGCGGCGAGGAGGAGCAAGCGGGTCATGGCGGTAGGGGTTGGTCCGTATTCATCACCGCCGTCACGGTCCAGATCGGCTCACGCTCGTCCAGTTTTTTCAGATGCCCGCTTCCGCTGAATGCGGCGCGGCCCGCTCTCCGGAAGAGCGGGCCGCGTCCGTCTAACCCAATCCTCCGCTACCGGACGACCGTGACCGTGCGGGTGAGCGATTCGGCGCTCACCGAGGCGCGGACGACGTAGACGCCCGCCGGCAGGCGCGCCGCGTCGAGGCGCAGCGCGTGCGTGCCCGCGCCCAGCGGGCCGTCGTGGAGGAGCGCCACGCGGCGGCCGAGCACGTCGAACACGCCCACTGTGGCACGCTGTGGCGCGTCGAGCGTCAGCGTCACTGTCGCGGCGCCTCGGGCCGGGTTGGGCGACGCCGCGAGCGACACGCGCGCGCCCTCCGGCCCCGCCTCGGCGGGCGTGCCCGCGAGCACGCGCTGCGCCGCGGCGAAGGCATCGACCTTGCCGTAGCCCCACTGCGGGTTCGGGACGGCCCCGGTGAAGGCGTCGGCGCGGGCCGTCTGCTCGAGCGCGTCGCGGAGCCCCGCCGCGTCGAGCGTCGGGTCCGCGTCGAGCAGGAGCGCCGCGATGCCCGTCACGACCGGCGCGGCGCCGCTGACGAAGCCGAGCACGCCGTACGGCGCCGGCCCGTCCACGACGAGGTTCTGGCGGAAGGAGGCGAAGTACGAGCGCGGTGCGTACGCCCCGATGTTGGCCTGCCCGGGCGCGCTCACCGCGATGCCGAGGCGGCCGTCATAGGTCGGCCCGACGCCGCTGCCGGGCCACAGCCGGCCCGTGCCGACGCTGTTGCCGGGGTACGTGTGCGTGTTGCCGTCGACGTCGGTCCACGTCGGCTTGAGGACGTACGAGTTCATCGGCAGGTTGCCGCGCGCCGAGGCGAGGTCCCACACGGTGTGGCCCGCGTCGACGTACGTCTCGAAGCCGTTGTTGGGCGCGCTGAAGATGTTGGACGGGTTGAGCGCGGCGTCGAAGCGGCCGTTCGCCACGGTCGTCCCGGTGAGGCGGAGGGTGTAGACGCCCGTGGTGGCGCTGTTGAAGTCGATCAGGATCTCGCGCGTGGCGCTCGTGGCGCCGAAGAAGTCCACGGCGCTGCCGTTGTGGTAGTACGTGAAGCCGCCCCCGCTCGGCGCCGCCGACGTCTGCCGGGTGTTCGTCGGCGGCGCGTAGGGTCCGTAGACGGTGCCGTTGGGCGCGACGATCTCGACCGTGAAGCGGTCGGTGTCGGGGTACCACAGGTCGAGACGCAGAGCGCCGCCGTAGCCCTTGCGGAGCTTGACCTCGGCCGTCTCGCCCTGCGCGACGGTCCCGCCGGCGTGGTTGGCGACGCCGCCGTCGTCGCTGGACCCCGTGATGAACACGCGGCCGGGGTGGCCTGACCCGAAGCGCTGGTCGATGCCGCGCGCGTCGGTGCTCGTCCCGTCCATCGGCCCCTGGATGGAGCCGAAGTTGGCGAGCATCACGACCGGCTTGCCGGCGGCCTCGGCCGCGGCGATCACGAAGTCGATGGCTGGGAACAGACGCGTGCCGTACGACGCGACTTGCGCCTCGGCGGGCTCCCCGTCGTGGGCCGGCGCGCCGTCCGTGATGAGCTTCACCGCGATGAGGTCCGCCCCCGGCGCCATGCCGACGTACTGCTCGGTGCCGTCGACGCCGCGGCCGGCGGCGATGCCCATCGAGACTGTGCCGTGGCCGACGGCGTCGCGGGTGTTGAGACGCGTGCCGGCGGCGAGCGCCGCGTTGATCTCGGCGCGCGTGTAGACCGTGCCGAAGCCGGTCGGGTTGTCCGCGTCGTGCGCACCGGTGTTGTCGAGCGTGTCGAAGAGGTAGAGCAGGCGCGTCGTGCCGTCGGGGTTGCGGAAGGCCGGGTGCTCGTAGTCCAGGCCGCGGTCCAGCACGGCCACGATGGCGCCGCTGCCCGAAAGCCCGAGCTGGGCGTTGACACGGTCGACGCCTGTCTCGGCGCGGACGCCGTCGACGAACTGCGCGCGGGCGGGCGCGGCGGCGAGGAGGAGCACGGCCAGCGCGGCGAGCGCGCGGCGGAAGGTGGCGGAGCGAGTCATCATGAGAGAGGAGGGTGAGCGGTGGGACGGCGGGCCGCGGCGGGCGCAGGCCTCTTCCCTCTCACCGCTTTTTCGGACCGGATCGGCTCATCCCGATGCACGTCGTGCGCCGCCCGTTGCTCGTTCCCGGTCAGGTCCCTATCCTCTCGACACATCCGCCCCGCCCGGCATGACGGCCGACCGCCCGCCCTCCGACAGCCCCGTCACGCGTCTCATCGGCGAGGCGCGCCGCGGCGACGCGGCCGCGATGCAGCGCCTCGTGCCGCTCGTCTACGACCAGCTCCGCGCCCTCGCGCGGCAGCAGCGGCTACGGAATCCCAGCGAGACGCTCAACACGACGGCGCTCGTCCACGAGGCCTACGAGAAGCTCGTCCGGACCGACAAGACGTTCGAGGACCGCCAGCACTTCTTCCGCCTCGCCGCGCG
>JBBSQZ010000048.1:0-15451 GCA_038243565.1 Rhodothermales bacterium | reverse complement strand
CCGCCCCGAGCTCTCGCCCGTCCCGATCCCGGCGGACCCCGCCGGGCCTGTGCTGCCGGCCGACGTGAGCACCGAGATGGACAACGCCAACACGCCGGGCACTGAGACCGACGGCGACTCCTGATTCTATCGTCTCGCGCTGCGGCTGCCGCAGCGCGGGACATGACCCGACCTGACATGAAAGCAAGCGACATCCGCACCCTCTCGGAGAGCGAGATCACGCAGCGCATCGCCGAGGAGGAGCGCGACCTCACGGACCTCCGGTTCCGCCGGGCCGTCGCCGGCCTCGAGAACCCGATCGTCCTGCGCGAGAAGCGCCGCGACATCGCCCGCATGAAGACCGTCCTCGCCCAGCGCGCTGACGAGCTCAGCAACGTGGCGAACGAGCCGCCGGCGCTCGGCTGATCCGGCTCCGACCGTCTGCGCCTCGGTTGCGTCGCCTGCGGGCGCGCGGCCGAGGCGCCGGCGCGTCTGGGCGGCCGCGGCGCCGGGTGAAGGTTCGGTCCGAACGGAAAACCCCGACCGGATCTTCTGAACCTTCACCGCGACGTGGCTATCCTCTGGGGCTCCGGCGGCCCGACTCCGCCCGCGCGCCGTGCCCGCACGTGCCGCGCACCCCGACTCCCGTAGTTGGTGAGGTCACGGCTCACCAAGCGACCCATTTACATGGCAGAAGTAACAGACACGGCGGCTCCGGCCGCCGAGGCCCGCAGCGCGCGCAAGCAGCGCGTCGGCCTCGTCGTCTCGTCCAAGATGGACAAGACGATCACCGTCGCCATCGAGCGGCAGGTGAAGCACCCGATCTACGGCAAGTTCGTCCGCCAGACGACCAAGCTGAAGGCCCACGACGAGACGAACGACGCCGGCGAAGGCGACACCGTCCGCATCCAGGAGACGCGCCCGCTGTCCAAGACGAAGCGCTGGCGCCTCGTGGAGGTCGTCGAGCGCGCCCGCTAATCCCACCCGCTGCCTCTCTCCGGGGAGGCGCACAGACTGAGACCCCATGATTCAGCAAGAATCCCGGCTCAACGTCGCCGACAACAGCGGGGCCAAGCAGGTGCTCTGCATCCGCGTGCTCGGCGGCTCCGGCCGCCGCTACGCCCGCGTCGGTGACAAGATCGTCGTGAGCGTCAAGAACGCGATCGCCGGCGGTAGCGTGAAGAAGGGCGACGTGTCGAAGGCCGTCGTCGTGCGCACCAAGAAGGAGTTCCGCCGCTCGGACGGCTCCTACATCCGCTTCGACGAGAACGCGGCCGTGCTCCTCAACGACTCGGACGAGCCGCGCGGCACGCGCATCTTCGGTCCCGTCGCGCGCGAACTCCGCGACCGCCAGTTCATGCGCATCGTCTCCCTCGCACCCGAAGTCCTCTAAGCCGATGCCCCGCACGAAGAACAAGCAGAAGAAGCTGCACGTCAAGAAGGGCGACACCGTCGCGCTGACGAAGGCGATCACGTCGTCCGAGGCGCTCGGCATGGACCGGCCCAAGGGCTACCAGGCCCGCGTGCTGATGGTCTACCCAAGCACCGAGAAGGTCCTCGTCGAGGGCGTCAACGTGCGCTACAAGCACACGAAGCCGAACCAGGCGAACCCCAACGGCGGCCGCATCGAGGCCGAGCGCCCGATCCACGCCTCGAACGTGCTCCCCGTCGACTCGGAGGGCAACGCGACGCGCATCGGCCGCAAGCAGATCACGGACGGCACGACGGGCAAGGCCCGCTGGGTCCGCGTCGCGAAGACGAACGGCCTCGAGATCGACCGCTAACCCCACTCGCCGCCTCGGCGGCATTCGCGAGCCGCGGGAAACGTCTCCGTGACGCCCCGCGCCTCGCCCGATCCCAATGGAAAACTACACCCCGCGCTTCAAGACCCGCTACCGCGACGAGGTCGTGCCGGCGCTGACCGAGCAGTTCGGCTACGCCAACACGATGCAGGTCCCGCGCCTGCAGAAGATCGTCGTCAACAAGGGCGTCGGCGAGGCGTCGCAGAACAAGAAGATCCTCGACGACGCCGTTCAGGAGCTCCGGACGATCACGGGCCAGCAGCCGTCCGTCCGCCTCGCGCGCATGTCGATCTCCAACTTCAAGCTCCGCGAGCAGATGCCCGTCGGCGTGGCGGTGACGCTCCGCGGCGACGTCATGTGGGAGTTCCTGGACCGCCTGATCACGCTCGCGCTGCCGCGCGTGCGCGACTTCAAGGGCGTGCCGGACCGCTCGTTCGACGGCCGCGGCAACTACACGCTCGGCGTCAAGGAGCAGATCATCTTCCCCGAGATCGTGATCGACCAGGTCGCGCGCATCTCCGGCCTCGACATCACGTTCGTGACGACGGCGCACACCGACGAGGAGGCGCAGGCGCTGCTCCGCTCGTTCGGCATGCCGTTCGTCCGCCGCGAGACGCAGGAGGCGTAACCGACCCGACCACACCACCGAGAGACACCATGGCTAAGAAGAGCGTCATCGCCCGCGAGAACAAGCGGCGCAAGATGGTCGACAAGTACGCCGAGCGCCGCGCGCAGCTCAAGGCTGAGGGCAACTACGAGGAGCTCCAGAAGCTTCCTCGCAACGCCAGCCCGGTCCGCCTGCACAACCGCTGCGCCCTGACGGGACGCCCGCGCGGCTACCTGCGGAAGTTCGGCCTCTGCCGCAACGTCTTCCGCGAGATGGCGCTGGACGGCAAGATCCCCGGCATCCGCAAGTCGAGCTGGTAGAAATGCTGGTTTAAGGTTTAATGCTTAAGGGTCTCGCATCCAACATTAAACCTTAAACCTTAAACCCTCCTTCCTCTAGCGGCCAGGTGGCGACGGCGCCAAACCGGCCGAAGAACATCATGAGCGCACTCAGCGACCCCGTCGCGGACTTCCTGACCCGGATCCGCAACGCCCAGAAAGCCCGGCACCCGCACCTCGATGTCCCGGCGTCGAAGCTCAAGCGGGCCATCACCCAGATCCTCCTCGACAAGGGCTACGTCAAGGACTACGTCAACATCGAGGACGATAAGCAGGGCCTCATCCGCGTGTACCTGAAGTACATGCGCGGTGGCAAGCCGGTCATCCAGACCATCACGCGTATCTCGAAGCCGGGCCTCCGCCGCTTTGTCGGCGCGAAGGACCTGCCTCGCGTCATGAACGGCCTCGGCATCGCCATCGTCTCGACGAGCCAGGGCGTGATGACCGACAAGGAGGCTCGCCGCGCCGGCATCGGCGGCGAGGTGCTCGCGATCGTCCACTAAAGCGCCGGCGCTCAGCGCTACCCCCATGTCCCGAATCGGAAAAATGCCGATCCAGACGCCCGACGGCGTCACGGTGTCGATCTCAGACAAGAACCACGTCGTCGTGAAGGGCCCCAAGGGCCAGCTCGACCTCAACGTCGACCCCGACATCTCCATCGCCGAGGGCGAGGATGGCATCGAGGTGACGCGCCCGACGGACCAGAAGCGCCACCGCGCGCTGCACGGCCTCACGCGCTCGCTCGTCGCCAACATGATCCAGGGCGTCACCGAGGGCTACAAGAAGGAGCTCGAGGTGATCGGCGTCGGTTACCGCGCGGAGGTCAACAACGGCATCCTCGAGATGGCGCTCGGCTTCTCCCACCCGATCTACTTCCTGCCGCCGGACGGCATCACCGTCTCGGCGACGACCGTCCGCGGGCAGAGCCCGCGCGTCGTCATCGAAGGCATCGACAAGCAGCTCGTCGGCCAGGTCGCAGCCAAGGTGCGCGACCTCCGCCCGCCGGAGCCCTACAAGGGCAAGGGCATCCGCTACTCCGACGAGTTCGTCCGCCGCAAGGCCGGCAAGACGGCCGCCCGCTAACGGCCGCCCCGAGCGAGGCGCCCCGCGGGCCTCGCTCCGCCTTCCCATTTCCCACGCACCGGGCCCGACGGCACCCTCCGTCGGGCCTCACGGCACCCCACGATGGCCAAGACCGCACCCAAGACGACCCAGCGCGCCCGCATCCGGCGGCGCATCCGGGCCAAGGTGACCGGCGGCGCGCAGCGCCCCCGCCTGAGCGTCTTCCGCTCGAACAAGCACATCTACGCCCAGCTCATCGACGACGCCTCGGGCACGACCCTCGCCGCGGCGTCTACGCGCGAGAGCGGCCAGGCCGGCTCCGGCGTCGACGCCTCGAAGGCGGTCGGCCAGCGCCTCGCCGAGCGCGCGAAGGAGGCCGGCGTCGAGACCGCCGTCTTCGACCGTGGCGGCTACCGCTACCACGGCAACGTGAAGGCACTCGCCGAGGGTGCCCGCGACGGCGGCCTCCAGTTCTAACCCAATCCGAGATCACGATGGCTCAGCAGCAGAACTCCCGCGGCGGCACCGGCCAGGGCGGCCCCCAGCGCGGCCGGCCCGGACAGGGCGGCCCCGGCGGCGCAGGTGGCCCCGGCGGCCCCGGCGGCCCCGGCCGCGGCGGCAACGACCGCGGCGGGCGCCGTAACGACCGCGGCGGGCGCCGCGACGACGGCGCAGGCGCCAACCAGTCCAACCTCATCGAGAAGCTCGTCGCGATCAACCGCGTGTCGAAGGTCGTCAAGGGCGGCCGGCGCTTCTCGTTCAACGCCGTCGTCGTCGTCGGCGACGGGCAGGGCAAGGTCGGGCAGGGCCTCGGCAAGGCCAACGAGGTCGCGGACGCGATCTCGAAGGGCACCGAGGACGCCAAGAAGAACATGATCGCCATCCCGGTGACGCAGACGAGCAGCATCCCGCACGCCGTCCGCGGTAAGCACGATGCCGGCGACGTCCTGCTGAAGCCCGCCAGTGAGGGTACCGGCGTCATCGCCGGCGGCGGCGTCCGCGCGGTCCTCGAGTGCGCGGGCATCCGCAACGTGCTCTCGAAGAGCCAGGGCTCGTCCAACCCGCACAACCAGGTCGGGGCGACGATGCAGGCGCTGCGCCAGCTCCAGGACCCGGCCGAGGTCGCGGCGCGCCGCGGCATCACCATCAAGCAGGTCTTCCAGGGCTGAGCCTGGCGAGGCGCCCGGCACACACGCCGGGCGCTCGCCTCCCGCCCCATCCAGCATTCCCATGGCGACGATCAAGATCACGCAGACCCGCAGCATCATCCGCACGCCGGGCGATCAGAAGCGGACGATGGAGGCCCTCGGCCTCCGCCGGATGAACCAGACCGTGGAGCACGAGGCGACGCCTCAGATCCGCGGCATGGTCACCAAGATTCAGCACCTCGTCCGCGTGGACGAGGCGTAGTGCCTGGTCGGGTGCAGGTGCTTCACGCATTTCGCACTCCGGCTTTCCCGGAGCCCCCGGCGGCCCCGCCTATCTTCCCCGACTGTGCCCCGCCGAGCGGGTCACGCTCACGCGAGTCCGTCCCGGCCGCGACCCGACGCCGCGCGTCGGCGTGCGCCGGGACCGGGCGTTTCTAGCACCTCCCCTCTACGATGGATCTCAGCACTCTGAAGCCGGCGCCCGGCTCGACCAGGAAGAAGAAGCGCGTCGGCCGCGGCGAGGGCTCCGGCTCCGCCGGCACCGCGGGCAAGGGCCACAAGGGCCAGAAGTCGCGCTCCGGCGGCGGCGTCCCGACGTGGTTCGAGGGCGGCCAGATGCCGCTCCAGCGCCGTGTCCCGAAGTACGGCTTCAAGCAGCGCGGCCGCGTCGCCTACGACCCGGTGAACCTCGGCCGCCTCGCGGACCTCGTCTCGGCGGGCACCCTCGACGCGACGATCACGCCCGCGACGCTCCATGCCCACGGCATCGGCGGCAAGAACGGCCGCGTGAAGGTCCTCGGCGACGGCGCGCTCTCGCAGGCGCTGACCGTCCACGCGCACGCCTTCTCGGCCTCGGCCAAGGAGAAGATCGAGGCGGCCGGCGGCACGGCCACCGTCGTCGACTAGCAGGCCCGCGCGCGGCCTCGGCTTCACCGCCGCGGCCGCGCGGCCTGTATTCCGCCTCTCGCATCCTGCACCCAGAACGATGGCATCGGTCGGCGACAGCATTCGCAACATCTGGAAGATCCACGAGCTTCGGCAGCGGATCCTCTTCACCCTCGGCGTTCTCGTCGTGTACCGGCTCGGGTCGTTCATCACCCTGCCGGGCATCGACGCGACGATCCTGCAGGGCCTGACGGACAACTCGAACAACCAGGGCGGCCTCTTCGGGCTGTTCAACCTGTTCGTCGGTGGCGCCTTCTTCCGCGCCGGCGTGTTCGCGCTCGGCATCATGCCGTACATCACGGCGTCCATCATCATCCAGCTGATGGGGGCGGTCGTGCCGTACTTCCAGAAGCTCCAGCGCGAGGGCGAGGACGGGCAACAGAAGATCACGCAGCTCACGCGCTACGGGACGATCGGCATCACGCTGTTGCAGTCGGTCGGCTACGCGATCAACCTGCAGTCGACGAGCGCGCAGGCCATCGTCATCCCGACGGCGATGTTCATGCTGTCGACCGTCATCTGCCTCACCATCGGGACGCTCTTCGTGATGTGGCTCGGCGAGCGGATCACCGAGAAGGGCATAGGCAACGGCATCTCGCTGATCATCATGATCGGCATCATCGCCTTCCTGCCGGCCTCGTTGCTCAACGAGGCGAACCGCGACGGGTCCAACATCTTCATCTTCCTGATCGAGCTCGCCGCGCTGTTCATCGTCACGATGGGCGTCGTCTACGTCACGCAGGGCACGCGCCGCATCCCGGTGCAGTACGCCAAGCGCGTCGTCGGGCGGAAGCAGATGGGCGGCACGACCCAGTACCTCCCGCTGCGTGTCAACGCAGCGGGCGTCATGCCGATCATCTTCGCGCAGTCGATCATGTTCATCCCGAGCACAATCGCGCAGTTCTTCCCGGACAGCGGCTTCTGGATCGCGATCGGGCAGGCGACGGGCAACGTCTTCGGCCTGTGGTACTCGGTCCTGTTCTTTACGATCTGTGTCTTCTTTACCTACTTCTACACCGCCATTGCGGTGAACCCGCAGGAGATGGCGGACACGATGAAGCGCCAGGGCGGCTTCATCCCGGGCGTCCGCCCGGGCCGCCAGACCTCGGAGTTCATCGACACGATCCTGACGCGGATCACGCTGCCCGGCGCCATCTTCATCGGCACCGTCGCCATCCTGCCGTCCATCGCGGCGGAAGCGGGCGTCGTGCAGGGCTTCGCCCACTTCTTCGGCGGGACGAGCCTGCTCATCCTCGTCGGCGTGACGCTGGACACGCTCCAGCAGATCGAGAGCCACCTCCTCATGCGCCACTACGACGGGTTCATGAAGACCGGCCGGGTCCGCGGCCGCCGCCGCTAATCGCATGGCGACGGGCAAGATCCTTCTGAAGACCGACCAGGACGTCGCCGGCATCCGCGAGGCGGCCGGCGTCGTCGAGCGCGTGCTGGTCCTCGCCGCCGAGATGGTGCGTCCGGGTCTGCAGACCATAGATCTCGACCGACGCGCCGACGAACTCATCCGCGACATGGGGGCCCGTCCGCCGTTCAAGGGCTACCGCATGGGCGGCGAGGGCACGCCGTTCCCCGGCGCGCTCTGCATCTCGGTCAACGACGTCGTCGTGCACGGCTTCCCGTCCGAGACGCCGCTGCGAGAGGGCGACATCGTCACGGTGGACTGCGGGACGGAGCTCGGCGGTTACTTCGGCGACTTCGCCTACACGTTCCCCGTCGGCGAGATCTCCGACGCGACGCAGCGCCTGCTGGACACGACTAAAGCGTCGCTCTACGCAGGCATCGAGCAGGCCGTCGCCGGCCGCCGTATCGGCGACATCGGTTCGGCGGTGCAGCGGATGTGCGAGGGTGCGGGCTACGGCGTCGTCCGCGACCTCGTCGGGCACGGCGTCGGGAAGCACCTGCACGAGCCGCCGAACGTGCCGAACGTCGGGCGCCGCGGCATGGGCAAGAAGCTCGTCGGCGGCATGACGATCTGCATCGAGCCCATGATCAACGGCGGCACGGGCGAGGTCACGATCGACGACGACGGCTGGACCGTCCGTACGCGCGACGGCGCCCCGAGCGCGCATTACGAACACATGGTTCACGTACGGCGCGGACCTGCGGAGTTGCTTTCGTCGTTTGCAGCGATTGAACGCGCGCTCGCGACGGCGCGCGACGAGACGCTGGCAGCACCGGCGCTCGTCTCCGCCGACTAACTCTCCTGCGCCCCACGGCGCGACATCGACCGAATGGCCAAGCAGAACGCGATCCGACAGGACGGACAGGTGACCGAGGCGCTCCCCAACGCGCAGTTCCGCGTCACGCTCGAGAACGGGCACGAGATTCTCGGGCTCCTCTCGGGCAAGATGCGGAAGTTCTACATCAAGATCCTGCCCGGCGACCGCGTGACTGTGGAGCTCTCGCCGTACGACCTCACCAAGGGCCGCATCGTCTACCGCTACAAGTAGCGCGTGGCGGTCCCGATTCCAGACCACCAATGAAAGTTCGAGCCAGCGTCAAGAAGCGCTCCGCCGACGACAAGATCGTCCGCCGCAAAGGGCGCATCTACATCATCAACAAGAAGAACCCCAAGCACAAGCAGCGCCAGGGGTGACCGTTTGGTTTGAGGTTTAAGGTTTAAGGTTTGCTTCGGCATACTTCAAGCCTGAGCCTTAAACCTTAAACCTTAAACCGTATTTCGTTATGCCACGTATTGCAGGAGTTGACGTGCCAGGCACCAAGCGCGCCGAGATCGCGCTGACGAGCATCTTCGGCGTCGGCCTTCGCCGCTCGCAGGAGATCCTCGACCGCGCCGGAATCGACCCGAACTCGAAGCTCGACGCGTGGTCCGAGGATGAGACGCGCCTCGTGCGCTCGCTCATCGAGGACAACTACGTCGTCGAGGGCGCGCTCCGGACCGAGGTCCAGCTCAACATCAAGCGCCTGATGGACATCGGCTGCTACCGCGGGCTCCGGCACCGCCGCAGCCTGCCCGTCCGCGGCCAGCGCACCAAGACGAACGCCCGCACCCGCAAGGGCCGCAAGCGGACCGTCGCCGGCAAGAAGAAGGCACCGCGCAAGTAACGCGCGCCTCTTCCGTCACTCAGCGGGAGCCCCGCACGCAGGCCCGGTCTCTGAGACCTCACGTCTGACGCGGCCGCCCCGAACTCCAAACACCTCTGGCGCCTCGGCAGCGAGGCGCCTCACGAATCACGACAATGGCAAAGCAGCAGCGCGCCGGACGCGCGACCCGCAAGAAGGTCCAGGTCGAGTCCAACGGCGCGGCCTACGTCAAGGCCACGTTCAACAACGTCCTCATCACGATCACGGATGCCTACGGCAATGCGATCTCGTGGTCGTCGTCGGGCAAGATGGGCTTCCGCGGCTCGCGCAAGAACACGCCGTACGCGGCGCAGGTCGCCGCCGCCGAGGCGGCGAAGGAGGCCTACGACCTCGGCCTCCGCCGCGTGGACGTCCACGTGAAGGGCCCCGGCTCGGGCCGCGAGGGCGCCGTGCGCGCGCTCGCCAACGCGGGCCTCGAGGTCCTCTCGATCCGCGACACGACCCCCATCCCCCACAACGGCTGCCGGCCGCCGAAGCGCCGCCGCGTCTGAGTGGCATGGGGGATAGGGCATGAGGCATGGGGGAATTTCATTCTCCCCATGGCCCATGCCTCATCCCTCATTCCCTCGTGCGCAGCACGACGGCATAAATCCGGTTTCGGACACTGTCCGCTCCCAGGCTCGCGCCTCGAGCGGTCGAGAGAATCAGCGCGCGCGCCTCGGGGCGCCGCCGGGGATCTCTTCGCGGGTGCGCCGAACGTCTGTCCTTTTTCTTTCGACACACGACCTACTATGGCCCGTTACCGTGGCCCCAAGCAGAAGATCGCCCGCCGCTTCGGCGAGCCCATCTTCGGCCCCTCCAAGTCTCTCGACCGCAAGCCCTACGCGCCCGGCCAGCACGGCAACGCCCGCCGCCGCAAGGAGAGCGAGTACTCCGTCCAGCTCAAGGAGAAGCAGAAGGCGAAGTACACGTATGGCCTCCTCGAGCGCCAGTTCCGGAACCTGTTCGAGAAGGCCGCCCGCAAGAAGGGCGTCACCGGCGAGAACCTGCTCAAGTTCCTCGAGGCGCGCCTCGACAACGTGGTCTACCGCCTCGGCTTCGCGCGCACGCGCCGCCAGGCGCGCCAGCTCGTCAACCACGGCCACGTGATGGTCAACGACCGCGTGTCGGGCATCCCGAGCCACCAGCTCCGCGCCGGCGACGTCGTCGAGATCCGGCCGAAGAGCAAGAACCTGCCCGTCGTGCGCGAGGCCGTCAGCGGCACGCGCCGGCAGTTCCCGCACCTCGAGGTGGACCGCGAGCGCCTCATCGGGCGCTTCCTGGACCTGCCCGAGCGCGAGGACATCCAGGAAAACATCCGGGAGCAGCTCATCGTCGAGCTCTACTCGAAGTAATCCCGCCGCGGCGCCCCCATGATTCCGGGGCGCCGCGCGTCACCATCGACCCCCACAGAACATTATGGCTCAGATCCAGCTCCAGATGCCCGACGGCGTCACGGTCGAGGAGATGAACGACACCTACGGGCGCTTCGTCGTGCAGCCGCTCGAGCCCGGGTTCGGCGTCACGATCGGCAACGCGTTCCGCCGCGTGCTGCTCTCCAGCCTCTCCGGAACCGCCATCACAGCCGTCCGCATCGACGGCGTCCAGCACGAGTTCTCGACGATCCCCGGCGTCACCGAGGACGTCTCGGACATCATCCTGAACCTCAAGGGCATCCGCTTCCGCGCGGAGGACGAGGACGAGGGCTCGGTCTCGCTCCACCTCGAGGGCCCCGGCACGTGGACCGCCGCCGACATCGCGAAGGCGACGCCGGACTTCGAGGTCCTCAACCCGGACCACCTCGTGGCCACGCTCGCCGACGACGCCGACCTGCGCGTCGACCTGCGCATCGAGCAGGGCCGCGGCTACATCCCGGCGGACGAGAACAAGCGCTCGGACGATCCGATCGGCGTCGTCGCCATCGACGCCATCTTCACGCCGATCCTGAACGTCAAGTACACGATCACGCCGACGCGCGTCGGGCAGAAGATCGACTACGAGCGGCTCACGCTCGAGGTCTCGACCGACGGCTCGGTCTCGGCCGAGGAGGCGCTGACGCAGGCCGCCGGCATCCTCCGCGACCACATCGGCCTCTTCGTCGAGGTCGAGGCAGCCTCGGAGCAGACCGCCGAGGAGACGGAGATCGACGCCGAGGTGCAGCGCGTCCGCGCCGTCCTCAACCAGCCGGTGGACGACCTCGACCTGTCGGTCCGCGCCCAGAACTGCCTGCGCGCGGCCTCGATCAAGTCCATCGGCGACCTCGTGCGCCGCGACGAGAGCGAGATGCTCAAGTTCCGCAACTTCGGCCGCAAGTCGCTGCTCGAGCTCGTCCAGGTGCTCGAGGAGCGCGGGCTCCGGTTCGGGATGGACGTCGAGCGCTACGAGACTGTCTGATACCGGGTTGAAGGGTTGAAGGGTGACCGAGTGGAAGGGTAAAAGACACGCTCGGGGAGCATGTCCTTTTGCATTTCCCCTTCCACCCTTCAACCCCAAAACCCTTCAACCTTTGAAATTCAATGCGACACGGACTCAAAATCAAGAAGATCGGCCGGACCGCCGCCCACCGAAAGGCGACGCTCCAGTCGATGTCGATCGCGCTCATCGAGCACAAGCGCATCACGACGACGTTCGGCAAGGCGAAGGCGCTGCGCATCTACGTCGAGCCGATCATCAACCGCTCCAAGGACGCCTCCACGAACAGCCGCCGCATGGCGTTCAGCCGGCTCCAGAACAAGGACGCCGTCAAGAGGCTCTATGACGAGGTCGCGTCGGCCGTCGCGGACCGCCCCGGCGGCTACACGCGCATCGTCAAGCTCGGGCAGCGCGCCGGCGACTCGGCCGAGATGGCCATCATCGAGCTCGTCGACTTCAACGACGTGAAGCCCGAGGGCGCCGCGCAGACGACGCGCCGCACGCGCCGCTCGCGTAGCCGCAGCGCGATCGCCACGGACACGGCGACGCTGACGACGACGAACGCCGCCCCGGCGACGCCCACGGCCACGGCTCCGCCGCCGGTCGAGGAGACCGTCACCGAGGAGAACGTCTCTGTCGAGACCGACACGCCGATCGTCGAGGCCCCGGCCACGGAGGTCGACGAGACGGCCGAGGCCATCGTCTCGGGCGCGCCGACGCCGGACACGACGGGCAACCCCGTCATCGTACAGACGGGCGACCACCCGGACCACGGTGACGCCGAGCAGGGCGGATCGACCGGCACGGGTGAGCCGCCGCCGGAGGCGGGCCTCGAGCAGCAGAACAAGGGCGACCGCTAAGCGCGCGCTGCCTGCCCTCGCGCGCGGGGCCTCGTCCACACGGGCGGGGCCCCGCGTTCGTTTTCTACCTTACCACCCCGCCACACGGCCGCACCGCGGCGCTCATGATCCAGGCCTCCGAGACGCTCAACGCCCAGCTCAGCTCGCTCGTCGTCATCCCCGAGTACGAGCGGCGGCTGCGCGTGCTCCTCGAGCACGCCCGGCGCAACCTCCCGAGCGTCGACGAGGCGATGATCCGCCGCGCCTTCCGCGTCGCGTACTGGGCGCACCGCGACGACCGCCGCGCCTCGGGCGAGATGTACATCTCGCACCCGCTCGAGGTCGCGCTCATCGCCGCCCGCGACATCCGCGCCGACGACGTCACCGTCGCCGCGGCGCTGCTCCACGACACCGTCGAGGACACGGACCTCTCGCTCGACGTCATCCGCTCCGAGTTCGGCGACGACATCGCGGCCATCACGGACGGCGTGACCAAGATCGGGACCGTCGTCGGCGGGCGCGGGCTGAAGCACGACGAGAACGTCCGCAAGCTGATGCTCTCGATGGCGTCGGACGTGCGCGTGATCCTGGTCAAGTTCGCCGACCGGCTCCACAACATGCGGACGCTCGGCGGGCTCCCGCGCGAGAAGCAGGTCCGCATCGCGGCCGAGACGCGCGACCTCTACGCGCCGCTCGCGCACCGCTTCGGCCTGCACGAGGTCAAGACGGAGCTCGAGGACCTGGCGTTGAAGTACCTCGAGCCCGAGGCGTACCGCGCCATCGCGGACGGCCTCCAGACGAAGCGCCGGCAGCGCGAGCGCTACATCGAGCACTTTATCGAGCCGGTCCGCAAGGAACTGGCCGACGCGGGCTTCGACTTCGAGATCTACGGCCGGCCGAAGAGCATCTACTCGATCTGGCGCAAGATGCGCGCCCAGCAGATCGAGCTCGACGACGTCTACGACCTCTTCGCGATCCGGATCATCCTCAAGCACGAGGGCAAGCAGGGGCGCGAGGACTGCTGGCGCGCGTACTCCGTGCTCACGGCGCAGTACCAGCCCATCGCGGCGCGCTTCCGCGACTTCGTCTCGGTCCCGAAGTCTAACGGCTACCAGAGCCTCCACACGACGGTGATCGGGCCCGGCGGGACGCCGGTCGAGATCCAGATCCGCACGGCCGAGATGCACGACGTCGCCGAGCGCGGCGTGGCGGCGCACTGGAAGTACAAGGAGGGCGGAGGCGGGGCCGCGTCGGGCGCCGAGGCGCGCATGGAGCACATGGTGTCGTGGGTCCGCGACCTGCTCGAGACGCCGCGCCCCGACGACGCGGGCGAGTTCGTGCGCGAGTTCCAGCTCCAGCTCTACGACGAGGAGATCTACGTCTTCACGCCCAAGGGCCAGCTCGTGACGCTCCCACGCGGCGCGACGCCCGTCGACTTCGCGTTCCAGATCCACACCGAGGTCGGCTTCCACTGCATCGGCGCCAAGGTCGACGGCAAGATGGTGCCGCTGTCGCACGTGCTGCACTCGGGCGACCAGGTCGAGATCCTGACGTCCAAGCGGCAGACGCCCAACCCGGACTGGACGACCTTCGTCGTCACGCACAAGGCGCAGACGCGCATCCGGCACTGGGTCAACGAGCGCCGCCGCAAGGCCGTCGCGCTCGGCCGCGACCTGCTCGACAAGAAGCTCAAGCGCGCCAAGCTGGTGCTGGACGAGCAGGAGATCAACCGCCTCTCAGCGCGCCTCAAGTTCGGCAACGCCGCCCAGCTGTTCTTCGAGATCGGGGCCGGCCTCTTCGACCCGTCGGACTTCGTCGAGCTCGCCCGCAACGGCGCACCCGAGGAGGCGCCGCCCGAGCCCGGCGCCTCGCCGGCGATGCTCGAGGTCGACAGCCTCGCGACGTACGTCCGCAACGACGCCCGCGAGCGCGGCGCGCCGACGCTCGTCATCGACGGCGAGCGCCACGCGGACCTCTCGGTCGAGTACGCGCCCTGCTGCGGCCCCATCCCCGGCGACGACGTCTTCGGCTACGTCTCCAAGACGGGGACGGTCCGCATCCACCGGCAGTCCTGCAAGAACGCGACGCACCTGCTGACCGACCACGCCGAGCGGATCATCACGGTCGAGTGGAGCCGCCAGAAGGACGTCCAGTTCGCGGCGACGCTGCGCCTCGTCGGCGAGGACCGCGTGGGCATCGTGAGCGACATCACGACCGTCATCTCGAAAAGCCTCAAGACCAACATCCGCTCGATCACGGTGACGAGCGAGGACGGCATGTTCGAGGGCTCGATCGTGCTCTACGTCAACGACACGGCGCAGCTCACCCGCGTCGTGAAGCGCCTCGGGCGCCTCGACGGTATTTACGGCGTCCACCGCGACAGTTGACGGACCAGCCTAACTCACGAGGCCACGTCGCGACGCTGCTCGCACGAGCCATCAGGAGGCGCGCAACCCGGGCTACCTATGTGCAGAAACCGGTGAGACGGGCGGGTAGGGGAGAGCCTCACGTTTCCCGACTGACGAAACCGAACCCGTTTGGGTAGGTTAGGCGCATGTGACTGAACGCTGTGGCGAGCATCCTGCGGTCGGCGGCCCGCGGGGCATCCGAAACCGGCGCTCCGAACGTTCTGTCACACATATCCCGCTCCCACCACACTTCCGATGGAAACCCTCACCGACCGGACGCCGACGCTGACCAAGAAGGACCTTGCCCGACGCGTCGCGGCGCTCCTCGACGAGCCTCTCTACCGCACCGAACCGTACGTCCATGCAACGATCGAGGCGCTGCGCGAGCTGATGGCGGAGGCCGACCCGGAAGTGCGCATCGAGCTGCGTGACTTCGGCGTGTTCGAGGTCAAGAAGACGCGGGCCAAGCCGAAGGCGCGCAACCCGAAGACGAACGAGACGGTCTTCATTCCGGCCCGCCGCAAGACGCACTTCAAGCCGAGCAAGAAGCTCCGCGAGTCGCTCCAGAAGCCGCTCGACGAGCTGGGGTACTCCATCCCAGAGGGCAGCGCCGAGCAGCCCAGGGATGCGCGCCTGCCTATCCGCCGCGCGGCGTGACGGGCGCCGGCCGGCTCTAGGCCGTGTGGACAATCATCGTAGCGAGATCAGCACAGAGGCCAGAAACACCATGCTAAGGTAGTTCTGGCCCAGTTTCTCGTACCGCGTTGCTACCCGACGGTACTGCTTCAGACGGTTGAAGAAGCGCTCGATCT
>JBBSQZ010000047.1:0-15493 GCA_038243565.1 Rhodothermales bacterium | reverse complement strand
GTGCTGGAGCACGATCGCGACGCCGACGAGCGCGTCGCGGCCGTAGTGCAGGCCGGGCACGATGACGCCGCCGTTTCCCTCGCCGCCGATCACGGCGCCGACGCGCTGCATCGCGCGCACGACGTGGATCTCGCCCACGGCCGACCGCTCGACGGCCTGCCCGTGGCGCCTGGCGACGTCGTCGATGAGCCGGCTCGACGAGAGGTTCGTCGCGACCGGCCCCGGCGTCTTGCCGAGGATGAAGTCCGCCGCGACGACCTGCGTCAGCTCCTCGCCGAGGAAGCGCCCGCCGTCCTCGACGAACGCGAGCCGGTCCACGTCCGGGTCGACGACGATGCCGAGGTCGGCGCCCGATTCCGCGACGCGGGCCATGATCTGGCCGATGTTGGCCGGCAGCGGCTCGGGGTCGTGCGCGAAGTGCCCGGTGACCTCGGCGTTGAGCGTCTCGACGCGCGTCACGCCGAGCGCGCGGAGCATCTCGGGGATGGCGAAGGCGCCGACCGAGTTGACGGCGTCCACCACGACCGAGAAGTCGCGCGCGCGGATGGCGTCGGCGTCGATGAACGGGAGCAGCAGGATGTGCTCGATGTGGTACGGCAGCAGGTCGTCCGTGGCGTAGTCCCCGAGCGCCTGGTAGCCGACGGTCTGGCCGGCGACGCCCTCCTCGGCGAGGGCGAGGACCTCGGCGCCCTCGCCCGGACCGAGGAACTCGCCGCGGCGGTCGAGGAGCTTGAGCGCGTTCCACTGCGCCGGGTTGTGGCTCGCCGAGAGGATCACGGCGCCGTCGGCGCGGTGCTTCAGCACGCCCATCGCGACGGTCGGCGTGGTCGCGAGGCCGCCGTCGACGACGTCGCAGCCCGACGCCTGGAGCGTCGCGGTGACGATGCGGGCGCAGACGTCGCCCGTCACGCGCCCGTCGCGCCCGACGACGACGCGCGGCCGCGCTTCGGTCTGGCGCGAGAGCCACGACCCGAAGGCGGCGGCGTAGCGGACGAGCACGGCCGGGTCGAGGCCGTCGCCGAAGACGCCGCGGATGCCGGAGACGGTTGCCAGAAGGGGCATGAGGGATGAGGCATGGGGAATGGGACGCGTCACGGCCGGTCGAGGCGCCTGGCCAATATCCCACCGCCTGCGCCCGGCGTTTTCCCCATCCCCCATGCCCCGTCCCCCAGGCCCCACGCCCGCTGCCTTTCCGCCGCTTATTGACGAAACATGTCGGCCGCTGAACGTTCCTTTCCACACCTGCCACGCCCGCCGATGAGGACCCCCGCCGCGACCGCCGTGCCGACTCACGCTGCCGATTCCGCAGCCGCGCGCACCGACGCGCTGCGGACAGCCCTGGCAGACTTCAAGGAGCTGCTCAAGCCCGGCATCACGACGTTCGTCGTCGTCATGGCCGCCGCGGGCTACGTCCTCGCCACCGGCGACGGCCGAATCGACTGGTTCGTGCTCGCCGGCCTGATGCTCGGCACGGGCCTCTCCGCCGGCGGCGGCGGCGCGCTGAACCACGCCGTCGAGCGCAACCACGACGCCCGGATGGTCCGGACCGCGTCGCGGCCGATCCCGGCGGGCCGCATCCCGGTCGGCGTCGCGGTCCTCTACGGGCTCGTCTGCTCCGCGCTCGGCGCGGCCGTCCTCTTCGAGACGACGAACGCGCTCACGGCGGGCCTCGCCGTGCTGACGGTCGTGCTCTACGTCGGCGTTTACACGCCGCTGAAGCGGGTGTCGATCTGGAACACGATCGTTGGGGCCGTGCCCGGCGCGCTGCCGGCCCTCGGCGGGGCGACGGCGGCGACGGGACGTGCCGACGCGACGGGCTGGGCGCTCTTCGCCGTCCTCTTCCTGTGGCAGCTGCCGCACTTCTTCGCCCTCGCCTGGATGTACCGCGAGGACTACCGGAACGCGGGCTACCGGATGCTCCCCACGGGCCGCGGCGGCGAGCGCCTGATGGCGTGGATCGTGCTCGTCGCGACGCTGCTGCTGCTCGTCGCGGGCGTCGTGCCCGCGGCCATCGGCAACGCGGGGCCGCTGTACCTCGGCGGGATGTGCATCCTCGGGACGGCCTTCACGCTGCCCGCCTTCTCGTTCTTCACCGAGCCCGACGACACGCGCGCGCGCCGCCTGCTGCTCGCGTCCATCGCCTACGTCCCGGCCTTCTTCGGCCTCGTCGTGGTCGACTTCCTGGTCCGCCAGTTCCTCTCGTGACCTCCCCGCTCGCGCTCGACGTCCAGGGCCTGCGGCACACGTACCGCGGGACGGACCGGCCAGCGCTCGACGGCGTCTCGCTCGCGGTCGCGCCCGGCGAACGGGTCGCGCTCCTCGGGCCCAACGGCGGCGGCAAGACGACGCTCTTCCGCTGCGTCACGACGCTGCTGCGGCCGGATGCGGGGGCCGTCACCGTGTTCGGATTCGGCACGACGGCGGAGCCCGCGGCCGTCCGCCAGCGCCTCGGCGTCGTCTTCCAGACCGTCGCGCTGGACGGCGTGCTGACGGTCCGCGAGAACCTGAGCACGCACGCTGCGCTCAGCGGATTGTCTGGCGCCGAGGCGCGGACGCGCGTCGCCGAGGCGCTCGAGGCGGTCGGACTTGTAGACCGCGCCGATGCGCGCGTCAAGAGCCTCTCCGGCGGGCTCGCGCGCCGGGCAGACCTCGCGCGCGTCCTGCTCCACCGCCCGCCGCTCCTCCTCCTCGACGAGCCGACCGTCGGCCTAGACCCGACGGCGCGCCGCGAGCTGTGGGACGCCCTCGACGCGCTCCGCGACTCGGGCACGGCGCAGCTCGTCGCCACCCACCTCCTGGACGAGGCCGAGGCATGCGACCGTGTGACGATCCTCGACCGCGGCCGCGTCGTGGCCGACGGCACGCCGGACGCGCTCACGTCGTCGCTCGGCTCGGACGCGCTCTGGCTCGACTCTTTGGACGCCGAGGCGCTCGCCGCGCGCCTCGCCGCCCGCGGCCTCGACGCCCGCGCCGTCGGCCGCCGCGTCCTCGTCGTGGCGGACGACCCTGCGGCGCTCCTGCCCGACCTCTACGCCTCCGACGGCGTCGCCGGCGCGACCGTCCGCCGGCCGACGCTGGACGACGTGTTCGCCGCCCGCACCGGCGGCATCTCCCTCTCCCCCGCCCTCCGATGACGAGCGCCATCGCCGCCCTCTGGCTCCGCGAGATCCGGACGTTCGTGCGCGACCGCGCGCGCGTAGCCGGCGCCGTCGTCCAGCCGCTCTTCATCTGGGCGCTGCTCGGCGTCGGCTTCAGCGCCGCGTTCCGCCTGCCCGGTGCGGACCAGTCGCCGGGCTACGTCGCGTTCCTCTTCCCCGGCGTCATCGCCCTCGTCGTCCTGTTCACCGCCATCTTCTCGACGATCTCGGTCGTGGAGGACCGGCAGACGGGCGTGCTCCACGCGGCCCTCGTGGCGCCGCAGCCGCGCCTCGCGCTCGTGCTCGGCGTGCTCTCCGGCGGCGTGACGCTGGCCGTCGTCCAGGCCGCGCTCGTGATGCTCCTCGCGCCCCTCGCCGGCCTCTCGCCGACGCTGCTCGGTGCCGGCGCGGCGCTCCTCGCGTGCGTCCTCACGGCCATCGCGCTCACCGCGCTCGGCTTCGTGATGGCGTGGCGCCTCGACACGACGCGCGGCTTCCACGCCGTGATGAACCTCGTGCTGATGCCGCTCTGGATCCTCTCCGGCGGCTTCTTCCCCATCGACGGCGCGCCGACGGTCCTCCGCTGGCTGATGCTCGCCAACCCGGTGACCTACGGCGTCGCGGCGATCCGCCTCGGCCTCGGCGAGGCGGCCGGCGCGCCGGTCGGCCTGCCCGCGGCGCTCGGCGTGCTCGCCGTCTTCGCGGCGCTCCTGCTCGCGTGGGCCGTCCAGACGGTGAGGCGCCCGCTCTACGCCTGACGGGCGATCTTGAGGCCTCACGCTCCCTCGACCCGATGACGCTCCCCGACGCCGTCTCTCTGCTCGACCGCGACCGCGCGGCCTTCCTCGCCGCCTACGACGCGCTCTCGCCCGCGCAGCGCTCGTTCCGCCCGCCGGGCGGCGGCTGGACGGCCGACGAGGTCGCGCAGCACCTCGTGAAGTCCGAGACGGGCACGCTCACGATCGTCCAGAAGCAGGCTGCGGCCGGCGATGCGCGCCGCGACGTGGGTGCGCCGGACGAGGCGCAGCTCGCGGAGCTCGAGGCGTTCCTTCGGTCGGACGGGCGGGTCCCGATGCCGGAGGGCCAGGCGCCGTTCATCGCCCCGACCGAAGCGCCGGACGCCGGCTGGCGCGAGCGCCTCGAGGCGTTCCGGTCCGACTGGCATGCGCTCGCCGAGACGATGCCGGCCGGGATCGAACACGTCGGCCTGATGCACCACTTCCGCGCCGGGGCCATCACGGCGGCCGGGTGCGCGCGCTTTCTCGCCGCCCACATCGACCACCACGCGCGCCAGCTCGAGCGCCTCCGCCAGGCCGACGGCTTCCCGGCCTGACGCCTACTCGGCGCCGCCGGGGTACACCCTGATCGACTCGTAGCGGCGCAGCTCGACCGAGCCCGGTTTGGCGCCGCGTGGCTTCCGCACGTCGCACGCGCGGCAGACGTGCACGTCCACCTTTCCCGACGCCTTGCCGGCCTTCGAGTGCTTCGCCGCCAATTCCGCCGCGCGCTTGACGACGTGCCGCGGGATCTCGCCGCCGCCCTCGGGCTGGCGCACGACGACGTGGCTCCCGGGCGTCCCGCCGCCGACGTGCAGCCACACGTCCTGCGGATCGGCGACCTTGAACGTCAGCCGGTCGTTCTCGCGCGCCGACTTGCCCACGAGGACGGCGTAGCCGTCGACGTCGTGCGTGTCCCAGCCGTCGGCGGGCGCGGGGCGTTCGTGGCGGGGCATTCGGCAGACGGGCTGTGGCGCCGAAAGCTAGCCGAGGCGCCGCGGTAGGTTCGGCGGATTCCTCTTCTGCGCGCTGTTGGACACCCTCTTCACCCGCTCCGTCTCGGACGCTGCCGCGGTCCTCCGCGATGGCGGCCTCGCCGCGTTTCCGACCGAAACCGTCTACGGCCTCGGCGCCGTCGCGACCGACGCACGGGCCGTGGCGGCCGTCTTCGAGGCGAAAGGCCGACCGGCCGACAACCCGCTTATCGTCCACGCCGCGGATCTTGATTCTATAGCTGCACTAACGGAATCGACGCCACTCGGCGAGGCGCTCCTCGGCGCCTTCGCGCCAGGACCGATCACGCTCGTGCTCCCGGTGCTCCCGACCACGCTCCCGGCCGCCGTGACAGCCGGCCTGACCACCGTCGCCGTCCGCATTCCCGCCCACGACACGGCCCGCGCGCTCATCCGAGCCGCCGGCGGCCTCCTCGTGGCGCCGTCCGCCAACCGCAGCGGCCGCCCGAGCCCCACGAGGTGGCAGGCCGTCCGCGACGACCTCGACGGCCGCATCGACGCCGTCCTGATGGGAGACCCGACCGCCGTCGGCCTCGAGTCGACGGTCGTGGACGCGACCGGGAGCACGGCCGTCGTGCTCCGCCCCGGCGCCGTGACGCTCGCCATGCTCCGCACCGTCGATCCCCACGCACGCGACGCGGCGGCGGGCGACGACACCGCCCGCTCGCCCGGCACGCGGCACCGACACTATGCGCCGCGCGCCGTCGTCCGCCTCGTCGAGACGCCCGAGCCGAGCGCGGACGCCGCGTTCATCGGCCTCGAGGCGCCCGTGCCGGGCTACGCGCTCGTCGAGACGTGTGTGGACGTCGCCGGGTACGCCCGCGCCGTCTTCGACTTCTTCCGCCGCGCCGACGCGCTCGGCATCAGCCGGATCGACGCGCAGCGCGTGCCGGACGACGGCCTCGGCCGGGCGCTCATGGACCGCCTCCGCCGCGCCGCCGAGGCGTGACTACGGCGCCGGAGCGGTGATGGGCGCCGGCGTCACGGGCGTCCCCATGTGCCACTCGTAGCTCCAGCGCGGGCCGAAGAACATCAGCACGAGCAGGATGACCCACAGCGCGTGTCCGATGCCGAGCCCCATCGACACCTTTTTGGCCTGCGCCGGCTGGCCGCCGGCGAGGCGCCCCCACGCCGGCTGGATCATCAGCACCTGCACGAGGACGAGGACGAGCCCGAGCAGCAGGCTCGTGTGGTAGACCATCCCGTACGCGGTAAAGCCGCCGCCGACGAAGAAGGTGGCGACTGCCGCGGCGTAGAACAGGATGATCGCAACTGTCATGAACTGGACGGTCCGGTTGCCATTCGTGCGGATCGACTCGGCCGCGCCGGTCTCGCCCACGGTGAGCGCCTTGGCCTGGAACTGGAGCCGCAGGCTGAGGCCGAACCAGACGGACACGAGGATGATGTGCGCGAGCACGAGCAGGACGTGGAGCGGGCCAATGGCCATCGCGATTGCGGGTGGGTGAACCTCGACAACGCCGCGGCGGGCCGGCGGGATTCGTCCGCCCGGGACGCCGCCGGCCCTCGGCCATTCCTTCTCGCCCCCTGCGAATCCGGACGCGCCGCGGCGGGTTGACGTGCCTCCCCAGGAATCTTGCCCGATGCCCCCGACCTCCGATTACGTCCCCGCCGGCGCCGAGCTCTCGCGCCGCGACCGGATCTACGCCTTCGTCGGCATCCTGCTCGCGCTCTTCCTCGGCGCCCTGGACCAGACCATCGTCGCGACGGCCCTGCCGAGCATCGTAGAGAGCCTCAACGGCATCGAGCGCTACGCGTGGGTCGTGACGGCGTACCTGCTCGCCTCGACCGTGATGGTCCCGATCTACGGCAAGCTCGCCGACATCACGAGCCGCCGGACGCTCGAGCTCTGGTCCATCGTGCTCTTCCTCGGCGGGTCGTTCCTGTGCGGGCTGGCCGGCGAGTTCGGGCCGCTCCCCATCCTCGGCGACGGCATGAACCAGCTCATCGCCGCGCGCGCGCTCCAGGGCATCGGCGGGGCCGGGCTCTTCGCGATGGCCTTCATCGTCATCGCGGACCTCTTCCCGCCGCGCGAGCGCGGCAAGTACCAGGGCTACACCGGCGCGACGTTCGGCATCGCGTCCGTCCTCGGGCCACTTGTCGGCGGCTTCCTCGCGGACAACGGCGACGTCCTCATCCCGGGCATCGCCGGCTGGCGGTGGGTCTTCTACGTCAACCTCCCGTTCGGGGCGCTCGCGCTGTGGTTCGTGCTCCGCCGGATGCCGCCGCTGCTGCCGCCCTCGCGCGGCCGCCTCGACCTCGTCGCCGCGGCGCTGCTGCTCGTCGGGCTCGTGCCGTTCGTGCTCGCGCTCCAGCTCGACCGCCGCGCCTTCCCGTGGGCCGGCCCGGTCTCGCTCGGCCTCATCGCGCTCACCGTCGCCGGCATCGCCGGGTTCGTGTGGCGCACGCGGCGCTCCGACGACCCGATCCTCGACCTCGACCTCTTCCGCCTCCGCATCTTCTCGACCGGCTCGGCCGCCGTCTTCTTCTACGGCGCCGCCTTCATCGGGCTCGTCGCGTTCCTGCCGCTGTTCCTCGTCAACGTCCTCGGCGTCTCGGCGACGAAGGCCGGCGCGGCGCTCATCCCGCTCTCGATGGGCGTCGTCTTCGGCTCGACCGTCTCGGGGCAGCTGGTGTCGAAGTTCGGGCACTACAAGCCGTTCATGGTCGGCGGCGGCCTCGTGCTGGCCGTCGGGACGTTCCTGCTGAGCCGCATGACGACGGCGACGCCGTTCTGGGAGGTCACGACGTACATGGTCATCTGCGGGCTGGGCGTCGGGCCGAGCCTGCCGCTGTTCACGCTCGCGATCCAGAACGCCGTCGACGTGCGGCGCCTGGGGCAGGCGACCTCGGCGAGCCAGTTCTTCCGCCAGATCGGCGGCTCGATCGGCGCCGCGGCGCTCGGCGCCGTCCTCGCGGTGACGCTGATGTCGCACCTAGGGCCCGAGGACATGAGCCTGCTTGCAGCCGGCGGCGAGGGCGCCCGGAGTACAGCCGCCGTCTCGCCCGCCGCCCGCGAGGCCTTCGCCGCGGCGACGCGCAACATGTACTCGCTCTCGTTCGGCTTCGTCGTCTGCGGCTGGATCGCGACGCTCTTCGTGCCCGTCCTCCCGCTGCGCAAGACGTTCGGCAACGCACCGGGGCACGGGACGGAGATCGGCGCCGCCCAGGGCCAGCCCATCGAGCCCGAAGTCGAGCCGGCCTAAAAGGCGACAACGACGCGGAACGGGATCACCGGTCCCGACCCCCTGTAGGCCCCGTTGCCCAGGACCACGGGCGAGAGGATGTGAACGACAGCGGCCGAGCCCGCGCCGATCGCAGCGCCGACGAGCACGTCGGACGGGTAGTGGACGCCGTGCCAGATGCGCGACGTGCCGACGGCCGTCGCCCACAGCAGCGCGGGCACGGCGAGGCGCCCGTCGCTCAGCGAGACGCTCGTCGCGATGGCGAACGCCGCCGCGGCGTGGCCCGACGGAAACGAGTTCGGGTCGTGCACCTCGCCCCCCTGGTGGTGCGGGTCGCGCGCCACGATGTCGGGCATCGCCCGGTACGGCCGCGGCCGGCGGAACGCACGTTTGAGCACGAACGTGGCGCCGAGCGCCCCGACCTCTGAGGCCGCGATGCGGACGGCCGGCCGCACCGAGTCGCCCTGGAGCAGCCCGATGCCGGCTGCGGCGGGCGCCGCGCCGATAAACACCGGGTACGCCGCCCCGTTGACGCCGCGCATGACGGCCGCGAACGGTCGCGCCTCGATGCCGTAGATCGCCCGCTCGAGGCGCGCGTCGGTCGGGTTGGGCGGCGGCGCGAGGAGAATCGCCGCGGCGTCCGCGCGGACCGAGTCCGCGACCGGCGTCTGCGCCACGGCGACGGCCGAGACGCTCAGCAGCAGCAGCAGCACGGTGTTGCGCGCTGCTCTCGCCGCACGTGTCTCGAGTCTGCGATTACAGCCCCCCCGCAGGGAGCGCACGGCGCCAGCCGGGCGGGGGGCGGTTTCGCGCTCGAGACGCCGCGGCCATGTTGTCGCAGACCCGCGCGATCGGCACGGTCCCCGTAGAGACGCGCCGCCGGCGCGTCTTCGCCCGACCGCAGCAGCGCCCATGCACGTCTCCGCCCGACCGAGGCGCCGCGGCGCGAGGCGTCTCGGGGCGGTCGTCGCGGAACCGCCCCCCCGGCTGCTGGCGCAGCCGGCCCCCCGCCGGGAGGCTGTGGCGCGGGGCTCTGGTTCGACGGTGGACGTCATGGGTCGCTCGGGTCCGGTGGAGACGGTGGCCTACCGTCGAGGCGCGGGCGGCGGCCCGGCCGGCGAAGCTAGCCCGAACGCGAGGCGGGGCCGGCGGACCTGACGTCCGCCGGCCCCGCCAGCGCCACGAGCGTCTCGGCGCTCAGAGGTCGAGGATCGCCTCGTCGATCTCCTCGTCGATCGCCTCGTCCTCCTCCGCGACCGGCGGCGCGGCGTGCGGCACGCCCATGCCCATCGCGTCCTTGATGGCCTGCTTGACCTCCTCGCGCTGGTCCGGATTGTCCGAGAGCCACTGCTTGGTGGCGTCGCGGCCCTGCCCGATGCGCGTCTCGCCGCGGGAGTACCACGAGCCCGACTTCTGGATGATGTCGTGCTCGAGGCCGAGGTCCACGAGCTCGCCGAGCGACGACACGCCCTCGCCGTAGATGATGTCGAACTCGGCCTCGCGGAACGGCGGCGCGACCTTGTTCTTGACGACCTTGACCTTGGTCCGGTTGCCCGTGACCTCCGTGCCCTCCTTGATCGCGCCGATGCGGCGGATGTCCATGCGGACCGAGGCGTAGAACTTCAGCGCGCGGCCGCCGGCCGTCGTCTCGGGGGACCCGAACATGACGCCGATCTTCATCCGGATCTGGTTGATGAAGATGAGGGTCGTGTTGGTCCGCGAGATCGTGCCGGTGAGCTTGCGCAGCGCCTGCGACATCAGGCGCGCCTGGATGCCGACGTGGCTGGCGCCCATCTCGCCCTCGATCTCGGCCTTCGGCACGAGCGCGGCGACCGAGTCGATCACGACGACGTCGAGCGCGCCGGAGCGGATGAGCATGTCGCAGATCTCGAGCGCCTGCTCGCCGGTGTCGGGCTGCGAGATCAGCAGGTCGTCCGTGTTCACGCCGAGCTTCTGCGCGTAGCCCGCGTCGAAGGCGTGCTCGGCGTCGATCATGGCGCACTGCCCGCCGAGCTTCTGCGCCTCGGCGATGATCTGCGTCGCGAGCGTCGTCTTGCCCGACGACTCGGGGCCGTAGATCTCGACGATGCGGCCGCGCGGGACGCCGCCGATGCCGAGCGCGTGGTCCAGCGTGAGGCTCCCGGTCGAGATGGCCTCGATCATCACCGGCGGCGCGTCGCCCATCTTCATTACGGCGCCCTTGCCGTACTGCTTCTCGATCTGCTTCATCGCCAGGTCGAGCGCTTTGACCTTGCCCGCCGAGTCGGTCGGCGGCGGGGAGGGGGAGGACTTCTCCGGGTTGGACATTTTCGCCATGAGGGCAGGCCCCGCGAGGGGCGGCTGAAGTGTGAAGTGGGCCGGTCGGTATGGCCCCTCAGGCACGAGGTGGGGCACCGAGGCGGGAGGCCGGGGCGGTGCGGGATGCCAGATTACGGCGAGGCGTGTGACACCTCCGCGTCATCGGGCGCGTGCTCTCAGAAGACGCGCGAGTGCTCGTCGTCTAACCGGGCGGCCCTGATAAAGTTGACGGCCGGATGCGAGCCGATAAGAAAACAGAGCGCCCGGCTGCCCGAAGGCAGCCGGGGCGCCTCGTCTATGGAGCCGTCCACTGCTCAGCCGCCTCCACGATGGCGCGAGCCTGCCCGAGCGCCCGAGCAAGCTCCGGCTGCGTCACAGGCTCCGCATCGCCCGGGTAGCGCATGACGACGGCGTATTCGGTCAGCGCCGCAGCAACACGCAGCGACGGCGGGACGAGCTCGAGCGCCTCGATCAGCTCGATGAGTAACTGGATGTTGTGCGTCCATGGGACCTCGGCGTCGTGGAACACGAGCACAGCCTTCAGGGCTTTCTCCGCTGCCTGCTGAGCATGGAAGCAGAGCAGCGCGAGAGGCACGCCGGGCGGCGGCGGGACGCTCGCAAGCGCAAGGGCCCCGCGGGCGTATGCCATCCATTCGGCGGTGGCCTCACGCGACATAGACCTCCACGCCTTCTCGAAGGGCGGCCGAGTAGATGAACCCGGAGCCCGGGTGGTACGCGCGGAGCCGCTCCGGCGTCGTGACAACGACGTCGAACGGGATGCCGCGGCATGGGACTTCGACGTACAGCTTCTGCGCCGTCGCGCGCCGCGGCGCGCCGTCCGGCATCACGACGAGCAGGTCGAGGTCGCTGTCCGGCCGCGCCTCGCCCCGCGCGACGGACCCGAACACGACCACGCGCAGCGGCCGCACGAGCCGGACGATGTGGTCGACGATGCTCTGCTGGGCGGGGGTGAGGGACACGGTGTGAATCGGGAGGCGGCTGAGGCGCAACATAAAGCGCCCCGGCCGGCCGAAGCAGCCGGGGCGCTCCCCCAACGAGACCGCCGGATCAGTCCGTCTCCTCGAGCAGTGGCAGCACCTCGATGAGTCCAGCGGTTTCGTACCGCTGCACGTCCCTGACGTTGTGCGTCAACAGTCGCCGGACACCGACCGTCTGCATCGCCGCGACCAGGTTGGCGTCGTGGATCGCCAGCCCTTTCACGTCGAACGCCTCGATGAGCACGAGGAGCCGGCCAGTGGTTTCGGCTGTATCGTCCGCGACCTCGAAGCGTGCTTCGATCCAGCGCACGCGCTCCGCGAGGATACGGCCAGTCGTCGGCAGTGCCCATGTCTGCGGTCGGCTCCGGACGGCGGCGAACTCGCGCAGCACCTGCCGGCTCACCCAGAGCGTCCGCCCCTCGTCCCACGCCGCAGTGAGCTGGCCGAGCGCCTCGGCGTGCCACGGTGCCGACGCGACGCTCGCGTAGACGAGCACGTTCGTGTCGACGAACGTCGGGTCAGCCGGCATCGCCGCCGTAGAGCGCCTCGCGCGACAGGTCCAGCCCGTCCGGCCACGGGCCGACGTCATCGACCGGGAAACCGAGCGCGCTTCGCCTCCCCTTGTCTGGCGCGTCGACGGTGACGGTCAGGTCGTGCTCGCCGGGCAGCACGTCGTCGGGGAGCTGGACGAAGACGCGGCGCGAAAGGCCGACGCGGACGCGGGTTCGGACGGTCATGAGGACGAGGCGTGAGCGAGCGCCGATGATACGATGCAGAGCGCCCCGGCCGCCCGAAGGCAGCCGGGGCGCTCCCGTCTACAGAACCGAGGATCAGCCCAGCCGGCGGTTGATCTCCGCGAGCGCGTCCGCGTCGCCGCCCGAGGGCAGCGTGAAGCCGTCGCCCGAGGGCTCGCGGCCGCGGTCCAGCAGCGCGTTGGCCGCGTTGAGCGCCTCGAGCTCCTCGCGCGAGCCGACCACGAGGTCGCGGTACGCCTTGAGGCCCGTGCCCACCGGGACGTTGTGCCCGATGATGACGTTCTCCTTGAGCCCCAGCAGCGGGTCCGACTTGGCCGCGATCGCCGCGTCCGTCAGCACCTTCGTCGTCTCCTGGAAGGAGGCCGCCGAGAGGTACGAGTCGGTCGCGAGCGCCGCCGCGGTGATGCCGAGGAGCACCGGCTCGGCGACGGCGGGGCGCGCGTCGCGCACCTCCACCTCCGCGGTGTCGTCGCGGCGCATCTCCGAGTTGGCCTCGCGCAGCTGGCGCCGCGTGACCGTCTCGCCGACGCGCAGGCTGGACGCCGAGGCCTCCGTCACGACGAACGTGTCGTAGAGCTCGTCGTTGGCCGCCTCGAGGACCATCCGGTCCACGAGCGAGCCCTCGAGGAAGGCCGCGTCGCCGGGGTCCGAGATGCGGACCTTCTGCATCATCTGGCGGACGACCGTCTCGATGTGCTTGTCGTTGATCGTCACGCCCTGGAGGCGGTAGACCTCCTGCACCTCGTTGACGAGGTACTCCTGGACCGCCGTCGGCCCGAGGATCGAGAGGATGTCCTGCGGCGAGATCTGGCCGTCCGAGAGCGCCTCGCCGGCCCGCACGAAGTCGTTCTCGTGGACGAGCAGGTGCTTCGAGAGGCTCACGAGGTACGTCCGCTCCGTCTCGCCGTCGCGGGACGTCACGATGACCTCCTGCGAGCCGCGCTTGCGGCCGCCGAACGACACGACGCCGTCGATCTCCGTCACCACCGCCGGGTCGCTGGGCTGGCGCGCCTCGAAGAGCTCGATCACGCGCGGGAGGCCGCCCGTGATGTCGCGCGTCTTGGCGGACTGGCGCGGGAGCTTCGCGAGGATCTTGCCCGGCTCGATCTTCTCGCCGGCGTCCACCTGGAGGCGGGCGCGGACGGGCATCGTGTACTCGCGGCGGCCGCCCGACCCCTCGATCACGAGCGCCGGCGTGAGGTTCTTCTCGCGCGACTCCGTGATGACCTTCTCGCGGAAGCCCGTCTGCTCGTCGGACTCCTCGCGGTACGTCGTCCCGTCGATGACGTCCTGGAAGCGGATCGTGCCGCCCGTCTCGGCGATGATGACCGAGTTGTACGGGTCCCACGACGCGATCGTGTCGCCCTTCTCGACCGTCTGGCCCTCCGTCACCGCCACGCCCGCGCCGTAGGGCACGGTGTAGGCGATGAGCTGCGTGCCGTTCTCGTCGAGGATGCGGACCTCGCCCGAGCGCCCGAGGGCGATCGCCGACGTGCCGCCGCCGTCGGCACGGCCGACCGTGCGGAGGTTCTCGAAGGCGATGGTGCCGGCGAACTTGGCCAGGATCGTGGACTCGGCCGCGATGCGGCTCGCCGCGCCACCGATGTGGAACGTGCGCAGCGTGAGCTGCGTGCCGGGCTCGCCGACCGACTGCGCCGCGATGACGCCGACGGCCTCGCCGATCTGCACGAGGCGCCCGTTCGAGAGGTCGCGGCCGTAGCACAGCGCGCAGACGCCGCGCGGGGCTTCACACGCGAGGACCGACCGGATCTCGACCGTGTCGATCGCCGTCTCGGTGATGTGCGTCGCGACGGGCTCGGTGACGAGCTCGTTGCGGGACACCAGGAGGGCGTCCGTCTGCGGGTCGCGGACGTCGTGGACCGAGACGCGGCCGAGGATGCGCTCGTAGAGCGGCTCCACGATGTCCTCGTTGTCCTTGAGCGCCTCCATGCGGACGCCGCGGAGCGTGCCGCAGTCGTGCATCGTGATCGTCATGTCCTGCGACACGTCCACCAGGCGGCGCGTGAGGTAACCTGCGTCCGCCGTCTTGAGCGCCGTGTCCGCGAGGCCCTTGCGGGCGCCGTGCGTCGAGATGAAGTACTCGACGACGTTCAGGCCGTCCTTGAAGTTGGACTTGATCGGGCTCTCGATGATCTCGTTCGACGCGCCGGCGATGGACTTCTGCGGCTTGGCCATGAGGCCGCGCATGCCGCCGAGCTGGCGGATCTGCTCGCGGCTGCCTCGGGCGCCCGAGTCGGCCATCATGTAGACGGCGTTGAAGCCGTCCTGGTCGTTCTTGAGCGTCTCGTAGAGGACGTTCGAGATCTCGTTGTTCGTCGACGTCCAGATGTCGATGACGGCGTTGTAGCGCTCGGACTCCGTGATGAAGCCGGCCTCGTAGTTGGACCGCACCTGCGCGACCTGCTCGTCGGCGGCGTCGAGGAGCGTCTCCTTGGCGTCCGGCACCACGATGTCCGCGATCGAGAAGCTCAGCCCGCCGAGCATGGCCTGCTGGAAGCCGAGGTTCTTGACCTCGTCCAGGAAGGCGGCCGTCTGGGGGAAGTTGGTCGCCTTGAAGACGCCCGAGATGATGCCCCGGAGGTTCTTCTTGGTCAGGACGGCGTTGATGTAGCCGACGCCCTCGGGCACGATGTCGTTGAACAGCGCGCGGCCGACGGTCGTGTCGAGGATCTCGCCTGCCTTCGCCTCCGAGTCGTAGGCGTCCTCGCGCAGGCGCAGCTTGATCTGCGTGTGCAGCGCGACCGCGCCCTGGTCGAAGGCCTGGCGCACCTCCTGCGTCGAGGAGAAGCGCATGCCCTCGCCCTTGGCGCCGTCGCGGGACTTGGTCATGTAGTACATCCCGAGCACCATGTCCTGCGACGGGACCGTGATCGGGTCGCCGTTGGCCGGGCTGAGGATGTTGTGCGAGGCCAGCATCAGGATCTGCGCCTCGATCACCGCCGCGTGGCTCAGCGGCAGGTGCACCGCCATCTGGTCGCCGTCGAAGTCGGCGTTGAAGGCCGTCGTGACGAGCGGGTGCAGGCGGATCGCCTTGCCCTCGATGAGGACCGGCTGGAATGCCTGGATGCCGAGCCGGTGCAGCGTCGGCGCGCGGTTGAGGAGCACGGGGTGCCCGTCGATCACCTTCTCGAGGATGTCGAAGACGTCCGCGGTGCGGCGGTCCACGACCTTCTTCGCGCTCTTGACCGTCTTCACGATCCCGCGCTCGATGAGCTTGCGGATGATGAACGGCTTGAACAGCTCGACCGCCATCTCCTTCGGCAGGCCGCACTGGTGCAGGCCGAGCTCCGGG
>JBBSQZ010000046.1:0-15726 GCA_038243565.1 Rhodothermales bacterium | reverse complement strand
GGCGGGCGTCGAGGTGGCGCTCGTCATCGGCGGCGGCAACATCTTCCGCGGCGTCTCGCCGGAGGGCACGCAGATGTCGTCCCGCGCCCACGCGGACTACATGGGCATGCTCGCGACGATGATCAACGGCATGGCGCTGCAGGACGCGCTCGAGGCCGAGGGCGTCCACACGCGCCTCGTCTCGGCCATCGACATGGCCGAGATCGCCGAGCCGTTCATCCGCCGCCGCGCCATCCGGCACCTCGAGAAGGGCCGCGTCGTCGTGTTCGGCGCGGGCACCGGCCACCCGTACTTCACGACCGACACCGCGGCCTCGCTCCGCGCGGCCGAGGTCGACGCCGACGTCATCCTCAAGGGCACGCGCGTGCCGGGCATCTTCACCGCGGACCCCGAGCGCGACCCGACGGCCGAGCGCTTCGAGTCCATCCACGGCGACGAGGTCTTCGCGCGCGGCCTCGGCGTGATGGACCTCACCGCGATCACGCTCGCCAAGCAGTCCGGCCTGCCCATCGTCGTCTTCGACATGAACACGCCCGGCACCTTCCTGCGCGTGCTCCGCGGCGAGCCGCTCGGCACGACGGTCCACTGGGACGCCGACGCCGCGCCGGCCGTCCTCGCCCCGCGCCCCGACGCCGTCGTCGACGCGGATGCCGTTGCCGGCGCCTGAGCGCTTTCCTGACGGGGGACTGGCGGCTGAGAAACGGGGACTGCCCCGCGATTTCCCAGTTCACAGTCCCCGTTCCCCAGTTCCCCCCGACCATGATCGACCCCGCCCTTCAAGAGCACCTCGACGACGCCGAGATGCACATGGACAAGACGCTGGACCACCTCTCGAACGACCTCTCGACGATCCGCGCCGGCCGCGCCAACGCGTCGATGCTCGACAGCGTCCGCGTCGACGCCTACGGCTCGTCGATGCCGCTGAACCAGGTCGCCAACGTCTCGGCGCCGCAGAGCGACCTCATCTCGGTGCAGCCCTACGACAAGGGCACGATCGGGGCCATCGAGCGCGGCATCACGCTCGCCGGGCTCGGCCTGAACCCGACCAACAACGGCAGCGCGATCCTGCTCTCGATCCCGCCGCTGACCGAGGAGCGCCGCCGCGACCTCATGAAGTCCGCGCGGGCCAAGGGCGAGGACGCCAAGATCGCCGTCCGCAACTCGCGGCGCTCGGCGAAGGACGCGATCAAGAAGACGACCGCCGCGGGGAGCCTCTCCGAGGACACCGAGCACGAGGCCGAGGGCGAGCTCCAGACGCTCACGGACCGCTACATCGCGAAGGTCGACGCGATGCTGGACGTCAAGGAGAAGGACATCATGACGGTGTGAGACCGTTTCCCGGAAACGGAAGGGCATGAGGGATGGGGCATGGGGGAGAGGCAGTCCACCCACGCCTCATGGCCCATGCCCCTCTGGGCGCAGAATCGGTGAGAGCCTGTCGGATTTGGCCGGCGCTTCCCACAGCGCCGGCCGGCGCGCGGCCTAGATTGCGCGCTCCCGGCCACGGCCGGTCCCGGAGAGGTGCCCGAGTGGTTGAAGGGGCACGCCTGGAAAGCGTGTGTGCGGGTAACCGTACCGAGGGTTCGAATCCCTCTCTCTCCGCTACACGTCCCGGTTTCGGCCTGAGCAGGTCGGAACCGGGACGTGTCGTTTGGGGGCTGCCGGACACACTGACCGCCTCTTCGCCAAACGCCTCGACGGCGCGCAGGCCGACCGCGAGCCCAGGCGTTACTCGGAGCCCCTCATCGACCGGCACCCGGCCTTCTCGGACGTCCACCGGATGGACGGGCAGGCCCTCGTCGAGGAAGGCGACCGCCTCGCTCAGCCGCCCACCCTGCGTCACCATGTCGGCTCCCCCTGAGTTTTCCGGATTCGTGCAGGTGCGCGGGGCGCGGGAACACAACCTCAAAGACCTCTCGCTGCAGGTGCCGCGTGACGCGCTCGTGGTCTTCACCGGGGTGTCCGGCTCGGGCAAGTCCTCGCTGGCCTTCGGGACGCTGTACGCCGAGGCGCAGCGGCGCTACCTCGAGTCCGTCTCGCCGTACGCCCGCCGGCTGTTCCACCAGGTGGGGGCGCCCGACGTGGACGCCATCGAGGGCCTGCCCCCGGCCGTCGCCCTGCAGCAGCAGCGCGGCGCGCCCACCGCCCGCTCCTCGGTGGGCAGCGTGACCACCCTGTCCAACCTGGTCCGGATGCTGTACTCGCGCGCCGGGGTCTACCCGCCGGGACAGGGCATCGTCTACGCCGAGGGCTTCTCGCCCAACACGCCCGAGGGCGCCTGCCCGACCTGCCACGGCCAGGGCCGGGTCTACGAGGTGACGGAGGCCTCGATGGTGCCCGATCCGTCGCTCACCATCCGCGAGCGGGCGGTCGCCGCCTGGCCGCAGGCCTGGGGCGGGCAGAACCAGCGCGACATCCTGGTGTCGCTGGGCATCGACGTGGACGTGCCGTGGCGCGAGCTGCCGCAGGACACCCGGGACTGGATCCTGTTCAGCGACGAGCAGCCGGTGGTGCCGGTCTACCCGGGCCTGAGCCCCGAGGCGACCCGGCGGGCCGTAGAGCGCGAGGCCGAACCCAACTACATGGGCACCTTCAGCAGCGCCCGCCGGCACGTCCTGCACACCTTCGCCAACACCGAGAGCGCGTCCATGAAGCGGCGGGTGCAGACGTACATGATCGCGGCCGAGTGCCCGACGTGCCACGGCAAGCGGCTGCGGCCCGAGGCGCTCGCCGTCACGTTCGCGGGATACGATATCACGGAGTTCTCGCGCCTGCCGCTCAAGCAGGTCGCCGACCTGCTGCGTCCCTACGCGACGGGCGACGAGGATACGCAGCTCGCCCAGGACCAGCCCGCGCAGGCCCTCGCCCGGCAGCGCCTGACCGAAGACCTGGTCGCCCGGCTGAACGTGCTGCTGGACCTGGGGCTGGGCTACCTGCAACTGGAGCGCTCGACGCCTACGCTCTCGCCCGGCGAGCTGCAGCGCCTGCGCCTGGCCACCCAGCTGTACTCCAACCTGTTCGGCGTGGTGTACGTCCTCGACGAGCCGTCGGCCGGCCTGCATCCCGCCGACACCGAGGCGCTGCTCGCGGCCCTGGCCGACCTGAAGGCGGCCGGCAACTCGCTGTTCGTCGTCGAGCACGACCTGGACGTGGTGCGCCGCGCCGACTGGCTCGTAGACGTCGGCCCGGGGGCCGGGGAGCAGGGCGGCGAGATCCTCTACAGCGGGCCACCGGAGGGGTTGCGGACCGTGGAGGGCTCTAGAACCGCCGAGTACCTGTTCAGGACGGTTCCCCAGCAAGCACACCCGCCGCGCACGCCCTCCGGGTGGCTGGATCTGGGCGGCGTGACGTGCCACAACCTCGAAGACCTCAGCGTCCGGTTTCCGCTGGGCGTGCTGACCTGCGTGACCGGCGTCTCGGGCTCGGGCAAGTCTACGCTGGTCAGCCAGGTGCTGGCCGAGACGCTCGCGCTCCACTTCGGGCAGGGAAACGCTGGCAAGGCAACGGACCCTCAGGGTGAGGAAGACCTCGGAGACACCCCGGCACCCGCCAACGCCGCGCATCTGGGAGGCGACGTGGCCTCACTCACGCGGCTGGTGCAGGTCGACCAGAAGCCGATCGGCCGCACGCCCCGGAGCAACATGGCCACCTACACCGGCCTGTTCGACCACGTCCGCAAGCTGTTCGCCGCCACCCCGCTGGCCCGGGAGCGGGGCTACGGGCCGGGGCGCTTCTCGTTCAACGTCAAGGGCGGGCGCTGCCCCCACTGCCAGGGCGAGGGCTGGGTGATGGTCGAGCTGCTGTTCCTGCCCAGCGTGTACGCGCCCTGCCCGGTCTGCCACGGCGCGCGCTACAACGCCGAGACGCTGGAGGTCCAGTACCGGGGCCAGAACATCGCCGACGTGCTGGGCATGACCGTAGACGCCGCCTGGGACTTCTTCCGGGACGACGCGGCGGTGTTTCGCAGCCTGGACACCCTGCGCGAGGTCGGCCTGGGCTACCTGAGGCTGGGGCAACCCGCCACCGAGCTCTCGGGCGGGGAGGCGCAGCGCGTCAAGCTGGCGACCGAGCTTCAGCGTGCCGGGCGGGGGCAGACGCTGTACATCCTGGACGAACCGACCACCGGCCTGCACCCCGCCGACGTGGAGCGGCTGGCCGGTCAGCTCGCTCGGCTGGTCGACGCCGGGCACACCGTGATCGCCGTGGAGCACGACATGCAACTGGTCGTCGGCAGCGACTGGGTGATCGACGTCGGCCCCGGCGCGGGCGACGAGGGGGGGCAGATCGTGGCGCAGGGCACGCCCCGCGAGGTGGCGCAGGCGCAGGGCAGCCGGACCGCGCCCTACCTGGCGATGGCTCTCGCCGATGCCGGCGTACGTCTTGCGCCAGCGGGAGCAGGCAACCCCGGTGACGCCGATATCGCGACCGACGTGTGCGGCGGTTGAGCCGCCGGCGGTGAGCGCCTCGACGCGGCGGAGCGTGGTGACGATCTCTTCGGGGGGATGCCTCTTCATGGGGCTGCGGGATGGGGCGCAGCACGACCGCAGCGACTGGATCCGAGTACGGGGAGCAGGTCACCGGCGTCGGGGCGCGCTGCGTTCGGCCGAGGCGCCGCGCGGACGGAACCCGCGTCGCGTCGGGGCGGGTTCGGACGGCACACGCACATCCGCCCGCCATGGCCGACCTGTTCCAGACCGAGGTGCTCGACAAGAGCCACGCCAAGCCCGTCCTCGTAGACTTCTGGGCGCCGTGGTGCGGCCCCTGCCGCGCCCTCAGCCCGACGCTCGACGCGCTCGCCAAGGAGAGCGGCGGGCTGTGGCGCCTCGTCAAGATCAACACGGACGCGCACCCGGCCCTCGCGCAGCGCTTCGGCGTGCGCGGCATCCCGTCCGTGAAGCTGTTCGTGGACGGCGCCGTCGCGGCGGAGTTCACGGGCGCGCTGCCCGAGGCGGAGGTTCGGCGCTGGCTCGGCGAGCACCTGCCGGCGTAGCGCGTCAGGCGCGCTCGGCCGCGATGGCGTCGGCGAGCGCGTCGTCCGGGAGCGCCTCGGCCCAGTCCGGCGCGAGCGTCAGGCGGACCGTCTGCGCGGCGCCCGTCGGCGTGCAGACGACCGTCACCGCGTCACTGTCCGACTGGTCAGCGGCCTCGGCCGCGGCGGCGCCTTCGCCGAGGCCGGCGTAGGCCTGGACGCAGGCCCACATGAGGCCGTCGGAATCCGTCACGTCGCGCTGGGTCATTCGGGGAGGGCGCCGGAGCGCGTGGTCTGGACGGCTGCGCGAACGAGGTCGCCGCCGGTCGCGGTTCCGTCGAGGCGCTCGCCCGTCGGCGTGACGACCAGGACGAGGTCGCCCGTGGCATCGGCGAGCGCGAGGCGCAGCGTGCGCCGGTCGCGGCTGCCGGTGACGGTGTAGAGCAGGAGCACGTCGCCGCGGCGCAGCCGCGCCGTCCCGACGACGCGGCCGGTGTCGCTCTCGGCGATCCGCATCTCGAACGGCAGCGCGAACGCGGGCGTCGCGATGGTGCCCTCGTAGACGCCCGAGACGCGCTCGGTTCGGGCGCCCGAGCAGGCGGGCAGGACGGCGGCGAGCAGGATCAGCAGGGCGAGGCGCATGGGCTCAGGGAGTGTTCTGAACGTCGAGGACGAGGCGGAGCGGGGTGCGGAGGACCAGCGTCCGGTACGGGCGCGCCGCGGACAGGCCGAGCGTCCAGGCGACCTCCGCCTCAAAGTCGCACGTCAGGGCCAGCTCTTGGAGCGTGGGGAGCCGGGGGCTCTGGCGGCGGTCCGTCACCGTCGGCGTCCCTTCCCCCGTGTGGGCCTGCGCGGGCTGAAAGCGGACGGCGAGCCACGCGGCTCCTTCGACGCCGACCACCTCGCCGGACCCGCACGCCGCCTCGGGCCGGTCCGCGGCAGAAATCTGGACGCCGGGCAGCACGTCTCCGTCGAACTCGAACACGGTGCGGTCGAACCCGTCGTGGCGTCCCGTCCGGACCGACCGAAGCGTCACGGCGCCGTCCGTCTCACCCGGTATGGATGCGGTGCCAGACCCCCACGTGCCTGCCCCTGCCGGCACCTCGGCCAGCGGCTCAGGCGGCGCCTCGCCCGGCAGCGCCTCGGCACCCGGCGGCGCCATCACGGCCGCGGACGGCGCGGGCTCGGCGGGCGTGACGAGCCCACGCCCGATGACGATCCCGAGCAGGCCCGCCGCGACGATACCGAGCCCGATGGCAACCGCGACGAGGCCACGGGTCGGGCGCGGCGCGTGCTCCTCACCTGGCCGCCCACCGACGAGCCGCGCCTCGTATCCGGCCTCCGAGAGGCGCGCGGCTGCCTCCTGCTCGTCCCCGACGACGGCCACGATGCACGGGTCGACAAGGACGACGAGGGATGCGGTTTCGGGCTCCACCCCGACGCGCACGAGCGTCTCGACGAGCGCCCTCTGCTCGTCGCGCGAGAACGGGCCGCCGGCAATCTCGATGGGCACAGAGTTAAGGAGGAAGGGGCCCCGGCTGAATACGATACGCCCGCGGCTCCCGCAAGGCATCAGGGCTCTCGCACACTCGCGGGAAACCGTCGTCCCGAGCGTGTCGAGGGATCTCAACGCCGCACCCGTCACGTCCACCGGCGGCAAACGACGAGAGGGTCAGCGTCGAGATCCTTCGACTGCGCTCGCCGAGGGCTCGCTCCGTGGGCTGCGCCGGCCTTCGGCGCAGGATGACATGATCGGGGTTCGGAGTATGCGATAGCCCTGCGCAGGGCATCGGATGACCGGTATCGAAAGAGGCTCCGTGCTACCTTCGCCGGTTCACGTCGCCTGAGGCTAAACGCATGCCGGCCGCCGCCGGTCGGTTTGCCCCTAAACCCGTTTCTCAACCCGACCGTTTTTGGCCCGCACGCTCTCCCGCTCATCGGCCGTCGAGGTCTGGCCCGCGTTTACCGACGCGATGCTCGCGTTCGTGCTCGTGCTCGTGCTGCTGCTCGTGTTCGAGGTCGGCAAGTCGATCGAGATCGCCGGGCCGAGCCAGGCGGCCGTCCTCCGCGACCAGAGCCGCGTCGAGACGCTCGTGGACAGCCTCGGCTTCGCCGGCGTCCGCGTCGAGACGGGCATCGGCCGGCAGGACATCACGCTCGGGCAAGAGGTCCTCTTCGCGTCGGCCGGGACGGACCTCGGGCCGGAGGGCAAGCGCATCCTCGCCGCGCTCGCCGCCGCCGTCACCGGCACGGGCGCCCGCACGCTGCGCGAGATCCAGGTCGCCGGCCACACCGACGACGTCCCCACGGCCACGGCGACGAACTGGGAGTTAAGCTCCGCCCGAGCGACCAACGTCGTCCGCTACCTCGCCGAGGCCGGCATCGACCCTGCGGCCGTCCGCCTCTCGGGGACCGGCTATGGCGAGTTCGCGCCCGTCGCCTCGAACGCAACTCCGGCAGGCCGTTCTGCGAACCGCCGCATCGAGATGCGCCTCCTCTACGCTGACTCCTAACCGACTTCCGCTCATGCGCGTCGTGCTCCGCGCCGCTCTGCTCTGCTCGTTCGCCGTCACCGCCGCGGGCTGTGGCGGGAGCCCGCTCGGCGATCCCGAGACTGTCGGCCAGATCGCGCAGGCCGTCCTCAAAGACGCGCCCGAGGCGTCCGGCGCGCTGCGCCGCACCGGCGACGCGCCCATCGGGCCGGTCGAGGTCTATGTGGACCTGTCGCTCTCCATCAAGCCCTACCTCGCGCCGTCGGACGGCGGCGCGCCCGCGTTCTCGCGCCTCGTCGAGGCGCTCGACAACTCGCTCGGCTCGGACGTCACGTTCTACGGCTTCGGCTTCGAGCCTGACTCGGCCGCGCAGACGGTCAGCCCGATGCCCGTCTCGCGGCTGCTCCAGGCCGCCTCCTACACACGCGTCAACAACGACTACGGCGCCCTCTTTTCGACGTTCACGCCCGACTCGACCGGCGCGATGGGCGCCACGCGCGTCGTCATCACCGACGGCGTCGAGTCGGATCCGGAGGGCGGGCCGCGCTTCGGGCGCATCGTCGCCGCGGCGGACCAGTGGGTCCGGAGCGGCGGCGTCTTCGCGGCCTTCGTCTACCGCGCGTCCTATTCCGGCACCTACTACTCCGAAGGCGCGGCGTGTCCGCGCGGCCGCCTCCAGATGGCGTGCCCGGACCGCCCGCTCGTCGCCTTCGTCTTCGCCCCGACGGCGGACCAGGCCGCCAAGCTCCGGGCGACGCTCGGCGCCGACCTCCAGCCCGAGCACGTCGTCCAGGTTGGTGGCCGCGACGCCGGCCTCGATGCCCTCGCCGATGTGTCCGTCGCCGGCTCGCGGCGGCCGCTGACGCTGCTCCGCAACCTCGACGCCGTCGTTGCGCCGGGCTTCGAGGCCATCCCGACCGCCGACGTCAACTCCCGCACGGCGGACGCGCAGGGCTTCGTGCCGCTCGAGTTCACGGTCCGCATCGACGCCGCGGCCGAGCCGTGGCGCTCGCTCTCGCCGAGCGAGCGCGAGACGTTCCTCAAGACGCTCCGCCCGCGCCTGCGCACGTGGGCCATCACGACCCGCCGCGACTCGGTCGCGCTGCACGAGGTCAGCGCCGACGTCTACCGCCCGACCGTGACGGTGGACTCGGCCGGCGTCGCGCACGTCGTCCTGCCCGTCAAGCGCCCGCCGACGACGGGGCCGGCCGAGGGCGCGCGGCGCTTCGCGTTCCTGCTCTCGCTCGTGCCCTACGAGAGCGCGGCGGGCCTCGTCCCGGACGGCCTCTCGACGCCGACCGACTGCGACCCGGCGCGCTGCGGCCAGACGCTCAACCTCGCGCCCCTGCTCGGGGCCATCCTCCGCGACGACTACGTCCCGGCCCGTACCCTCCTGATCGCCGAGTGGCGCAAGTAGTTCGATCTCATGGTCCCCTTTCTCTACTTCCTGCTGTTCTTCCTGCTGTTCGCGATCCTCGCGTACGTCCTGACGGTCGTCAAGATGGGCGGGGCGTTTGCGGCGGCCGGCCCGGCGCGCGTCGGGGCGAGCCTGCGCGGCCGCAACCGGGTCATCGTGGGCTTCTTCCTCGTCGTGGTCGTCATCGTGGCCGTGCTTGAGGCGCTCATCCCGGACGTGAGCGCGGCCGTCGAGGACCTCCAGTACCGCGTCGGCGACCTCGTGACGTCGTCGCCGGTGATGATCTATGAGACGGGCAACGGGACGGTCTCGTGGGGCCTGTACCTCGCCGTGCTGATCGGCGTCTTCGGCGGGCTCGCCGTGGGCACGGCCGCCGCCGCGCGGCGCTACCCCGTCCTGCGTGGCCTCGGCCTGCGCGACCTCGTCTGATCCGCCCTGCCTCGCTCTCTGCGTTTTCCTCCGACTCATGTCTGACAGCCTGTTTCTCATCACCGGCGGCGGGACCGGCGCCAAGGTCGCCGAGGCGCTCGTCCACCTCTGCGCGGCCGGCATCGCGCCGCGGCGCGTCCACATGCTGCTCGTCGACGCGGACACGACCAACGGCAACCTCCAGCGCGCGCTCCACACGGCGCGCGCCTACATGGCCATCCAGGAGAAGCCGTGGGCCGTCGAGACGACGACCGGCAGCCTGTTCAAGAAGGAGAAGACGTACCTCCAGATCTTCGGCTCCGAGCTCTCCGTGACGACGCTCACCGAGACGCTCGGCACGACCCGCGACGGCGGCATCGCCAACCAGGCCACGCCGGACGAGCAGCAGATCCTCGACCTGCTCTACGACGCCGACGAGCAGACGGCCAGTTGCGACGACGGCTTCCGCGCGCGCCCCAACCTCGGCTGCCTCGTCCTCGCGGACCACCTCGCGGACAAGCTCCCGCTCCACGCCGCCCCGTTCCTCGACGCGCTCGTCCGCGAGGCGACGCCCGGGCAGCCCGTGCCGGTCGTCGTCGCCGCGTCCATCTTCGGCGGGACCGGCGCGAGCCTGCTGCCCGTCATCCGCGGCGCCATCGAGGACGCGCTGCGCCGCCGCGGCGCGGACCGCTCCATCACCGCGCTGCGGTGGGGCGCGACGATGATCCTGCCGCACTACCAGCCCGCGCGTCGCATCGCCTCGGTCGACCCGGACCGCTACCTGCTCGACACGGCCAACGCGCTCCAGTTCTACGGCATGGCGCAGGAGGTCACGAACGGGACGCTCTACGACGCGATCTACGCCGTCGGCAGCGACCGGCCCAGCCGCAACATCGTCCAGCCGGTCCTCGGGCAGAAGGCGCAGGCCAACCCGGCGTACGTCGAGGAGCTCGTCGGCGCGCTCGGCGCGGTCCACTTCGCCGAGACGCTCGGGCAGGGTCGCCGCGCCGTCCGCGTGTACCAGCCGGACCGCGGGCAGGAGCGCCTGACGTGGGCCGACCTGCCGCTCGGGGCCGAGGAGCGCCTCCGCACGCGCGTGGCGTACCTGCTCCACCTCGGCGCCTTCTTCCTGCGCCCCGGCGACGCCTACCGCGACGACCTCACGAAGGGCCTCGCCGCCATGTTCGCGACGATGCCCGACGCCGACCTCGAGGCGAACGCGTGGTTCAAGGACATCCTGAGCCCGTGGGCCGCGGCCGTCAGCCAGTCCTACGCGCAGACGCCGGCCGGCCGCAAGGCGTCCGCGCTCAAGGACCAGACCGTCATGGGCGACGCCTCGATGGACGCGCTCCGCCCGGCGGCCGTCGAGTACTTCGGGCGCCTGCTGCTGTGGGCCGGCTCCGCCCTCCGCGACGGCGCCGACGGCCGCGGCGTGCTCCACTTCGTCGACTTCCGCCCGGACGACGACTACCGCGCGCTCTTCGGCGAGATGTCGCGCAAGGGCCTCGACGTGGACGCGCCCGCGCAGGGCGCAGCAGCCGTCGACCCCAGCCGCGACAACGCGCTCGCGCGCCTGCTCCGGACCGCCCTCGCCGCCGAGGTCTCCGCACACGAGCGGACGGGCCGCGGCGGCATCGTCGCCGGCGTGTTCTCGCTCGTCGAGCCCGACGGCCGCATCGGCCTGCGGATCACGACGGACCAGGTCCGCGGCGCGCTCGCCAACGAGCGCCTCGGCGACGTCGCCGACGAGTACTCGCGCACGGCCACGGCCGTCGCCGCCTGACCAGGGCGAGCGCCTGCTCGCCGGCGCGTTCAGCGCGCTGACGAGTTTGAAGGGAATGCAGTGTGGAGAGGACAGACTCCGGGGCCGTAGCGGCCTTTCTCTCCAAACTCTCGGCCTTCAAACTTTACCGACCGAAACGCCAGCTTTAGCACGCAGTCGCCCCGCTGCCTTCCCGACTCCCGATGCCCAGAGGCTTCCTCCCGCCGGCCGCCCCCGGCACGTCGTACCCCATCGTCTCCCCGCCGCCCGCCGACTTCGCCGAGGGCGACGCCGCGCTGCTGTCGCAGATCGGGACCAACATGGCCGTCGCCGAGGCGCAGAGCGAGGGCCGCGTGCCGAGCCCGCTCTCGCGGGCCTACATGTTCTACACCGCCCTCTTCGGGCGGTCGCTCGCGATGACCGGCAACGACGGCGGGCCCGGCGCACCGCCGCCCGGCTCGGCCGAGGCCGACGCGGACCGCCTCGCCAACGAGGGCCGCCGCGCGCTCCAGACGCGCGCCCGCGCGACGTTCCGCGGCCTCTGCGCCGCGTTCGCCCTCCGCGAGGCGCTCGGCCTCGACATCGCGCTGAAGCGTATTCCGCTGCTCGCGGACGGCCAGGGTCTCGCCCGCGTGCTCATCCCGAACCTCCGCACCGGCCCCGGCGGCGCGGCGTACTGGCAGGCCGTCCGCCTCTTCACCGTCCGCGCCAGCGGCGACGCCGGCGCGCGCCCCGAGGTCCTCGCCGGCCTGTCGCCGCTGACGGGCCTCTTCCCCGCGGCGAAGCCGCCGGGCCGCGCCCTCGCCGGCGTCTTCTGGTACGACCCCGCGACGGGCGTCTGGCGCGACCCGACCGGCGCCGACCCGACCGGGACCGACAGCCCGCTCTCGTTCCAGACGTCGGCCGCCGTCCGTGGCGCGCTCGCGGCGTGGCTCCAGAGCGCCCGCTCCACGTTTACCGTCGGCAGCCTCGCGCCGGTCGGCATGGACCCGCGGCGCGAGGCGCTCGTTCGGGCCGAGCTCGACGCGTGGGCCGCCGAGCTCTCGGCCGTCCCGACGGGCGACGTGCGCGTCGTCGCCGGCCAGATCGCGTCCGAGGGCGAGGCCGTGCCGGCGTTCCTGCTGCCCGTCTGCCAGAACGTCGCCGAGGCCGTCGTGTCGGACCTCGGCCGCCACCAGGGGCGCCTCGTCGTGACCTCGACGGGCCTCCGCGACCGCACGAAGCGCGTCTGGGGCCGCCTCGCGGGGCACCCGGACCTGGGCGCGCAGATCGCGGCGCTGCCCGTCACCGGCGAAAACCTCGGCGCGGCGCTCGGCCTCGGCATGGACGCCGCGCCGACGCCGTTCGTCGTCGTCGACAAGCTGTTCACGCCCAAGCTCTCGTTCCTCACCCAGAAGGGCCTCTCGCCCGAGTGGCGCGCGCTCGAGGTGAGCAACCACGGCTCCGTCGAGCACGCGCTGCTGCCGTTCGCGCCCGAGATCCTCGAGCTCATGGACCCGCTCGAGCTCGCGGCCAGCGCGCGCGGCGAGCTCTCGCAGGACATGCACAACTACATCGTCCGCCTGACGGTCGGCGGGGCCGAGGTCGTGCAGCTCTACTCGACGTCCGGCGACGGGCCGTACGCCGTCGACTCGGTGATCTCGGCCGACACGATCGACCTGCGCGTCTTCCCCAACTTCGACCTCGACCCGGTCCGCAGCGTGCTCACGCGCCCCGACGGGACGGCGCCGGACGCGACGTACTACGCCCGCGCGCGCCTCTCGCCGTCGTGGGACTTCGGCGTGACCGCGGTCCGCGTGGACCGCGCCGAGGGCCGCCGCCGCGTCGCGACGACGGGCACCGTCGAGCGCCACGGCGCGCTCCACGCCGCCGACGCGGGAGCCGTCCCGCCCGGCCAGGCCGACTTCTTCACGCTGCCCGACAAGCCCGACGCCTTCTCGTTCGGAGGGCGCGGCCTGTGCGTGCTCGCGCTGCGCCCGCCGAAGCGCTCGCCCGAGACGATGCACAACCCGCAGGACTGGGAGGTCGCCGTGGACTTCGGGACGTCCAACACCTGCGTCGCCGTCCGCGCCGCCGACGGGTCCGGCGAGGCGCGCCCGCTCGCGTTCCCCGTCTTCACGACGACGCTGCTCGCCAAGCCGACCTACACCGCCATCGACCCGGCCGTGAACGAGGGCGCCGCGGCGACCATCGACTTCTTCTACAAGCTGAGCGACGCCGACCAGCGCCTCACGCCGTACCCCTACTTCCCGACGCAGGTCTTCACGCAGCAGAAGCAGCTCCCCGGCTCGCCCGACGGCGTGCTCGACCTCTCGGCCGGCCTCATCTACTTCCTCACGCCGAGCCTCGGCACGGGCCTCCAGGCGCTCCGCATCACCGAGGGCTTCGACGTGCCGGACGACGGCCGCCCGCTCGCCAAGCGCTTCCGCCTCGAGACGGACATCAAGTGGTCGCGCCGCGAGTGGATGGGCACGTTCATGGAGCACCTCCGCAAGCAGGTCGTGCTGAGCGCGGCCGACGAGTTCGCGCGCGTCTCGAAGGCCAGCTTCTCCTACCCCAAGGCCTTCTCGCGGGCGGACGAGGGCAACTACGAGATGGTGCTCTCGACGATCTGGGGGCGCGAGATCGTGCAGCCGCTCATGAGCGAGTCCGAGGCCGTCCGCAACACGCTCGCCGGCGAGTACAACCCGGTCGTCGTGTTCGACATCGGCGGCGGCACGACGGACCTCATCGGCTTCAAGGGCAAGCGCCCGGCCTTCCAGACGTCGTTCAAGCTGGCCGGCGGGCAGGTCACGCGCTACGTCATCGCGGCGCCGCTCTTCCGCGAGGGCCTCGCCGAGGTCGTCCGGCTGGACAAGAAGGAGGCCTACAAGATCACGCTGGACATGCTCTGCGCCCCCGGCGCCAGCGCCGACCAGATCGGCAGCGCGTGGACGGGCCTGCTCCAGACGCTCGACGACGACGACCCCTCGGGGCGCCTGCTCGCCAACGTCTTCCTGAACCTCGCCGAGGCCGGCCGCGCCGACGACGCCGCCGGCCGCGCCATCCGCGGCTTCTTCCTGACGAACGTCCTGATGTTCGGCGGGCTCGCCTACTACGCCGGCCGCCTGCTCGCCGCCGCCGCCCACGGCGACATCCCGGGCAGCCCGGCCTTCCCGATCAGCGACACCACGCTGACGCTCACGGGCAACGGCGCCAAGCTCTTCCGAACCGTCTCGTCCGACCGCTCTTCCTTCGGGCCGGTCATGGACGCGCTCTTCCGCCTCGGCCTCGGGCCGGACGCGCAGCCGCAGCGCGTCCACTTCGAAGGCGTCTACAAGCTCGACGGCGTCGCCGCGCCCAAGACGACCGTCGCGATGGGCCTGCTCTCGGCCGGCAGCCCGACCAACGACCCGATCCCGGTCGCCAACGTCGTCGGCGAGACGCTCGACGCCGCGGCGGGCGAGCCCGGGCAGACGTTCGCGAGCCCGCTCGTGCCGTTCTACGCGCGCATCCGCCGCGGCGGCGCCTACGTCGCCCCGGCCGCGCCGCCCGAGGACCTCGCGCGCTTCCTCGACGCGCTCAACGCCGAGATCCCGCGCGGCGAGCGCAACGGCTACCCGGTCGTGCCGGGCGTCGGCCGCGACTGGCACACGGGCGTCAAGGAGACGCTCTACCCGCGCTCCGTCGGGACGCTCCAGGAGCGCCTCGCCGCCACGGCCGCGGGCCTCACCGACTCCGACGACGACCTCTCGGTGACGTCGGCGATGGAGCCGCTGTTCATCGCCGAGCTCGCCGCGCTCGTCGACCAGGTCCGCGAGGACTATGCCGGTACACCGCGATGACCCGCTTCTTCCTTCTCCTCGTTCTTCTCGCCGCCGCGCCCGCCTCGGCACAGGACACCTCCGTTGACCGTGACACCGAGATCGCATCGCTCAGAACGCGTCTCGACGCGCTGAAGGATTCGATCAACGACGCACCCCCCCGCAGCACGAATCGGAAGAGGTTCCTCGCCGAACAGGGCCGGGTCGAGCGACTGCTCGCGACGGCACAGAATCAGCTGGCGGATACCGCGCGAGACACGGCAGAGACGGCTGGCCCGGCCACTGCGGCGTCGCCCGGTCGTCCCGAGCGTCCGTCGACAGGGGACGTGCTCCCGACCGACGAGCAGCACGCTAGCTCTCCCATTTTGAGTCCGCTCGTGCTGGGCATGTTCGCCGTCCTCGGAACGATCCTCGCCGGGGTCGGGCTGTGGGTGATGGGGCAGCGGAAGCGGCAGGGCGTCGTCTCGCCCATGGTCGCCCGCCGGCCGCCGCTGACCGGCGCCGAGCAGCAGCAGCGCCACGCCGCGCAGGGCGGTCTCCCGCTCTACGCCAGCCACGGCGCGGTCGAGACGCTCGAACGCCAGGTCCAGGCACTCCGCAGGGAGTTGGATGAGGCGCGGGCGTGGATCACGGAGCAGCACCGGAGCCAGCAGGTCGCCGCCGCGGCGCCGGCGCCCGCGCCGGCTGTGGCGGCGCCCCAGCCCGCCGCGACACCCGCCGACGCCGTAGCCGCAGCCTTCACCGACTGGTGCCGCCGCGCGACGCCGATGATGGGCAAGGTCGACTTCTTCGGCAACGCCCTCGCCGCGAGCGTCCCCGGGGCGCGCGTCCAGACCGTCTTCCGCGACCTCAACTCGCAGGCCGAGCCGATCCGC
>JBBSQZ010000045.1:0-16061 GCA_038243565.1 Rhodothermales bacterium | reverse complement strand
GTCCGGCGTGGCCGGCTCGACGAGGATCTTCTGGAAGCGCCGGTCGAGGGCGCCGTCCTTCTCGATGTACTGGCGGTACTCGTCGAGCGTCGTCGCGCCGATGCACTGGATCTCGCCGCGCGCGAGCGCCGGCTTGAACATGTTGGACGCGTCGAGCGAGCCCGAGGCGCCGCCGGCGCCGACGAGCGTGTGGAGCTCGTCGATGAACAGGATGACGTCCTGGTTCTTCTCGAGCTCGGTCATGACGGCCTTCATGCGCTCCTCGAACTGGCCGCGGTACTTCGTCCCGGCCACGAGCGCGGCGAGGTCGAGCGTCACGATGCGCTTGTCGTAGAGGATGCGCGAGACCTTGCGCTGGACGATGCGCAGCGCGAGGCCCTCGGCGATGGCCGTCTTGCCGACGCCCGGCTCGCCGATGAGGACGGGGTTGTTCTTCTTGCGGCGGCTCAGGACCTGGGCCACGCGCTCGATCTCGCGCTCGCGCCCGACGATCGGGTCGAGCTTTCCATCTTCAGCGAGACTGGTGAGGTCGCGGCCGAAGTTGTCGAGGACGGGGGTTTTGCTCTTGTCTGCCACGGGTTTGCGTTCGCTGGAGGAACGGGACCGGCCCGGGCGCTCGCCCTCGGCGGGGCCGGAGCGGGGCGACGGGGAGCCGGAGAGAATGGAGTCGAGCTCGGCGCGGACGGCGTCGTACGTCACCGAGAAGGCCTGCTGGAGGATCTGCGCGGCGACGTTCTCGTCATCGCGCAGGAGGCTCAGCAGCAGGTGCTCGGTGCCGATGACGTCGCTCTTGTAGAGCTTGGCCTCGAGGTAGGTGATCTTGAGCACCTTCTCGGCCTGCTTCGTCAGCGGGATGTTGCCGACCGTCAGCGTCCCGCCCGTGCTCCGGACCGTGTCTTCGACGGCCTTCTTGAGCTTGAACAGGTCGCAACCGAGGTTGCGGAGGATCTTGACGGCGATGCCCTCGCCCTCGCGGATGATGCCGAGCAGCAGGTGCTCGGTGCCGATGTAGTCGTGCCCGAGGCGGATCGCCTCCTCGCGGGAGTACGAGATGACGTCGCGGACGCGGTTGGAGAAGTTGCCTTCCATTGGGTAGGGTCTGGTAACTGGGGACTGGAACGGGCGTGGGCCCCGGTTCCGCGTCCCGGCCGCGTCAGGCGGAGAACGACGAGCCGCAGCCGCAGGTGTCGGTTGCGCCGGGGTTATCGAAGACGAAGCCGCGCGCGTCGAGGCCGTCGTGGTAGTCCACGGTGACGCCCATGAGGTAGAGGCCGTGGCGCTTGTCCATGTACAGCGTGATCGGCTCGCCGGCGTCGCCGTCGAGGGCGAAGGTGAGGTCGTGCTCGCGGGCCTTGTCGAAGCCGAGCACGTAGCTCATGCCGGAGCAGCCGCCGCCCTTGACGCCCACGCGGAGCCCGAAGTGCGCCGGGATCTGCTTGTTGGCGATGATGCGGCGGACCTCGGCGACGGCGCGGTCGGTGAGGCTGACGGGCGCGGGCCGGGCGCTCGGCGGCGGGGCTGCCGGCATGGCGGCCGGCTCGGCGACGGTGGGGGACATCGGTCTGGAAGCGTGGTGGGTGTCGTATCGAGAACGTCCGGCGCTGTTCCGCGCGTGCCCCGGCGTCCGTGGAGAGTCTGCCATGCAAGCTACGGGCCGCGGCGTGCGGCGGCGGGAAGAACCCCCGCCACAGCGGCCATCGCGTCGGATGAGCGCCTCGGCCGTAGCAGAATCCCGCCGCCGCTCCGAGACGCTCAGGCTGTCCCCTTCAGCTGAGCCGGGTGAACCCGCCGGGCAAGCCCGGACCTGACCTGGGGACAGTTTGAACGCGCGACGCTGACCATCCAGGATAGCGTTTCATGCGCGCGGCCGAACGGGGGTTCTGCGTGCCGGAACGGGCGTTCCGTCTACCGGAACAGCGGCCGCGAGTCGCGCAGGTTGTACGCGATCCGCAGCGACGCGACGGTGATGCCGCCGGCGCCGACGCCGACGAGCGTCCCGAGGACCACGCGCTCCTTGTCCAGATTGACGATGCCGAGGCCGAGGCCGAGCGCCGGGCGGAGCGAGGCGCGGCCGTCGGGGTCCGCCGTGATGTTCTGCCCGAAGCCGACGGACGGGCTGAACTGCCGGAAGACGTCGTCGTAGACGTTGCCGAGGTAGCCGATCGCGACGGCGTCGATGCCGTAGACGCCGAGGAAGTCGTAGAGCGGGACGCGCACGCCGAGGCCGACGGCGAGGATGTCGCGCCCCGTGAGGCGCTCCTGCTGGTACGCCACGGCCACGCGCTCGTCGAGCGTCGGGAGGTAGTAGTACGGGATGTCGTCGCGGACGCCGTCGTCGTTCGAGTCGCCCTGCCGCGTGACGACGCCCGTGAAGCTGCCGATGAGCGCCGTCCGGCCGTAGAGCGGCAGGTAGCCCGTCGTCTGGAGCGTGTAGCGGTTGAAGGTCAGCTTCTCGGTGTCGAGGCCGAAGAAGCGCCGCGCCTCGCCCGAGACGACGACGCCCCGCTTGGGGTACGACGGCCAGTCGCGGAGGTCGACCGTCAACTCGACGCCGGCCGAGACGCCCGTCCGCGTGTCCCCGAGCGCCGGCCGGACGGCGGCCTGGGAGAGCGCGCTGAGGTCCTCGAGGCGGGCCGGGCTGTCGTCGCGGATCTCGGCCGTCCGGTCGACGAGGTAGCGGACGCCGGGCTGGATGAGCAGCGACGTGTTGCCGAACGGGTAGATGCCCACGTGCGCGTCCACGTCGGCCTCGGTGTGCGTGAGGTAGAGCGCGCGGGCGCCACTCGTGAACGGCCCGACGCCGTAGAACTTCCGCCGGTTCGTCGCGGCGACGTGCGCCGAGAAGGCGCCGAAGACAGGCGCGGCGTACGGGTCCGACGTGAACAGCGTGACGCCGGCCGTGAGGTAGTGCTGCTGCGCGGCGAGGTCCACGCCGATCTGCGAGCCGCGCCGGCCCAGGTTGTCGATGGCCACGCCACCACCGATGCCGAAGCCGCGGTTGGCCGAGTACAGAGCGGACGGCGAGAGGCGCGGCCGCACGCGGATCGTGCCGGTGTCGATGGCCGTGCCGTCGTTGATCGCGCCCGGGTCGCCGGCGTCGGGCTCGTTCGCCTCCGGGTCGGCCCGCGCCGTGTCCGCAGGCGTCTGCGCGTGGACGGCCGGGCTGATGGCGAGGGCGAGCAGAAGGGCGAGGCGACGCACGGCAGGCAGGAGGCGGGACCGCCGCAACCTACCTTCGGCGACCACCACCCGACCCCGCAGTCCGTGCACATTCTCGTCGTCGGCAGCGGCGCCCGCGAGCACGCGCTCCTCGCCGCGCTGGCCCGGAGCCCGAGGCGTCCGGACCTCACCTGCGCGCCCGGAAACGGCGGCACGGCCGAGGTCGCCCGAAACGCGCCGGTCGCCGTGGACGATCTCGACGGCCTCGTCGCGCTCGCCGAGACGGCCGACCTCGTCGTCGTCGGCCCCGAGGTGCCGCTCGTGCTGGGCCTCGCAGATCGCCTCGAGACGCTCGGCATCCCGACGGTCGGGCCGAGCGCGGCCGCGGCGCGCCTCGAAGGCTCCAAGGCGTTCGCCAACGCCGCGATGGCCCGCCACGCCATCCCGACGGCCGCGAGCCGCGCCTTCCGCCTCGATGAGCGCGACGCGGCACGCGCCTGCGTCGCAGACCATCCGCTGCCGGTCGTTCTCAAGGCGGACGGACTCGCGGCGGGCAAGGGCGTCGTGGTGGCCGAGACGCGCGTCCAGACACTCGACGCCTTCGAGGCGCTCTTTCCAACGTCCGGCACGCCCGAGGCGCCGGTCCTCGTCGTGGAGGATTTTCTCGAGGGAGAAGAGGCCAGCCTGTTCGTGCTCACGGACGGCGAGACGTACGTCCTCCTGCCGGCCGCGCAGGACCACAAGCGGATCGGCGAGGGCGACACGGGGCCGAACACGGGCGGTATGGGTGCGGTCGCCCCGGCGCCCGTCGCGACGCCCGCGGTCGTCGCGCGCGCCGAGGCCGAGATCGTCCGCCCGCTCCTCGCCGGCCTCCGCGCCGACGGCATGCCGTACCGCGGCATCCTCTACGTCGGCCTGATGATCGACGCCTCGGGAGCGCCGCGCGTCGTCGAGTTCAACGTCCGCTTCGGCGACCCCGAGGCGCAGACGCTCCTCCCGCTCCTCGCGACGGACGCCGTCGACCTGTTCGAGGCGCTCGCCACGGGCCATCTCGCAGACCTCGAGGTGCAGTCGCGAGACGCGCATGCGGCGTGTGTGGTGCTCGCCTCGGCGGGCTACCCCGGCACGGTCGAGACGGGCGTCCCGATCTCCGGGCTCGAGGAGGCGGCGCGGCACGCGCACGTCTTCCACGCCGGCACGGCGCGCGACGCCGCCGGACGCCTCGTCACGGCCGGTGGCCGCGTCCTGAGCATCGTCGGGGCAGGCGCGACGCTCGCCGAGGCGCTCGACGCGGCGTACCGGGGCGCGGAAGCCGTCCAGTTCGCTGGCAAGACGCTGCGCCGGGACATCGGCTGGCGGGCGCTCCGAGGCGCCTGAACATCACGCGGCCCGCGCCTCGAGTGAGGCGCGGGCCGCGCTGGGGGAGGGGTGGAGATGCCGGGAGTCGAACCCGGGTCCGAACGACGCTACAGTCCAGGTGTCTACACGCGTAGTCAGCAGATTCTTAGTCTTGTTCCTCCCGGCAGGGCCCACTGACAGGCTTCCGGGAGGCTGCAGGCTGATTGGTTCTCACCCCTCGCGCTCAGCCGGAGCTCTCGAGGCCAGCCCATCCTAAGCAAGACCGCGCGCCCCGTTGATGGGCGACCAGAGCGCGCGATCGCTAGCAAGGCGTAAGGTTACGCGGCCAGCTGGTAGGAGTAGTCGTTCGCAGCTACAAGTGCGGTTCAGTGGAGGTCACGGGCGTACTGAACACCACCCGGCGCGCGGCCTGCCGCACACATCGTTCGTCGAAACCAGATCATCCCCAAAGAACAGGCCCGCGGGCGGGCTGTGGAGAGACAACGTACGACCGGCCGGAGAGTTGCCGCCGCGCTAGCCGTCCGTCGCGTCTTCATCGCGGTCGTGCGGCGTGCCCAGCGCGACGAGCCCGCGCGCGGCGAGCGCCTCGCTGATCGGTCCGAGCAGCGTGCGCCGCGTTCCGCCGTCGAGGGCATAGACCTTGGTGCGGCCGCCGAGGAACGAGCGCCGCTCGGCGTGGACGATCACGCGGACGTAGCGTGCAACGTGCCCCGGGCCGGCGTTGAGCGGCAGGAGGTCGAGGCGCGCCGTCGCCCGCGAGAAAACGCCGCCCGGGACTGGCCGAGGAGCCGTCTTGACGATGCCGTCTACCGGCTCGGGCGTCCAGCCGGCGGCTGCCGCAGCGCCGGCGAGGCGCGCCACGAGCGACGTGTCGGCGGCGGCGGGCGCGGCGCGGACCTCGAAGTCGCGGTACGTCGGCGTCGGGACCGAGGCGCAGGCGGCGAGGGCGAGGAGTGCGGCGAGAGATAAGAGACGTCCGGTCATGGCGAGCAGGGGAGACCGGGACAGGCTAGCCACAGCGCGGCGTCGCGGCAGGTCCAAACGCGTCCACCTGCGAATGCCTGGCGGAAGAGGCTCGCCGCCGTCACGGCCGAGCCAGAAGCGAGCCGGGCGGACACACTCACCCAAATGTGTCCGCCCGGCGTGCGCAAAGCTCTGAAGCTCTCGGTGCGCACGGAGTCGCTCTGTCGAACCAGCGCCGATACCACGCGGGTTCGAGCCGGATCTAGCAAGCGCCGTGCCACACCGTGCGGGACGCACCTCTGGATGTGCCAGGAGCGGCCTGGAACGCATGGAGGCACTCCTGGCGCGATGCGCGACGGCCAGGCCGAGCAGGAGCGTCTGAGAAGCCGTGCCGGGTGTCCGGTTTTCCAGACAGTGCCGTCCCGGATCGGGCTCGCCCCGCCCTGTCCCGAGGTCCCGCAGGGGCTCGTGAAGCCTCCGTCCGGACGGCATCGCGCCTTGGAATGCGGCGCGTCCGGCCGTAGCTTACATGTCCCACTCCGAAGACCGTCCACCTATCCCTCGGGACCTATGCCCTGCGGCAAGAAGCGCAAGCGTCACAAGATCGCCACCCACAAGCGCAAGAAGCGGCTCCGCAAGAACCGCCACAAGAAGAAGAACCGCTAGGCGCGGCGCTCCGGCGCGCAGCCTCCGGTCGTCCGCGGCAGGCCGTTCCCCCGGTGGGAGCGGCCTGCCGCCTCGTAGGGCAACGTCATCGGGCCGGACGGCGCGCTCAGCGTCCGCCCGGCCCGCCGTTCCCCGGCCCGCCGATCCCGTATCTTTGCCGCTCACCCGCCTCCGGCCCGATGTCCTCGAGTAGCCGCTCCGTCCGCGCCGCCGCCCTCGGCACCCTCGCCGGCGGTGCCGCCGGGTTCGCCCTCGGCCTGCTCCTCGCCCCCGGCGAGGGCCGCCAGCTCCGCCGCCGCGCCGCGTACCTCCTCGACCAGTGGGCCGACGACCTCCAGGCCGTCGTGCGGCGCCTCGACGACGACGACAGCCCCGCGACGAGCGTCGCGCGGACCAAGGCCGACGCGCTCGTCGCCGACGCCCGCGTCCAGGCGCAGGCGCTCCTCTCCGAGGCCGACGCCCTCATCGACGCCGCGCGCCAGCGCCGCACCGACGGCCTCTCCTGACTCCCCCTCCGTGCGTTTCTCCATTCTCCTGCCCAGCGCCGAAGGCAAGCAGGCCGGCGGCAACCCGCTCGCGCCGGACATGTTCGACTACCGCTCGTCGAACACGTTCAACTACTTCTCCGAGCTCAACCCCGAGCGCCGAACCCTCATCGACGCCGTGCAGGCGCAGGTCCGGCAGGCGCAGGAGGCCGGCGACACGGCCGCCCTCGAGGCGCTCTTCGGCGTCACCGGGGCGGCGCTCGAGCGCGCCGTCGAGGTCTCGCTGAACGTCTACGAGAGCCCGCTCACGGCGGCTATCGACCGCTACGCGCCGGGCGTGATGTACCGCGCGATGGAGTTCTCGGCGCTCCCGACGGGCGCGCAGCGCCGCCTGCTCGAGAACGGGATCATCTTCTCGGGCCTCTTCGGCCTGCTCCGGCCCGACGACCTCGTGCCGGATTACCGCCTCAAGATGGACGCCCGTGTCGAGGGCATCGGCAAGGCGTCGGCGTACTGGCGCGAGCCGGCCTCGGCGCATCTCAACACGCTGCTCACCGGGCAGGCCGTCTGGAACCTGCTCCCGGCCGCCTTCGAGGCCGCGTGGGACGACCAGGGCACGGCGGCCCGCACGATCCGCGTCTCGTTCTTCAAGGAGGAGAACGGCGAGCGGAAGCCCGTCACGCACGGCATCAAGCCGCTCCGTGGCGCCCTCGTCGGCTACATCGTTACGGCCGTCGCCGAGTCCGCGGACGCGCTCGAGCTGTGGGACGCGCCGGACGGCTACGAGGTCGACCACGACGCAACGGAACTGGACGAGACAGGCAGCGGGACCGTCGTGATGGTCTCGGCCCCGGGCTGGGAGGCGCGCCGCGCCGAGCGCCACCGCCTCCGCGAGGAGGCCGCCGCGCCCAAGAGGCCCAGCGACGACGAGGACGAGGACTAAAAATAAATGTGGTTTAATGTTTAATGTTTAAGGTATCCAACATTAAACCTTAAACCTTAAACCTTAAACCCTTCATTCATGTCTGTCGTCATCGGGATCGCCGGCGGCTCGGGCTCGGGCAAGACGACCGTGCAGCGCCGCATCATGGAGCGCTTCGGCACGCGCCGCATCGCGCTCCTCGACCACGACGCGTACTACCGCGACCTCGCCCACCTCGCCCCGGAGCAGCGCGCGCGCTTCAACTTCGACCACCCGGACGCCCTCGAGACGGGCCTCATGGTCGACCACCTCGACGCGCTCCTCGCCGGGCAGGCCATCGCCAAGCCGACGTACAGCTTCGAGGCGCACAGCCGCCTCGAGGCGACGGAGACCGTCGAGCCGCGGCCGGTCATCCTCATCGACGGCATCCTCGTGCTCGCCGAGCCCGAGCTCCGCGACCGGATGGACGTCAAGCTCTACGTGGACGCGCCGGACGACGTGCGGCTCATGCGCCGCATCGAGCGCGACCTCCACGAGCGCGGCCGCTCCATCGACTCGGTCCTCGACCAGTACAGGAGGACGGTCCGCCCGATGCACCTCGAGTTCGTCGAGCCGTCGAAGCGCCACGCGGACGTCATCATCCCGCGCGGCGGCCGCAACCAGGTCGCCATCGACATGGTGATCGCGCGCGTGCAGTCGCTGCTCAACCTCGACGGCGCGGCGCCGCTGCATCCGTAGGCGCGCACAGCAGCCGGATGCCGTCCAGCACGAGGTTGGGCACGACGGCGTCGACGGGCAGGCCGCGGGCGAGGAGCCACGCGGCGACGCCGCCCGTCGCGACGACGACCGGCGGGGCGCTCAGCGCGGCGCTCGTCTCGGCGAGGAGGAGGGCGACGCCGCCGGCGAGCAGGCCCGCGACGCCCGTCCGGATCGCCTCGACGGTCGAGTCGCCGACGGCCAACGTCGGGCCGCCGAACGGGACGTGCGGGAGCGCGCCCGTCCCGCGCGCGAGGCTCGTGGCGAGCAGCTCAGGGCCGGGCGCGATGGCGCCGCCGAGGTAAACGGGCTGGCCGTCGCGCACGTCTACGGCGTCCAGCGTCACCGCCGTGCCGGCGTCGACGACGACGACGGGCCGACCGCCGGCGAGGTGCCACGCGGCGGCGGCGGCGGCGAGGCGGTCCGCGCCGAGTGTCTCGGGCGTGGCGTAGGCCATCGCGAACGGCAGCGCGAGGCGCGCCGAGACGAGGATGGGGCGCGCGCCCGTCGCGAGGAGGACGCCGTCAGCGATCAGATCCGTCTGCGCCGGCACGACCGAGGCGATGCCGGCCGGCGTGCCATGCCCGACGAGAGGCCGCAGCCGGTCCGCCCAGACGCGCGACGGGACCGGGGCGTGCGGGAAGCGGAGGGTCTCGGACCAGCCGGCGCCATCCCACACGGCGGCCTTGACGGCCGAGTTACCAGCGTCGAGCGCGAGGAACCGGCTCATCGGGCCAGCGTGACTTCGCCCGCGTGGACGGTCTGCTCGCCGCTCGGCGTCTCGAGACGCAGCGCGCCGTCCGATGCGAGGCCGGCGATCGTCCCGACGACGGCGGGCCGGTCCGTGCCTGGAAACCGAACGGCCCGCGTCTCGCCCACGCCGACGAGGCGCGCCTCGACGTCCGCGAGGAGCGCCTCGGGCGCCGATTCTGCATCCGCGAGGCGCGCGGCGAGGCGCTCGAGGAGCGGGCCGAGCGGCGCGAGCCGTTCCACGTCTCGCCCCGAGGCGAGGCGAAGCGAGGTCGCGGCGAGGCCGTCCGGGAAGTCCGTCTGTCGCACGTTCAGGCCGATGCCGAGGATGACGACGGGCGCTGCGCCGGCCCACGCCGCCTCGGCGAGGACGCCGGCGAGCTTGGCGAGGCGTCCGTCCGCGCCGGCTGCGAGGACATCGTTGGGCCATTTCAGCCGCGCCGCAGCGCCGAACCCATCGGCCGTCTCGGCGACGGCGAGGCCCGCCGCGAGGCCGACGAGCGCGAGTCGCTCGGGGCGCAGCGTGGGACGCAGCACGAGCGACAGCATGAGGCTCGCGCCGGGTGCGTCGTGCCACGTGCGGCCATGGCGGCCGCGGCCGGCCGTCTGCGCCTCGGCCACGACGAGCGCACCGTGTGGCGCGCCTTCGGCCGCCCACACCGCCGCCTCGGTCATCGTCGAGCCGATGGTTGTGAGGTGCCGCGCGGGCACGCCGAGCGGCCGGGGCAGGGGAGAGGCAGGGCGCGGGTCGGACATTCCGCAAACTACCGGCCGCCCATTCTCGGCCGCCGCATCTTCCAGTCCCCACTTCCCAGCCTCCCGAATGGACCTCACCGAGCAGACCCTCTCCTCCGACGTCGTCTACGACGGCGCCCTCCTGTGCGTCCACCGCGACCGCGTGCGGCTGCCCGACGGCGGCGAGTCCGTCCGCGAGTGGATCGACCACCCCGGCGCCTCGGCCGTCGTGCCGATCCTGCCGAACGGCGACACGATGCTCGTGCGGCAGTACCGCTACCCGTCGCGGCGCGTGTTCCTCGAGATCCCGGCGGGCAAGCTCGACGCCGGCGAGGCGCCCGAGACGACGGCCGCGCGCGAGCTCGCCGAGGAGGTCGGGCTGAGCGCAGGCCGCCTGACGCCCCTCGCCTCGATGAACCCGACGATCGGCTACAGCGACGAGGTCATCCACCTGTTCCTCGCCGAGGACGTGACCGAGGGCGAGGCGAACGCGGACGCCGGCGAGTCGCTCGAGCCGGTCCGGATGCCCTTCGCCGAGGCTGTCGCCCGGGCGCGCCGCGGCGGCTTCGCCGACGGCAAGACGGCCCTCGCGCTGCTGCTCGCCGACGCCGCCATCGCCGCCCGCGGCACCTGAGGCGGCGCCCGAACGCCGCGTCTTCACCGCGTGTTGGGTCGGCAGCCGCGCCGGCCGTGCGCTAGCTTGCCCGGTTCCCAGACCGCCCGCCCATGTTCTACCTGCTCATCGTCCTCATCCTCATCGTCGCCCTGCTGATGGGCGTCGTGATCCTGCTCCAGAACGGCAAGGGCGGCGGCCTCGCCGGCATCGCCTCGGGCGGCCAGACGACGCAGATCCTCGGCGCGCGCCAGGCGCCGGACTTCCTCGAGAAGGCGACGTGGGCGCTCGGCTCGGCGTTCCTGTTCCTCTGCCTCCTGACGACGTTCGCGATCCCGCGCGAGGGCGCCGGCCGCAGCATCCTCCAGGACCGCGCCGACGAGCTCCCCGCCGGCACCGTCGCCCCGACGACGCCGGGCACCGCGGCGCCGGGCACGGTCGCCCCGGGCACCGCGCCCGTCCCGGACGCCTCGACGACCCCGCAGGCGCCGCAGCAGACGCCCGTCTCGCCGGGCCCGACGCCCGGCCCGGCCCCGGCGCCGTAACCCGGTCCGCTTCGACGTCGGCGACGCCGCGCACTCCTCGGAGCGCGCGGCGTCGCCCGTTTCAGGGGCGCCGAGATGCCTTGCCGAAGGGCCGGGAAGCGGCCAGTTTCCGTCCTTCTCTCACCCCGACGTCCATGCGGCTTTCCCTGCTCGCCCTCTCCCTCCTCGCGCTCGCCGGATGCGACTCCGGCCCTGGCAGCGCGAGCCGCCTCGAGCTCGTCGTCAACCAGACGCGCTTCGCGCCGGGTGACGAAGCGCTCGTCGTGCTCGACAACGACACCGGAAAGGCGGTCTCGTACAGCCCGTGTCCCGTCCTGAACGTCGCGCGGGGCAGGCGCCCCGTCGCCGAGGTCCCGAGCGATGGGTTCTGCCCGAGCATCCTCGCCCGCATTGAGGCGGGACAGTCCGTCCCGTTCCGCGTCGCGCTTCCTGAGACCCTCGAGGCGGGGACGTACATCGTCACGATCGGCGTGGACGGCCAGCAGGGGACCGCCGCGACGGGCGTGTTCGAGGTCGCGCCGCGGTGAATACAGGAGCGCCCCGCCCGGTTCTCCGGGCGGGGCGCCGCGCGCCGGCCTGTACGCCGGATCCTGTCCTCGGGGCGGCTATCCCCCCGATGTCCCGTCATCTATCTGGGACGGCGCTTGCGCGCCGCCTCGAGCGGCCTACCCGCTCCGCCGATGCCGAGGCATCCCCGACGGGCCGCCGGGTCGTGAGAAGCGGAACTGTTTGGCCTTGCACCCCGCGGGGTTTACCTGGCCGCGCCTGTCGCCGGGCGCGCCGGTGGGCTCTTACCCCACCCTTTCACCCATCACCTGATCCCGAGGCGAGCCCCGGGCCATCGGCTGGTCTGCTCTCTGCTGCACGTGCCGTCGCCTCGCGCCCGGCGAGCCGGAGTTGAGGCGCCCCCGCTGTTGGCGGGGCGCGGTGCCCTGTGGTGTCCGGACGTTCCTCACGGCCCGAGGGCCGCGCGGCGGGCCGGCCGGCGCGCCGCCACAATACGGCCGGCGGCCGGCCCCTGCAGTCAGGAACCGGCCGCCGGCCGATTGTTCACGAGGCGCCACGAGGCGCGCCGTTAGCTGTTGTCGACCTCGGCCGAGACCTCCTGGAAGAGGGCGTCGTCGACGAGGATGCGGCCGTCGTGCTCCGAGACGATGATGCGGTCGCGCTGGCGGATCTCGACCTGCCGCTGCGGCGGCACCATGAAGCCCGCCGCGGCGCCGCGCTCGATCGGGACGACGGCGCGGCCGTCGCGGAGGCGCCCGCGGAGGCGCTCGTAGGCGCGCAGGTAGCGGTCGTCGATGTGCTCGACGGCCTTCTGGCGCTGGCCCTCGTAGCCCTCCTGCTCGGCGCGCGTCTCCTCGACGACGCGGTCGAGCTCGGCCTTCTTGTCGGCGATCTGCGCGTCGAGGCCCGAGAGGCGGTCGCCGGAGGTGTCCACGGTCTCGACGGCGTCCTCGTCGACGGTCTCGATGCGCTCGATCTCCTCGAGGCTCGCGGCGATGCGCTGGCGGTGCGCCTCGATCTCCTTCGTGAGCGCGTCGTACTCGCGGTTGTTGCGCACCTGGAGCTGCTGCTCCTCGTACTTCCGGATGAGGCCCTCGCTCTCGGCGACGTCGAGCTTGAGCTTCTTGCGGTTCACCTCGCCGTCCTTCTTGTCCTGGTCGATCTTGGTGAGGCGCGTGTTGAGGCCGGCCTTGTCGTCCTCGAGGTCGCGGATCTCGTCCGGCAGGTCGCCGCGGAGCTTCGTGAGCTGGTCGATGCGCGAGTCGATCGCCTGGAGGCGAACGAGGGCGCGGAGCTGGTCTTCGATCGTCGTCGTGGTGTCGGTCGCCATCAGTCGGGTCAGGGCAAGGGGACCTCGAACGTAGCGCGCCGCGCCGCGCCCGTCGTTGAGAGGCCCGCGAATTCGGGAAGGCGGAAGGCGGAAGGCTTGAACGAAGCGCCTCGGAATATTTCAAACGTGCACAGATCCTCACGTTTGTCGCGATAGTAGAAATATGTCATCCTGGACTTGATCCGGGTAGGAGTTACGCAGTCGAGCAATCCCCTCCCAGCCGTCGTTCCCGCGAACGCGGGAATCCAGAGGTTCAAAGCGACGTAATGCTCGGTATCCTGGGTTCCCGCGTGCGCGGGAATGACGTTGTAGAGGGATTTCAGACAGGTTCTGGACCAACTGCGTAAGTCCTACCGGGATCTCCTCGATGATTGTCGGTGCGTGACTGGCCAGTCGGTTCGCGTCCCACCGTCCAGGAGATCCCGGGTCGGGGCCCGGGATGACCAAGTAGGGAGGCGATGGCACATTCCGTCCGCCGTCCGCCGTCCCCCGTCCGCCGTCCCCCGTCCCCCGGCTGCACGCCTTTCTCACAGCGCGGCGGACCCCCTGCGCACCTCGGCGCCGTATTTTTCGCGGCTCCCCGAGCTCCACGTCTGCGTGATTGTTGCCCTCGACGGCCCGGCCGGGTCCGGCAAATCCACGACGGCGCGGCGCGTCGCCGACCGGCTCGGCTGGCTCTACCTCGACACCGGCGCGATGTACCGCGCCGTCGGGCTCGCCTTTGGCGACCAGAGCCTGCCGTTCACGGACGACGCCGCCGCGGCCCTCGTCCCCGGCCTCGCCATCGGCCTCGTGCCCGCCCCAGACGGCGTCCACGTCTCCCTCGGAGGCGCGGACGTCACCGCCCGGATCCGGACCCCCGAGGCCGCCGAAGCAGCATCACGCGTCAGCGCCCTCGGCCGCGTCCGCGCCGCGATGGTTGCCCAGCAACGGGCCGTCGCGGCGGCGCACGAGGCCACGGGCGCCGGCGTGGTCGTCGAGGGGCGCGACATCGGCACCGTCGTCTTCCCCGACGCCGCCGTCAAGTTCTTTCTGACCGCCGACCTCGACGCGCGCGCGCGCCGCCGCCTGGACGACCTCGTCGTCCTGTCGGAGCGAACCGGTGCCCGGGTTCCGGCGTTCGAGACGGTCCGCGCCGAGATGGCCGCGCGCGACGCGCGCGACCGGTCCCGCGACCTCGCGCCGCTCGTCGCCGCGCCCGACGCCATCGTGCTGGACACGACGGCGCTGAGCGTCGAGGAGCAGGTCGAGACCGTCGTCCAGGCCGTCCGCGCTGCGGACGGCTGACCCGGCTCCGCGAGGAGCCTTCCTTCCCGCGTCGCGCCCTTCGGGACGAGACACCGCGCCGCGGGCCGTTTTTCTCTTTTCCAACCCCCATCGGCCGCCGTCCACGTCTCACATCCCACACGGGAGGACAGCTGCCGGGACCCTTGTATGGCTGACAACACGAACGCGCCCGACCAGGACGCACCCGAGACGCCCGCTGCGGACGTCCAGACCGACGCCTCCGCGGAGGCCTCCACCGAGGCGCACGCGCCGACGCTCATCGAGCGCCTCGGCGACGCCGTCGAGGCCGTCGCTGACGGCGCCAAGGCCGTCGCCGACTCGATCGCCGACGTCGTCACCGAGACGACCGAGCGCACGCGCACGGACGACGTGCCTGACGACGCACCGCTCCTCGACCGCGCGGCGGCCACCGCGCGCGCCGCGGCATCCGTCGTGACCGAGAAGGTCACCCACGCCGTTTCTGGCGACGACGCCGCTCCGATCTCTGAGGCTCCGACCGCCGAGACGGCTGACGCTCCGTCCATCGTCGAGGCCGTCAAGGAGGCTGCCAGTGACGCCGCCGAGACCGTCAAGGAGACGGCGTCGGAGGCCGTCGAGACGGCCAAGGACGCCGCGGCGACCGTGGCCGAGACGGTTCAGGACGCCGCCGAGAAGGCTCCCGAAGCCGTCAAGGAGGCCGCTGCGAGCGCCGCCGAGACGGTGAAGGACGCCGTCCAGAACGCGCCCGCCACGGTGAAGGACGTCGCTGAGAAGGCGACGGACGCCGTCCAGGAGGCGACCGGCCAGGCCGACGCGCCGAAGCAGGACGACTCGCCGCGCACGGCGCCCGCGAAGGGCTACACCGGCAAGGACCTCGGCCGCACGGTGACCATGGAGGAGCTCGACCGCGCCACGCGCGCCGCGAGCCCCCAGGGCGGCGACGGCGCGACGTCCGAGGCCGAGATGATCTCGATGATCGACGACTCGATGTCCGAGGTCGAGTCCGACCAGATCGTCGTCGGCCGCGTCGTCGCGATCACCGACAAGGAGGTCATCGTCGACATCGGCTTCAAGTCCGACGGCGTCGTCGGCAAGAACGAGTTCTCCGAGGTGCCCAAGGTGGGCGACGAGATCGACGTCTACGTCGACCGCCTCGAGGACAAGCGTGGGCAGCTCACGCTCTCGCGCGCGAAGGCCATCGACAAGCGCCGCTGGATGATCGTCGACGAGGCGATGGAGTCCGGCGCGGTCATCGAGGGCGAGATCGTCAAGCGCATCAAGGGCGGCATGATCGTGAACCTGCTCGGCGCGGAGGCCTTCCTCCCCGGCAGCCAGGTCGACGTGCGCCCGGTCCGCGACTTCGACGTGTACCTCGGCAAGACGATGGAATTCCGGGTCGTCAAGACGAACCCGGCCAACGGCAACATCGTCATCTCGCACAAGGCCCTCATCGAGAAGGACCTCCAGCACCAGCGGACGCTCATCCTGGACTCGCTCGAGGTCGGTCAGGTCCTCGAGGGCCAGGTCAAGAACATCGTCAACTTCGGCGTCTTCGTCGACCTGGGTGGCGTCGACGGCCTGCTCCACATCACGGACCTCTCGTGGGGCCGTGTCGGGCACCCGTCCGAGGTCGTCGAGCTCGACCAGAAGCTCAACGTCGTGGTTCTGGACTACGACCGCGAGCGGCAGCGCATCTCGCTCGGCTACAAGCAGCTCCAGCGGCACCCGTGGGACGACCTCGCGGACCGCATCACGGAGGGCACCGTCCTCGAGGGCCGCGTCGTGTCGATCACGGATTACGGCGCGTTCGTCGAGATCGAGCGCGGCATCGAGGGCCTCGTCCACATCTCCGAGATGTCCTGGACGGAGCACGTGAAGCACCCCACGCAGCGCGTGCAGCTCGGCCAGTCCGTGCAGGTGAAGGTCCTCAAGATCGACCCGCGCGACAAGAAGATCAGCCTCGGCATGAAGCAGCTCGAGCCCGACCCGTGGGAGGGGCTGATGG
>JBBSQZ010000044.1:0-16106 GCA_038243565.1 Rhodothermales bacterium | reverse complement strand
GGCGTTGGTGCGGGACACAGAGTCTCCGTTCCGATGCCGACCCGACCGCTGCTCGTCCGCCCGCCCAAGTCGAAGTGGCTCGCGCTCGGGCTCAACCTGCTGCTGCCGGGCGCGGGGCTGGCGTACCTCGGCTACTGGCGCGGCGGCCTCATCAACCTCGCGCTCGCCCTCACCGCGGTCGGCCTCGCGACGCTCTGGCTCTCGCCCGAGACGCTCCTCGAGTACCGGTCCATGATCGGGAGCGGCATCGCGGGCCTGTCGCTCGGCGCCGCGTGGGCGGCGTACGACCGCTACACGGGCAAGACGCCGGCCTGAGCCGGTTGATCGCCCGCCGGTTCGTTCAGCAAAAACACCGCCTCTCGCGATGTGCGAGAGGCGGCGTTCTCTGTGTGCTTCCGGTTGGGCTCGAACCAACGGACCCGCTGATTAAGAGTCAACGGGCAGTTGGAGCCGGAATCGGCCTTCCTTACCCGTCGAAGCGACGCTCGACGAGTTCTACGACGATGGATTCTTCCTCGAGAGCGCCCCCGTGCCTGTGGGCGTCACCGATGCCGGGACCGTCAGGCTGGGGTGGTGCTTCGTCCTCTGGCCATTCTGCGAAACCCGCGCGGCTCGGTCTACACCGTGCTGAACGTCTTTGACTCAATGCCGCCGAGGCGCTGGAAGTGGCTGAGGTTCTCCGTCACGATGGTCTTGCCGGCGCTCGGCCGGCTCAGAAGTCGAGCCTCGGCCATAATGATGACGTCGCCCGAGAGCTTGTTGTCGTCCGGCGTGAACCCCTCGCTCTTCGCCCTCGCCCAGATGGTGGCCGCGACGTCCAGCACCCGGTTGTTGACCGAGAGAACCCGGACCCGCTCACTCCGGCTCAACTGGACAAGAGCCTTTTGTTCGGCCGAATCACCGCGGAGTGCTCGAAGGTCGGCACCTCGCTTCGCCTCGTGGTGCGCGAGCGCCGGAACGTAGAACCGCCCCCCGGCGGCTCGCAGGTCCGTGAACCACTCGAAGCACGCTGTTGCGCGGGCAGACGATCGTGGCGCGAGCAGGTAGATCAGCGTCGAGGCGTCGAGGATGAACGAACGCTCGCCCATCCTCAGCTGCCGTAGCGGGTCTGGCTCTTCAGCACCTCGTACGCCTCCTTCTGATCCTTCGGAGACTGCGACGTAACGATCTCGACGTACTGGTCGAACGCAGTCTTCTGACTCTTCGACGTGGTCCGGGTCTGGGTGCGGGCCTGGCCGCTGCCGGTCTTCCTGCCAGAGTTCGAGGGGCGTTCCATCTGCGGGGAAAGGTTGGTGGAGGGCGGGCGGCCGACGGGGAGCGGTTTCGCCTGATAGTACAACGTCTGTCCAGCTTCTCAGGTGTCCGAGAGCGAACGAACCGGCCTTGACGCCCTTGTAGCGCAGAAGCTCGGCACACCGGGTTGCGGCTTACCTCTATTTTACCTCCGGCCGCTGCATTTCCTTGCAGGCGCCTGCACGATGGGCCGAAACGAGACCGCCCCGAACCGGCCGCGATGGCTGATTCGGGGCGGTTTTCGGGGTGCCTCCGGTTGGACTAATTGTATGAAGCGCACTGAACCAGCGTGAAACGTCAAGAACCCACCACGATGTCGTATACGAGCATTGTTGACCTAGTGGAACGTCGCCGAACACCAGGAAACGGGCGCAGCCTGTACCCCTACCTGTACCATTTTGGCTGTAACATGGGTGACTCGCTGCCCACGCCGCCATGCCGACCTTCACGCCGATCCTTCGGCTCTCCAAGACCAACGTCAAGGGCACGGCCCCCATCTACATCCGCATCAGCGACCGCGACGCCTCCCGCTTCGTCTCGCTCGGCAAGCGGATCCAGCCCAAGCACTGGGACGACGACAAGGGCCGCGTACTCGGTCGGCACCCCGACTACAAGAAGCTGAACCGGCTCATCGAGGAGCGGCTGGAGACGCTCCGGGGCGCGTCCTTCCGGATCGAACTCGACGGCCCTGCGCCGACGGCCGACCAGCTCCAGGCCGTCTACCGCGACGCTTTCGTCGCCCCCCGACCGGCCGGGCCCGAGCCAGCCCACGTGTCGTCGGACTACTTCGCATTCGCCGATGCGGCCGTGGTCGAGCTGGAGCGGAGGGGCCAGATCCGGACTCACAACCGCTACAAGACGGTCACCAAGAAGTTCAGAGCCTTCACCGGCGGGGTCCTCAGAAAGTGCAGCCCTGCCAGTGTCTCCGGCAACCGCTCGTAGTCCCGCGCCAGCCGCCGGAACCGCGCCAGCCACCCGAACGACCGCTCCACCACCCACCGCCGCGGAAGCAGCACAAACCCGTGCTTCGCCTCGGTGTGCTTGACCACCTCCAGCCGAATCGTGTGCTCTCGGGCGGCGTCGCGCGCCGGCTGGCCGGTGTAGCCCTGGTCCACGAACACGACCTCGACACGCTCGCCGCACACCTGCTGGATCCGCTCGCAGAGCGTGCTCACCTGCGCGCGGTCTTGCTCGTTGGCGGGCGTCACCACGACGGCCAAGAGGTTGCCGAGCGTGTCCACGGCGGCGTGGACCTTCGAGCCCTTGCGCCGCTTGGCGCCGTCGTACCCGGCCCGGGCGCCGCTCGACGGCGTCGACTGGATCGTTCGGCTGTCGAGGATGGCCGCCGATGGGTCGTCGAAGCGGCCGTCGAGCCAGCGGACGATCGTGCGCAGGTCGTGGGTCATCGCCTCGAAGACGCCGGCCTTGATCCAGCGCTCCGCCTGCTGCTGGACGGCGGCCCAAGGCGGGAAGTCGCCGGGGAGGTAGCGCCACGGGGCGCCGGTGCGGGTGAGGTAGCGAAGCGCGTCGAAGACGGCTCGGAGGTCGTGCTTGCGTTGCGGGGCGTCCTCTCGGACGAGGGCGAGATACCCGGCGCAGAAGGCCCACTCGTCGTCGGAGACGTCGGAGGGGTAGGGGTGGTGCTTCGGCATGGCCGAAGCTCACCCCACCCTCGAGTCCATGACAAGCTCTAGGGGAAACCAACGTGAACCGCGATGCGCTTGACCGACGCCGACCACGCCCGACTAGACGCACAGCTTGACGCCCTCGCCGCGACGGTGACGGATGAGAGGTTCGACGCGCTCTTCTCTGTGGCGCTAACGGGCGCCGAGCGAGCCCAAGCAGAGGGTTCTTCGGCACTTTGATATTGGTGGCGAACTCCCCGACTCGTGAGTCTCCTCTGGGTCCGACTCTCCGCGGCGTACCGACGCCCACCAGATTCAAGAGTTCTGCCATCTCGCTCCGTCCCCGCGCACGGCCTGGCGTGCCGAAATCGGATTCGCCACCAGTATCAAAGTGCGGGAGAGCCACCGTACCGGCACAAACTCATCAGCAATTGTCGATGCCCTTCCAGCCCTGTTGGGAGTTGAGAAGCCACCGGCTCACGAGGCTGCAGGCGCTGGCCCCACTCTTTGGGCCACGTCACAGCGACCGTGTCAGCCCATGGCCCAAATAATTCGAAAGTTGGGCCCCGGACGAGCCGGGCGACGGGGACCCGGCTGACGAGATCGGCCGCCTGGGCGAGGTTTCGGCCGGCGCCGTGTAGGCGGAGAAGCTCGCTGCAGTAGCTCCTCGACATCACCTCGCCGAGGGCCCGGCGGGGGGGGAGTGGGTTGACCGCCTCGTCTGGCTCCGCATCGGCGGCCTCGAGGACGTAGAGGGCCCCGAGAGGGACGGGCCCGCCGCCGCGCTCGACATCCCAGACCCGCTTGACATAGCGCGCACCGATCGTAGGGAGCGCCTCTGGCTCATGGCCGAGGGCCTCAGCTGAGGCCGGCCACAGCTTCACGCCCGAACCGCCGGGCAGGACGGTCGGGACGGGGCCCGCGAGGTTGATGGCGAGTACGTCGTCGCTGAGAAGTCGGTACCCCCGGCTGATAAGGGCTCCGGCCGTCGTAGACTTCCCGGTTCCGGAGTGGGCGGCAACGGCGACGGCCCCGCTCGGGCCTGCGACCGCGCTCGCGTGGAGGACGAGAAGGCCTCGCTGGTGGAGGATCGTGGCGAGAATGGGCCCGAGGACGGCGAGGCGAAGGTCGTCGGCGTCGGCCCCCGCCGCCGGGTCTACGACGACCTCCTTCCCGCCGGCCACCTCGAAGGCGCCAACGTCGGACCAAGAGTATGACGCGCGACTCTCCGATGCCCGCCAGCACCCTTCCCCGGGGGGGACGGCGGCCGCCGGGGGCCGTTCGACGACGCCGAAGCGGACGCAGCCGTCCGGATCTGCAGGGCGCTCGGTGTCTGTGCCGAGCGAACGCCCGAGCGGGAACTCCGACGCGACGCGGAGGCTATACATGTGGGAGTGGAACAGGGTGCGGGGCGAAACGGGGCCAAACGGACCGTCCCGGCGCCGTGGAGTCGGCTCCGGGACGGAAGACTGTAGGAGACGATCCTACGGGTTGCCGGGAGTCGGGTCGCCGGGACCGTTGTTGCCAGAACCCCTCTGGTTGAAGGTGCCCCCGCCGTCGAGGCTTGAACCGCCGCTCCCCATCGTGAGGCGGGACACGAGGCCGAGTGGCTCGATGGCCGGGCTATGGTAGGGCCGAGGGGCTGCCGCTCCCTTAGCGAGAGGGTCGAGGACAGGAATTTGGGTTGACATAATACTTGGAGAAGGGAAGAGCGCCGTATCCGGCGGATACGGGCGGTGAAGGGGGGACTCAAAACCCATGCTAATGCAGTGAGCACAGCAATCAAAGGACGCAATTGCAAACAATCCAATCCTTTACAAGGCGGTGCGCCAAAGGCTACAAGGCGGTGCGCCAAAGGTACGGCCCGCCTGTTGATCTCCGTAAAGCTCCCTTTTCGCCCGCGTAGTCGAGGGCGTCGGCGCCGAAAGGGGCCCAAGCATCGGAGCCCGCTGTGGACCCGCGCTCTGGGCCGCGTCGGGCGGTGGTCACGTCCCCAGCGCGCCCGGTCCGCCGATCCGGCGGAGCCAGAGCTGCAGCGTGAGAGCGCGGAGAAGGATCTGGGCGTCCGAGGACCCCGCCTCGGCGGCGGTCTCAGCCGAAAACCGGTCGTACGCGGCTTGGAGCGCGGGGAGATCGACCCACTCAGAGAGCTCGCCAGGGTCCTTGGTCATCTCCTCCAAGTCGTCCATGGCGTGGCTCCGGAGGGCCCGGTTGAGGAGCGGGTCGAACGTGGCCTTCGACTGGCGGGACCGGACGGCATCGGGGAGCCGACCGGTCATGGCGTCGCGGAGGAGCCGGCGCCCCACCCCGTCGCGGTAGAGGAGGTCGCGGCGGACCCCGAAGCAGAGGTCGACAAGTGCCCGGTCCCAGAACGGGCACCGGATTTCGACGCCGAAGGCGACCGACACTTGAGCCATCCGCTCAAGGCCCTCGTGTGTCGGGGCGTGGTGAAGGAAAACCGCGTGGCGGTCGACGGCGGTGCGGAGGGGCGGAGCAAGGTCCGCCGACCGTTCGGCGAATCGGAGATCGCGGGAGAGGTCCGGGAGGAGGAAGGGCGGGTCGGGGCGGCGATGGGCTCGGACCCACGGGGGGAGGGCCGGGCGAAACGCGCTGCGGGCCGCATCTTTGACAGCGAGGTCCCAGATCAGCCGTGCTGCCCCAGCAGGGGGGGCAAGTGCCAGAGCCTCGTGCCACAGCCGGCCCCACCGCCCCGCCCGGAGGAGGTCCGGGAACACTCCCTCCGGCCACGTCGAGAGGACGTGGTCCCCTCCGTGCCCCAGGAGGTGGACGCAGAGGCCGGCGTCCCGGATAGCGATGAGCTTCGCCCGCTCCATCGACCACGTTGGGAGGTAGAGTGGCTCGTCAACGCCGAGCGCGGCCGCCTCCCGCTCCGCGACGGGGTCGCCGGACACCGGAAAGACCAGGTGGGGCTCGACGCCGCCAGTCCGCTCGACGGCGAGAGAGTACGGCCGCTCGTCAGCTCCATCGAGGCCGGGAAACGCCGCCGTGAACGTGGGAAGCGGTGGCGCTCCCCCGCTGAGGTCCCGAGCGACCGCGACGACGGACGACGAGTCGAGCCCGCCGCTGAGGTCGGCCCCGGCACAAATGGCACCGTCGGGGCCCGGCGGCGGGAGGCGGCGGCGGACGGACCGCTCGAACAGGGAGAGGAAGGCCTCGGCCGCCTCGGCGGGCGAGTGGGCGCTGTCCTCGCGGTTTCTGTCCGGGCGCCAATACGGCCGGGCCACCACGCTGTCCGCGTCGGCGAGGAGGATGTCGCCGGCTGGGAGCCGCCATACGTCGGCGAAGAACGAACGGGCGGGGTCGACGGCCTTGCCCGTCACGAGTTCGGCCACGCGCCACGGGTCCGGCCGCCGCGGGATCTCGAGCGCCGCGAGGACCGGGCCTGGACGGGAGGCGACAGCGACGCGGCCGCCGAGGGCGGCGTAGTAGAGGGGCCGAACGCCAAACCGGTCTCGCGCCGCAAACAGCCGCCGCGTCCGCCCGTCCCACAGAGCGAAAGCGAAATCACCATCGAGCCGCTCCGCGCACTCGGGGCCCCACGCGAGGTACGCCTGAAGGATGAGGTCCGCGTCCCCCGTGCCGGGGGGCGCGCCGAGGGCGCGGCCGAGCCCGTGCGGGTCGTAAAGGCGGACGCTCCCGGCGAGAGCCGTTCGGGACCTCGGGTCCCGCACGAAGGCGGTCGGCGCCTCGGCGGCCAGCCCGACCTCAGTCCCGTCGTCCGCGAAATCGACAGCAACACATGGCGGTGCGCAGCCCGGCCCCACACCGAGCGGCGCGGGTGGGAGGCCGGCCCTCATGGCCCGCCCGGCAAGCCCGGGGGGCACAGGCGGACCGTGGAAGAAGGCGTAGACAAACATCGGGCGTGTGAGGCAGGGCTATCGCAACCTCTCCGGAAACGGTCATCCTGAGTGTGCGAAGGATCTCAGCGCCGGGCCGCTCGTCATCCACTACCGGTGGACGTGGAGAAAGGCGGCGTCGAGATTCTTCACCTGCGCTCGCCTGGCGGCTCGCTTCGTTCAGGATAGCATGGTTGTGGGTTCGGAAGATGCGATAGCCCTGGTGTGTGAGGTGGACCGACGGGGCCTTCGAAGGTCGCAGTTTAACTTGCCCTCATTCTCCGTTGCCGCCCACCCCGGACCCGATGAGCTCCCATGTCTCCCGCCCCCGAGTTTGAACTTGTCCGTCTCGCCGCCCGGGCGTCTCTCGGGCCGGATCGGGCCCGGGCGTTTGCGTCCCTGGCGAAGGGGGCACTCGACTGGTCGAGGGTGCTCGACCTTGGAGCGCACCATCGTGTGCTCCCGCTCCTCCACTTCCACCTCCGAGACCACGCTCCCGAGAGTGCGCCGCGGGAGACGGCGAGCGCGCTCCGCGACTGGGTTAGAAGGGACGCGGCCGAAGTCTTACTTCTCAGCGCCGAGATGGCCCGGATCGCGAGCCGCCTCGAAGAGGAAGGCGTCGCATACCTAGTGCTGAAGGGGCCGTCGCTGGCCGAGGCGTATGGCGGGGCATTCAAGCGGCCGTTCACAGACAACGACATTCTGGTCCGGCGGGCCGACTTTGGCCGCGCCGAGCGGGCACTGCTCGGGCTCGGGTTCGGGGAGCGGAAGAGGGGAGAATGGCAGCAATCGGGGTACCTCCGTGTGTATGGGGAGTACACGTTCGGCCGGGCAGTGGGTCCGCTCGTCTCGACGGTCGACGTCCACACCCGAATTGTCCCGTTCGGGTTCGCCTACTCACCAGACTTCGAGGCGCTCCGGTCCCGGGCGCGGACGGTCAGGGTGAACGGTCACGGCGTCCCCACCCTCTCGTGGGCGGATCTGTTTCTGACTCTCAGTGTGAACGCGGTGAAGGACCAGTGGAACCGGCTCCGGCTGGCGACCGACCTGGCCGAGGTGGCCTCGCACGTCGACGACTGGGGGGAGCTCCGCGCCCGGGCCCGAGATCAGGGAGCGCTCCGAGTCCTCCTCCTCTCCGTTCTGGCCACAGCAGACCTGGTCGGGGGGGCATTCGCCGAGCCTCTTCTGGCGGAGGCCATGGGGGACCGGAGGGCCTCTGCCTTGGCCCGACAGGCGGCCGCGTTCTTGAGGACAGCTGACGGCGGCCGGACCCTGTTAGGACCGGGTCGCGTGTTGTTTAACCTCGGCGTCCACGACGGCCTCACCGGTCCCCTGCGCTACCTCGGGTTCACCGCGGTGAGGCGCCTGCTACAGCGGACTGTAGCTCCCTCCCTCGACGAGCGAGGGGGATTGGGCGCGACGGACGTATGAAAACGTTTCTTGAACGAGCCGCCTCGGGAGGGTTGACGCCTACTCCATGAGACGGCACAATGCCGCTTGGAGAAACCTGTACCCCTACCTGTACCCCTCGAACGGACGAAGGTCACAAGTCCAATTTTTACTGGGACTTGCGACCTTCGATCAGTGCCTCCGGTTGGGCTCGAACCAACGACCCGCTGATTAAGAGTCAGCTGCTCTGCCAACTGAGCTACAGAGGCGGCGGCCCCGCGAGACACGTCTCACTCGGGGCGGGTCGAAACATAGCGCCTCGAAACTGCCCCCGTCTCTCAAGGCCGCGTGAAATGCTAGAACGTCGCCCGCAGCGCCGCGCGCACCGAGCGGCCCGGCGCGAGCACGCCGAACGGCCGGTAGCGGCTCAGCGGGTCCACGAAGCGTGCGTCGAAGAGGTTGTCCACGGCAAGGACTGGCGAGAGCACCGCCGTCCCGACCGTGAACGACGCGGCGACCGAGCCGTCCCACGTCGCGTAGCCGTCTGTCGGGACCTCGCCGGGGACGTCGGGGCGACGCTGGGCGGCGACGAGCGTCGGGCCGAAGCGCGCCTCGAGGTTGCGGGCCGGGCCGAGGCGTTCGGCCCGGTACTCGACGGCGATCCGGGCGCGGGGGGGCGGGACGAACGGCAGCGGCAGGTCGGCATCCGTGTCGCGGCCGCGCGTGGCATCGCCCTGAAGGTGCAGGCCGAGGCCGTGGAGCGCGTGCGGGTGCATGTCGAGGCGCGCCTCGACGCCGACGAGGAGCGCGTCGGCCTGGGTGAAGTCGTAGATCTGGAAGCCGCTCTCGGCGTCCGTCTCGCCCGTCGCGCGCGGCGTGATGTAGCCGCCGACGCGCGTGGCAAAGCCCGAGACCTCGGCGTAGACGTGCGGCGTGAGCACGCGGCCGACGACGTCGAGCGCGAGGCTCTTCTCGGGCTGGAGCGCCGCGTCGCCGCGCTCGACGCGCAGCGTGCCCTCGTGGACGCCATTGCCGAAGAGCTCCTGGAGGACCGGCGCGCGGAAGGCGCGGCCGAGGTTGGCCGCGAGCGAGAGGCTCGGCCGCGGCTGCCACGCGGCGCCGAGCGCGCCTGTCAGCGCCGAGTACGTCCGCGTCTGGGCGGCCACGCCGAGATCCGGCGCTGCGTCGACGTCGAGGTGGCGCGCGTCGAGGCGCATGCCGGCGTCCAGCGTGAGGGTGGGCAGGACGAGTTGCTCGGCGGCGTAGACGGCGCCGCCCGTTGTCGTGCCGCCGGGGATGAGCGTCTCCTCGGCGAGCGTCTCGTTGCGCTGCCGCAGGCCTGAGGCGCCGAGCGTCCCGAAGACGCGCCCGACGGGCCTGTGGTGCACGCGCACGTCGGCCGTGGCCGTCGTGAGGCGGAGGTACAGGTTCGGGTCCGTCCCGTCCTCGAACTCGCGGCGGCGGTTCTGCTGGAGCGCCGCGACGGCCTCGACGCGCTGCGCGAATGCGCCGATGCCGGCCGGGGAGAGCGGCAGGTCCACGCGCACGACGCCGCGGTCGTGTTCGACGCGCTGGTACGGCCCGTCGATGGCGAAGCGGCCCGCCGGGGCGACGTCGTCCTCGGGCTCGAACAGGCCGAGGCGCTGGCGGAACAGCCCGCCCTCGGCCTCGACGCGCCCGAGCAGGCCGATGCGGAGGCCCACGCGCCCGCTGGCCGTCGTGCCGTCCTGCGCCGTGTTCGGGACGAGCCCACCGGGCGTGCGGACGAGCCCGGCGCGCAGGCCTCCGATGCGGCCTTCGTACCCGAACCGCCCCGACGTGCCGCCGAGGCGCAGGCTGGCGTCGGTCTGCTGCGTCACGCTCGTCGCGCTGATCCGCGCCTCGCCGGTGATCGGCTGGGTGTCCGCGAAGAGGTCGCGCTGGAGCGTCTGCACGACGCCTCCGAGCGCGTCCGAGCCGTAGAGCAGGCTCGACGGGCCGCGGACGACCTCGATGCGGTCCACGTCGGCCTCGCCGATCTCGGGGCCGTGCTCGTCGCCCCAGCTCTGGCCCTCCTGCCGGACGCCGTCGCGCACGATGAGCACGCGCTGCGACGTGAGCCCGCGAATGACGGGCTTGGCGATGGACGGGCCCGTGCGCAGCAGGCGCACGCCGGCGACGTCTGCGAGCGCCTCGAACGGCGTCCCGCCGCCCGCCCGCGCCAACTCCCGCGCGTCGACGGCGGCGACGGACTGCGGCGTCGAGAGAATGTCGGTGGCCGAGGCGTGGCCGGTGACGACGGCCTCGGGCGCCTCGACGACCGACTCGGTGAGGGCGACGGCGAGCGGCGTGCCGGGCGTCGCCGTCCGCGAGTCAGGCACGTAGCCGACGTACCGCACGACGACGCGCAGCGCGCCGCTCTGGCCGACGGCGAGCGAGAAGCGCCCGTCGGCGTCGGTCTGGGTGCCCGTGTTGAGGGCGGGCACGGCGACGGTCGCGCCGATGAGCGCCTCGCCGGTGGCCGCGTCGGTGACGAGGCCGGTGAGCGTCTGCGCCGAGGCGCTCGACGCGAGGAGAATCCATCCGGCGGCGAACGCCGCGCGGACACAGGTCTGGACAGTCATAACGGGGAGATGTGGGTGCGGCGACGGCCGCACGGTCACAGAGGGCCGGCCGGGCGCGTGGGCCCGCCGGATCGCCGGCACAGCCGGCACGGAGCGTCTAGGCGACGCCCCCCGGTGGCCCCCTCCCCGCGTTCGCCGCGACGCCCCGGCTCCGCCCGGCTGCCTCGCTCGCGCCGGCCCGCGCCGCCTGCACCACAGATGGACCGATCGCCTCGGTCGCGGCGACCGTCGACGCCGACGTGCCCTGGCACAGCGCGCACGCCGCGTCGTCCGTGAGGTGCAGCGTGCACGCCTCGCGAACCTGCGCGCCTGCCGCGGCGCCGTGGTGCCCGTCCGCCGCGTGCGCGGCGAGGAGCGCCGCCCGCTCGAGGCCGTGCGCGACGCGGTGCACGTCCGGCGCGACCGACCCGCCGATGGCGAAGACGGCCAGCAGCGTCCAGGCGCAGGCGTGGCGGAGGCGGAGCATCGGCGGCAGGCCGGGCGCGTGAGGCGTCCCGGCCCGTCAATATCGTTCGAGTCGCGGCCGCAGTATTCTCATTCCAGCCGTTCACCGATTCTGATGGCCCGACGCGCCGCGTTCGTCGCGCCCGATGCCGACACGCTCGCCGACCTGCATCTTCGTGCCAACCAACCCCTTTCTCTCCATGACCCGACTGCTCCGCGCCTCGTGCGCGCTCGCTCTCCTGCTCGCCGTCCTCCCCGCCGCGGCGCAAGCGCCGCGGACGATGACGCCCGAGGTCCTGTGGAGCCTCCACCGCGTCGCCGGCCCCGCCGTCTCGCCCGACGGCCGGACGGTCGCCTACGCGGTGACCATCCCCGACGTGGCCGCCAACCGGTCCGCGACGCAGCTCTGGCGCGTGCCCGCGGCCGGCGGCACCGCGACGCAGATCACGACCGAGGGCCGCAACTCGGACCCGCAGTGGCTCTCCGACACGCGCCTCGCCTACCTCTCGACTGCCAGCGGCGCGTCGCAGGTGTGGACGGTGAACGCCGACGGCTCGGACCGCCGCGCGATGACGGCCGCCGAGGGCGGCGTCGACGGCTTCAAGGTGGCGCCCACCGGCCGCCGCATCGCCTTCGCCGCCCGCGTGCAGGTGGACTCGACGCTGGCCCAGATCTACCCGGACCTCCCGCTCGCCGAGGCACGCCGCTACGACGACCTCATGGTGCGCCACTGGAACGCGTGGGCCGACGGCACCTACAGCCACCTCTTCGTCGCCGACCTCGGCGCGGACGGCACGGCGGGCGCCGCCCGCGACCTCCTCGCCGGGCAGCGCGTCGACACGCCGATGGCGCCGTTCGGCGGGATGGAGCAGATCGCGTGGCACCCCGACGGCGACCGGATCGCCTACACGGCCAAGCTCACGGCCGGCGTGGACTACGCCATCAGCACCAACTCGGACGTCTTCCTCGCGGACGTGCGGACGGGCGCCACGACGAACCTCACGGACGGCATGATGGGCTACGACGTCGAGCCCGCCTTCTCGCCCGACGGCCGCCGCATGGCCTGGAACTCGATGGAGACGGACGGCTACGAGGCCGACCGCAACCGGCTCTTCGTCCTCGACCTCGCCTCGGGCGCGAAGACCGAGCTCACGGCTGGCTTCGACGACAACGCCAACCACCCGACGTGGACGCCCGACGGGCGGACGCTCCTCGTCACGACCGAGACTGACGGGACGGTCCAGATGCTCGCCTTCCCGGCCGCCGGCGGCGCGCCGCGGCGCGTCACCGAGGGCGTCCACAACGTCGGCGGCTTCTCGGTCGGCGGGACGGCCGGCCGCCCGGTCGTCGTCGCCGAGCGGCAGTCGATGATCGTCCCGACGGACCTCTACCGCGTCGACGTCGCCTCGGGCGCGTTCGCGCAGCTGACGGCGGCCAACGCCGAGCGCCTCGCCGGGCTCGCGATGCCGACCGTCGTCGCACGCCGCACGGCCACGACCGACGGCAAGACGATGCTCGTCTGGGAGGTCCGCCCGCCCGGCTTCGACGCGTCGAAGGCATACCCGGCGATCCTGTACATGCAGGGCGGCCCGCAGTCCGCGCTGACGCAGTCGTTCTCGTACCGCTGGAACTTCCACGCGCTCGCGGCGCAGGGCTACGTCGTCGTCGCGCCGAACCGCCGCGGCATGCCGGGCCACGGCACGGCGTGGAACGAGCAGATCTCGGGCGACTGGGGCGGGCAGGCGCAGACGGACCTGCTGAGCGCCATCGACGCCGTCGCGGCCGAGCCGTACGTGGACCGCACGCGCCTCGCGGCCATCGGCGCGAGCTACGGCGGCTACTCGGCGTACTGGCTCGAGGGGCACCACGCGGGCCGCTTCAAGACGATCGTCTCGCACGCCGGCGTCTTCGACCTCCAGAGCATGTACGGCGCGACCGAGGAGCTCTTCTTCGTCGAGCACGACTTCGGCGGTCGCCCGTGGGACTCGCCGCGCCCGCCGTCCTACGACCGCTTCTCGCCGAGCGCCTTCGTCGCCAGATGGGACACGCCGATGCTCATCACGGCGGGCGAGCAGGACTTCCGCGTCCCGGTGACGCAGAGCCTCCAGGCGTTCACGGCGCTTCGCCGGCGCGGCGTCGAGGCGCGCTTCCTCTCGTTCCCGGCCGAGGGCCACTGGATCAACCGCCCGCAGAACTCGCTGCTGTGGCACCGCGAGGTCTACGGCTGGCTGCGCCGCTTCCTCACGCCGTAGCAGTCGGCTCGGGCGGGTCGCCGGAGGGCTCGTCGGGCGGCGGCATCTCCGGCGTGTCGCGCACGAGCAGGTCGTGGTTGAGCGCGAACGCGGCGCGCGTGCCCGAGGCGGCGGCCAGCACGACCTGGTGCTGCTTCTCCGTCACGTCGCCCGCGAGGTAGAGGCCCTCGACGCCCTCGACCCGGCCGACCTCATCTGTTAGGACGATCCGGTTGGGCATCAGGCGCGCGCCGAGCATCTCGGGCAGGCTGCTCCGCGGCCGCACGCTCGGCTTGACGTAGACCGCGCCGACGCAGAGCCGCTCGCCGTCCTCGAACACGACCGCCGAGACGCGCCCGTCGGTCTGCTCGATGCGCCCGACGCACCGCTCGTCCACGCCGACGCCGCGGGCGTCGAGTTCGCGGCGCTGGGCCGGGTCGAGCTCCGACGGTCCGTCCGAGACGACGGTGACGGCGTCGGACCAGAGCGTGAGGAAGCGGCCCATCTCGAAGGCGTCGTCGCCGCAGCCGTAGAAGGCCGTCGGCTGGCCGCGGAGGCCCCAGCCGTGGCAGTACGGGCAGTGGGCGACGCCGCAGCCCCACGCCTCGCGGAGGCCCGGCACGGGCGGCAGGATGTCCTCGATGCCCGTCGCGAGGACGAGCGTGCGCGCCTGCGCGTCGCGGTCGTCGTCGAGGGTGAGGCAGAAGACGCCCTCGGGCGTCCGCTCCGCGGCCTCAACGTGCGCGTCGATGACGGTGACGTCGTAGCGGTCGAGTTCGTCGCGGCCGATCTGGCGGATGTCCTCGGGCGGCGTGCCGTCGCGCGTGATGAAGCCCCACGCATGGGCGGCGGGCGCGTTGCGCGCGTGGCCGTCGTCCACCAGGAGGACGCGGCGGCAGGCGCGGGCGATGGAGAGCGCGGCCGAGAGGCCGGCCGGCCCGGCGCCGACCACGGCGGCGTCGAACGGGAGCGAGAGCGGGTCGGCGGGCACAGCGTCGGGTCGGGCGGGCTCTGGCAACAGGCCGCGCCGCGGCGCGGATCCCCGAGGCGCTACTCGGCCTTCGGCAGGCGGATGACGGGCGCCTTGGGGTCCGGCCGGTAGAGCGTCACCGTCCGTCCGACCGTCTGCACGACGTGGCAGCCGTCGACGCCCTCGGCGAGCGCCTGGGCCGTCTCGCGCGGCGCCTCGGGCGCCGCCTCGAGCACCTTCACCTTGACGATCTCGCGGGTCGCGAACGTCTGGCGCAGCGAGCGCAGCGCGGCGGGCGTCACGCCCTCCTTGCCGACGTGGACGAGCGCCTTCTCGGCATGCGCCAGCCCGCGGACGTGCGCGCGCTGCTTCGAGGTCAGGGCAGAATCGGACATGTTTTTTATGGTGGATCGTGTGCGGTCTGTATGACAGCCCCCCCGCGGGGGGCCGGTTGCCCTGCAACCGGGGGGGCGGTTCCTCAGTACCCTTCGAGGCGCCTCGGCGAATCAGACGGAACCGCCCCCGCCCGGCTGGCGCCGTGCGCCCCCCGCGGGGGGCGCACGGCGCTCCGAGTCGACGGCGTGCACGGTCACATCAGCGGCGGACGAGGTTCTCGAGCACGAACCAGACGTTTTCCTTGCGCTCGCGGAGGCGCCGCGAGAAGTACGGCACCCACTCCGTCCCGTACGGCACGTAGATCCGCATCCGGTAGCCCTCGGCGACGGTCGCGCGCTGCGTGTCGTTGCGGATGCCGTAGAGCATCTGGAACTCGAAGGCGTCGCGCGGCACGTCGTCGGCCGCCACCATCTGCTTGACGGCGGCGATGAGCTCGTCGTCGTGCGTGGCGATGCCCGGGTAGTGGCCCTCGGTGAGCAGCGTCCGCGCGAGGCGGCGGTAGTGCCAGCGGATCGTCGGCATGTCCTGGTAGGCGATGCTCGCGGGCTCCTTGTAGGCGCCCTTGCAGAGGCGGACGCGCGCCTGGAGCTCGACCATCCGCGCCACGTCGCCGGCCGTGCGGTGGAGGTACGCCTGGAGGACGGGGCCGACGAGGCCGGGGTAGTCCGGGTAGACGGCTTCGAAGAGACCGAGCGTCGAGTCCGTGATGTCCGACCCCTCCATGTCGAGGCGGATGAACATGTCGGCCTCGCGGGCGCGGTCGAGGAGCGCGCGGAGGTTCGCCTCGGCGAGGCCGCGGTCGATGACCTGCCCGATCATGGACAGCTTGATCGAGATGTTGACCGCCTCGGCGGGGACGCCCTTCGCGTCGCGCAGATCGGCGAGGCGGCCGACGAGGTCGCTGTAGGTCGTCGCGAGCCCGTTGGCGCGGTCGGCGTCGTGGACGTGCTCGCCGAGCAGGTCCAGCGTCACCATAAGGCCCTCGTCGAGCAGGCCGTCGACGGTGGTGAGGGCGGTGCCGAGCGTCTCGCCGGCGACGAACCGGCGGGCGAGCGCGAAGGGGAGTTTCATCGGGGCGGAGTGGGGCGTCCGGGCAAGCTAGCGAGAGGCGGGAGGGGGCAGTGCATGAACGAACGGCGGTGGCCGGAGAGTTTGAAGTTTGGAGTTTGGGCTCTTTGACAAATCCCGTGGTCAGGCGGTCGCCATCAACACCCGGACCCGCATATGATCGAAGTTCGGTAGCCCGAACGAGATCCGTTTGAAGTAGCGCAGGTAGTTGTTCAGACCTTCCGTGACCG